>JAZLHZ010000151.1:0-3613 GCA_045617085.1 Clostridia bacterium
CTGTTTGAGGCGGCATGTCTCGATCTTCAGGAACCGGTGCTGGTGCTCAGCAGGGATGTGGAGGTCGGCCGTGTGGTATGGCAGGAGCCGGAAGCAGGCACGATGCTGGATCCCTTTGATGCTGTGACCATCGGCATCAGCGGCGAGAGTACAAGAATGCCGAACATCGTGGGTATGAGCTATGACGATGCCGTCTGTGCCATCGTGTCGGCGGGTCTGGATGCGGGCAACGTGACGCAGGAGGAGAGCCGTGAGGCAGCCGGCACCGTGCTTTCCCAGTCGATTGAGGCGGAGGAAGAGGTGCTGTGGGGCACTGTGGTCGATTTCACCATCAGCCAAAGCCGAAGCGTCAGCTTTACGCAGGAACTGCTGCTGCCCATCGTCGTGAAAGCGGACAATACCGCCGTTACCGCCTTCCTGTATGCGGATGAGACGGATGAAGAGGGTACACAGGTCTACAACGCCGTGCACAATGCCGGTGAGACCGTGGAGCTGAGCCTGACGAGTCCGGATACCGGAGACAAAACGCTGAGGGTGTTTGCGGACGAGACACTGCTCTATGAGACGATTGTGACATTTACTGAATAAACGAAACGGAGAAAAACGCTTGGACGGACTGATACTGAGCGGCGTGGGCGGCAGATTCACCGTGATGGATGCAAACGGCACCGAGTATGTGGTGAGCGCCCAAACCAAACTGAGACGGCAGCACATTGCGCCGATGGTGGGCGATCATGTGGGCTTTACGCCGGGCGAGAACGGAAACAAGGGCTGGCTGGAAACGGTATACGAGCGGAAGAACAGCCTGATCCGTCCGCCGGTGGCGAATATCGACGTGATGGTCATGGTGGCAGCGGCGGGCAATCCCCAGCCGGATCTGCTGCTGGTCGACCGGATGCTGATGTTTGCAAGGCAGCGTGACATCACGCCCGTGATCGTGATCAACAAGACCGATGAGGATGCCGGTTTTGCCGAGAGGATCGCCGAAGAATACAGCGGCAGTCTCGTGGAGGTGCTGCGTACCAATGCACTGACCGGCGAGGGCGTGGATGCGCTCCGGGAAAGACTGAAGGGGACGACCCACTGCTTCTGCGGTCAGTCGGGTGTCGGGAAAAGCTCACTCATCAATGCCCTGTACGGGACCGAATTGGAGACCGGCGAGCTTTCCAGAAAGATCGAGCGGGGAAAGAACACCACGAGGCATTCAAGGCTCCTGCCGCTGGAAAACGGCGGTCGGGTGCTGGATACGCCGGGTTTTTCGCTGCTGGAGCTGGAGCTGATGGACCCGGTCAAGATGCGGGAATACTATCCGGAGTTTGAAGCGTATGAAGGAACCTGCCGCTTTTCCCCCTGTATGCACGTTTCGGAGCCCGATTGCCGGGTCTGCGAGGCGGTCAGGGACGGCAAGATCTCCTGCCAGCGCTATGAACGATATAAAACTTTGTTTAACGACATGAAAGAAAAATGGAGGGACAGGTATGACTAATAACGTGAAGATCGCTCCGTCACTGCTGGCGGCAAATCCCCTGAAGTACTATGAGGAAGTCGAGCGCATGAAGATCGCCGGTGCCGACTGGATCCATTACGACGTAATGGACGGCAGCTTCGTACCCAATCTGTCATTCGGCTACGACATGATGAAGGCCATCGCCAAGACCGAGCTTTTGCCCTGCGATGCCCACCTGATGATCGAGAAGCCCGAGCGTTATGTGGAAGCCTTCGCCGCTGCCGGCGCAAAGGTGATCACCGTTCATGCAGAGGCTACCAACCATCTGAACCGTCTGCTGCACCAGATCCGTGAGTGCGGCTGCCTCGCCGGTGTGGCTCTGAATCCTGCCACCAGCCCCGAGTGCCTGCGCTATGTGCTGGGCGACTTCGATCTGGCACTGGTCATGACCGTCAACCCCGGTTTCGGCGGCCAGAAGATGATCATGTCCGCTGTGGAGAAGATCGCAGAGATCGACGGCATGCTGAAGAAGGCCGGTGTGCAGGCCGAGATCGAGGTGGACGGCGGCGTGAACGCCCAGAACGCCAAGACCCTGATCGAGAAGGGCGCTACAGTACTGGTCGCAGGTTCCGCACTGTACAAAGCCGAGGACGCCAAGGCCTTCATCGATACCGTAAAGGCATACTGAGATACCGTATTGAGATAACATAACAGGAGGAAACTACCATGGACTATCAGGTTTCCGACAGAATGAGCACCATTCGCGGCTCTGCCATCCGTGAGATATTCAAGTTTGCAGCGGATCCGTCCGTCATCTCCCTGGCAGGCGGCAATCCTGCTCCCGAGCTGTTCCCCAATGAGGCGCTGGCGGAGATCGCCGCAGACCTTCTGAAGAATCAGCCGGTGCTGGCGCTGCAGTACGGTGTGACCGAGGGCTATGTGCCCCTGAAGGATGCCATCAAGGCACGCCTAAAGAAAGTGGAAAACATCGACACCGCTGCAGGCGATGACGAGGTGGTCATAATGACCGGTGCCCAGCAGGGCATCGAGCTGGCGACCAAGGTGCTGGTCAACGAGGGCGATACCGTGATCGTTGAGGAACCCAGCTTCATCGGTGCGTTGAACGCCTTCCGTTCCTATAACGCCCATTTGGCCGGTGTGCCGATGGATGCGGACGGAATGAACATCGAGGCGCTGGAGAAGGTCATCGCAGAGAACAAGAACGTCAAGATGATCTACACCATCCCCACGTTCCAGAACCCCATGGGTACAACGATGAGCCTTGAGAAGCGCAAGGCCCTGTACGAGGTTGCAAAGAAGAACCACATCGTCATCATCGAGGACAACCCCTACGGCGACTTGACCTTTGACGGAACAAAGGTCCCGACCATCAAGTCGATGGATACCGAGGGCATCGTGCTGTACAATGGCTCGTTCTCCAAGATCCTGGCGCCCGGTCTGCGCGTGGGCTTTGTCTGCGGCAACAAGGCGCTGATCCAGAAGATGGTCATCGGCAAGCAGGTTTCCGACGTGCATACCGCCATGCTGCCCCAGCTGTTGGCGTATGAATACATGAAGCGCTTTGACATCGACGAGCTGATCCTCAAGATGCGGGCGAACTACTCCCACAAGTGCAGCACCATGCTGAACGCCATCGACGAATATTTCCCGAAGGACATTTTCTGCACCCGTCCCAACGGCGGCCTGTTCATCTGGTGTGATCTGGGTCATGGCATCGATACGCTGCCCCTGTCCAAGATATGCGCCGCCCAGAAGGTGGTCTATGTCCCCGGCAATACCTTCATGGTCGATATGGATAAGCCCTGCTCAGCGCTGCGGCTGAACTACTCTACCATGAGCGATGAGCGCATCACCGAGGGCATTCGCCGTCTCGGCAAGGTATTCTGTGACACGATCAATAAGTAAACAACAATCAAAACGGAGGTAGTATTATGGAAATGTCATTCCGCTGGTACGGCACCGGCCACGACAGCATCACCCTTCAGCAGATCCGTCAGATCCCCGGCATGAAGGGCGTCAACACCACGCTGTATTCCACCGAGCCCGGTGAGGCCTGGACAAAGGAAGCCGTTCATGCAATGAACGAAGAGGTCAAGGCATCCGGCCTCAAGGTTTGCGGTATCGAGAGCGTCAACGTACACGACG
>JAZLHZ010000152.1:0-8017 GCA_045617085.1 Clostridia bacterium
AACTCTTTACCATCTCCGCAGCTTTCGCCGCTCCGGCCTTTCGCTCTTGAACGCTCTTCTCTATATCGTTTTCAAGGATCGCTTGTTGTTTCTTTGGGACTCTTCCGAAGCCCTCAGGCTTTCGTTTTCGTTCCCGCTCAAGCAACAATAGAGATTATACTACAAACCGGGCATTTTGTCAACACTTTTTTTCAGCTTTTGAAAAGTCTTTTTCTTCTATATATACACTTTAGTATTATGCACTTTTCCGTATGTTAAACGTTGGTAAATCGGCATTTTTGTTCCGTCTTTGCCTAAGTTTTTGATTAATATTCGCCCTTTACCGAACATCATTCTTTGGGGATTTTCACATTTCAGTTATTCTTCGTCATAACACGAACATTCAATAATTTGTCAGCTTTATAAATCGTACAATTCCGAACAATATGTAAAATTGCACCCCTTTGCAGGGGTGCAATTTGATTACTTATGGGGGATATAGCCCTTTGCGCAGAGGAGTTCGGCAGTCAGCACAGCACCGCCTGCTGCACCGCGGAGGGTATTGTGTGCAAGGCTGGCAAACTTGTAGTCAAAAATGCAGTCTTCGCGCAGTCTGCCGATGCTTACGCCCATGCCGCCCTCGATATCTCTGTCGAGACGGGTCTGGGGACGATTGTCCTCTTCAAAATAGGTAAGGAACTGCTTGGGAGCGCTGGGCAGCTGCAGCTTCTGAGGCTCGCCCTTGTATTCCTTCCAGCGGGCCAGGATCTCGTCCTTTGCGGGCTTCTTGTCGAAGGAGACGGAAACGGCAGCCATATGTCCGTCGGAAGCGGCAACACGATAGCACTGAGCGCTGATGACGGGAGCCTCTGCGTTGACGATCTCGCCGTTCTCCACACGGCCCCAGATCTTCAGGGGTTCCTTCTCGCTCTTCTCCTCTTCACCGCTGATGAAGGGGATGACGTTATCCACCATTTCGGGCCAGCGGGCAAAGGTCTTGCCTGCGCCGGAGATGGCCTGGTAGGTGCAAACGCTGATCTTGCTGATCCCGAAATCACGCAGGGGCGTGAGGGCGGGCACATAGCCCTGAATGGAGCAGTTGGGCTTGGCGGCGACGAAGCCGACCTTGGTGCCGAGGCGCTTTCTCTGGGCCTCGATGACCACGGCGTGCTCGGGGTTGACCTCGGGCACCATCACGGGCACATCCTTGGTCCAGCGGTGGGCGGAGTTATTGGATACGACGGGGGTCTCGGTCATGGCCACGGCGTTTTCCAGCTCACGGATCTGATCCTTGGGCATATCGACGGCGCAGAACACGAAGTCGGCAGCTTCGGCGATCTTATTGACGTCTGCGGCGTCGATGATGGTCATATTCTTTGCGTACTCGGGGATATCCCAGTCAAAAGCCCAGCGGCCTGCAACAGCCTCGGAATAGGTTTTGCCTGCGCTTCTGGCGCTGGCTGCCAGTGCATTGACCTCAAACCAGGGATGATTATTGAGCAGGGTAAGGAAACGCTGGCCGACCATTCCGGTTGCGCCGATAACAGCTACTTTGTACTTCTGCATATTTTGCCTCCGAAAATTTCATTTTCTGTTATCATATCACCGGTTTGCCCCTATGTCAAGTTTATTCATTATTAAACATTCGGGATTGACCGAAAATGCAGCTTGAAAAACATGTTAAGAAGCGCTATAATCGGTACAAACCACCAAAGGAGGCTGATCTGTACGAACATTTCTCTTTATTCACGGGGGATCCTTCCCTCTCCGGACAAGGTTCAGACAAAAGAGCTTCAGGCACTGATCGATGAATGTGCCACCACAGGCGGAGGAAGCATCGAATTCGGCGCTGGCATCTACCGCACCGGCACGCTGTATCTTCGTTCAAACACCTATCTTCATCTTCCCTTCGGCTGCACCGTCAAGGGCTCCGACGATGAAAATGACTACAACGAGCCCTACGCCTGGCCGCAAAACCCCGTATCCGTCAACGAGCGCACCAACGGCAAGCACCTGATCGTCCTGCTGGAGGTGGAAAACTGCGGCATATACGGCGGCGGCAGGCTGGACGGCAACGGCGCCCATTTCGGCTTCAAAAACGAAGAGGGCTTCAAGCGGCCTGCGCAGATGCTGTACATGTGCGAATCATCCAACATCCGTCTGCGGGATCTGGAGCTGGTCAACTCCACCTACTGGTCCTGCTTCGTCCACGGCTGCGAGGACGTATTCATCAGCGGACTGAAAATAAAGAACAATCAGCATGTCAAGAACGGCGACGGCATCGACATCGACTCGTCCCGCCGGGTCATCGTCAGCGACTGCAACATCGATTCCGAGGACGACTGCATCACCTTCCGCAACGATGCCAAACGTCTGAAGGACAAGACCCGCATTCTGGAGGATGTCACGGTCACCAACTGCCGCCTGCGCACCAATCACGCCAACGCCTTCCGCATCGGTGTCGGCAACGGCGTCATCCGCAACTGCACCGTATCAAATATCGTCATTCGGGACTCCTCCAAGGGCGTGTGTCTCGAAGCCCGCTACAACTTCAACACCGACGAAAGACCCGGCACCCGCATCGAGAACATCTCCTTTTCCAACATATATATGGAATGCCGCTGTCCCGTCTTCCTCGCCTCGCACTGCAAGGGCATCAGCGCCTGCATCGCCCCGCCGATCCGCAATATCCGCTTCATGGGCATGACCGTCAAGGCGGAACACAACGTGGTGATCCAGGGCAACGAGGACGCCGTCTGCGAGAACATCGGCTTCTTCGATTCGATATTCGATTTTGTCGGCAGGACCGTCACGGTGGACGAGTATTCCTATGACAAGAAGAAAAAGGAAGCGCTCACCTGCATCGACAAATACGGCTACAGCGAGTGGGATTACGTCACCTCCTCCGCCGGATTCTATATCGCCAATGCCGCCCATATCACGCTGTCCAACGTGCAGGTCAACATCTCATCTTCGGACGCGCCGATGAACTGCGGTGCAATAATCACCGGGGCCGATGTGCAGCTTTCGGACTTTACAGTATTCAAAGACGGAAAACCTGCAGAACCCGCCTCATACAAAAACCGTCCCTGAATTCGGGATTTTCTCGCCTCTCCACTTGCATATTCCGCCGACATGTGATACAATAGGCATATACGCCACATGAGGAGGAATCACCAGGATGAAGCTTTCATTCTCAACACTGGGCTGTCCCGGCAAGAGCTATGACGAAGTGCTTGCCATGGCAAAAGACTACGGTTATCAGGGAGTAGAAATACGCGGGATCTCCGGAGAGATGTCTCCGCTGAAGATCAAAGACTTTTCCCTCGGCTTCCAGCAGGAAGCCAAAAAGAAGGCCGCAGCGGCAGGCATCAAGCTGATCGGCTTCGGCGCCTCCGCCCATTTCCATTCGGCGGAAGACTTTGACGATGCGCTTGCCGATGCGAAAGCCTGTGTGGATACCGCAGCGGCGCTGGGCATGGGATTCATCCGTGTATTCGGCGACCGCATCCGTCCCGAGGACAACGAGGACGAGGTCATCGCCCGTGTCGCCTCCGGCATCAAACAGGTCTGCGAGTATGCCGAGGGCACCGATGTGCTGGTGCTTCAGGAGTGCCACGGCAACTTCAACTATGCAAGGCGCCTGCTGAAGGTCGCCGAGCTGGTGGATAACCCCAAGTTCGGCATCATCTGGGACGTCTGCCACAGCGACAAGACCTACGGCGACGATTTCCCGGTATTCTACGATGCCGTGAAGCCGCTGATCAAGCATGTGCATTTCAAGGATCATCACCGTCTGGCGGACGGCGGCATCGAGCTGTGCTCCACCGGCGAGGGCGATATCCCGCTCAAGCGCATCCTCGACACGCTGGAAAAGGACAATTACGAGGGCTATATCTCCATCGAATGGGAGAAGGCCTGGCATAAGGATCTGGCCGAGCCCGAGGTCGAATTCCCGCACTTCGTTCAGTATATGAAATCCATCTTATAATAGGAGGAGACCACACATGATCAGAGTAACCGTATGGAACGAGTTCCGCCACGAAAAAAGCAGTGAAAAGGTCCGTGCCATTTATCCCGACGGCATGCATGAGACCATCGCCGAATTCCTCAGAAAGCAGCCCGATTTTGAGGTCCGCACCGCCACGCTGGACGAGCCGGAGCACGGTCTCACTCAGGAAGTGCTGGACAACACCGACGTTCTGACCTGGTGGGGCCACATGGCCCACGAGGAAGTCAGCGACGAGATCGTCGAGCGTGTCTACAAGCGTGTCATGCAGGGCATGGGCCTCATCGTCCTGCACAGCGGCCACGCCTCCAAGATCTTCCGCAAGCTGATGGGCACCAACACCCACAAGCTGCGCTGGCGTGAGGACGGCGAAATGGCAAGACTGTGGGTCATGGATCTCACCCATCCCATCGTACAGGGACTGGAGGATCACTTCGATCTGGAGGTCGAGGAAACCTACGGCGAGCATTTCGATATCCCGAAGCCCGACGATCTGATCTTCGTCAGCTGGATCCCCGGCGGCGAGGTCTTCCGCAGCGGCTGCACCTTCTCCAGAGGTCTGGGCAAGATCTTCTACTTCCAGCCCGGCCACGAGAGCTGCCCCTCCTACCACAACCCCAACGTGCAGCTGGTCATCACCAACGCCGTCCGCTGGGCATACCGTCCGCAGCCCGTCTATCAGTACGTGACCGGCCACACCACCGCACTGGAAGACATCAGCCCCAAGAAGAACTGACCATTCATTACGCCGCAGACCGATCCTCTGCGGCGGTTTTCTAATAAAATAAAAACGATTGCCTGCGCAGCTGCCAAAAGTCCTTCCCCACCGCAGTGGGAACGAGCGAAGCGAGTTGGGTTCGGGAGTGAATGACAGCGCAGTGCGCTGTCAGAGCCGAACCCTGACCGAGCCGCAGCGAGAAAGGTGGGGACCGGCGAAGCCGGTGGATAGGGCTGATAAAGCTATGCAGTTGGGGAAACTCTGCGAAGCAGAAATCAACTGCCGAAGGCAAATCAACTTCTAACTCTCATCTGAAGAAAATCATTGGCAAATAGGAGCATGCACATGAATAAAGGCATTCTGCTCAACATTGACGATACCAATTACTGGTACACCCGATTCAACAACGGCATCCATCCGGATGAAGCCGAAATGCGCTCGATGGTGCGCCGCTACAAGGACACCCATGTCACCGACCTCATGTTCTGTATCGCCGGCCGCATGGCGGACTACTCCTCCGAGGTCTACGAGAGCTTCCTGGACAAATATCATCAGACCCGGGAAAACGGCAGAGACGTGGACTACAAAAATACGTTTTGCAGCGTGCTCCACGAGGTATATGAAGAAAAGGGCCTCGATCCCTATGTTTTCTGGATCGATGAGGCGAACAAATGCGGCATCCGCCCGTGGCTCAGCGTCCGCATGAACGACTGCCACTGCTGCGCCGAGCCCACCTCGTTCCTGCACCCCGATTTCTTCCACGACCACCCCGAATACCGCCGCATCCGCCACAGGGACCCCGAGGGCTACTACGACTGGTGCTATGACTATAATCTCAAAGAGATCGTTGACCGGGAGCTGAAGCTCATCGAAGAGCTCATGCAAAGGTATTCCCCCTACGGCATCGAGCTGGACTGGATGCGGGAAGCCTTCTGCTTCGCACCGGGTAAAGAAAACTGCGCCGTCATCACAGATTTCATGCGCAGGGTCAAACAGCTGACGAAGCTCCCCCTGTGCGTCCGTGTGCCTGCCGACCCGAATGACGCCCTGCAGATGGGCTTTGACGTCTGCACCTGGGCAGACGAAGGCCTCATCGACATCGTAGTACCCACCGCCCGCTGGGCGACCACCGACACCGATATGCCCGTTGCCCTGTGGAAGCGCCTGCTTCGGGGCACATCCGTGAAGCTCTGTCCCGGCGCCGAGATCCTGATCCGCCCGAACAATAATGTGTTCACCTTCAACACACCGGCACACGTTTTCGGCTTTGCGAATGCCGCCTATTCCGACGGTGCCGACGGCCTGTACCTGTTCAACTATTTCGACGTCATCGGCGAAAAGTTCACCCATCCGGAATCCGGCAAGGAAATGCTCTGCACCAACAACCGGACTCTCACCGAGGTCATCACCACTGCCGGAGACCCGGAGCTCGTCCGCAATGCTCTGCGCCGCCACATGGTAACCTTCCGTGACCTGCAGCCCATTTGGGACACCGTTGCTGCGCCGCTGCCACTGCTCTGCGAAAAGGGACATGCGTGTTACGTCAAGGTATGCACCGGAGCCCTTCCCGAAAATGCCGCCGTCACGCTGCATCTGGCGTTCAAAGAAGAGGGAGAAGCCGACGTCTATGTCAGCTCCGAAAAAGCGGAATATACCGGCCTGTCCGTCTGCGCCGAAAAATACACCGAGCTGCCGATGCGGACATACCGCGTAAAACCCTTCCCCGACAAGTATGCCGTGGTCGAGGTCATGGCAAAAACCGCCCCGCTCACCCTCGAATTCTGCGAGATCACCGTAGAAAAAGAATAAACTATAATGAAAAGGCTCACCTATAAATATACCGTCTATGCCTGTTACATCGGCTATGTCACGGAATCCATCGTCAACACCTTTGCGCCGCTGCTGTTTCTCACCTTTCAGGGCGAGTTCGGCATCTCGCTGGAGCGCATTTCGCTGCTGATCTCGATCAATTTCTGCACACAGATCGTCATCGACTGGCTGGCAGGCAGATATGCCGACAAATTCGGCTACCGCACCGGCATCACGTTTGCCCATGTGACCGCCGCCGTCGGAATCATCGGACTGGCAATGTTTCCGTCCCTGTTCCCCGATCCTTTTTGGGGACTGCTGCTCGCCGTCATGCTCTATGCCGTCGGCGGAGGACTGCTGGAGGTACTGGTCACGCCCATCGTCGAAGCCTGCCCCGATTCCGCCAATGCGGGCAGCGTCAGCCTGCTCCATTCCTTCTATAACTGGGGACAGGTGGCGGTTTTGCTGATCTCCACAGCATATTTCGCCCTGTTCGGCACGGCACATTGGCGCATCCTCGCCGTTTTGTGGGCGCTGGTGCCGCTGTGCAATACCGTATTCCTCCTGAAAGTGCCGATGAACCCCCTCATCAAGGACGGCGAGACCGGCATGACGATCCCCCAGCTGATCAAAGACCGCCGCTTCCTGCTGCTGCTATTGCTGGTGCTGTGCGCCGGAGCCTCCGAGTGCGGCATCAGCCAATGGGCATCCACGTTTGCCGAAGCCGGACTGGGCATCAGCAAGGCCGTCGGCGATCTGGCGGGCCCCACCTGCTTTGCCCTGCTGATGGGCACCGTGAGAGCGCTCCACGGCCGTTTCGGCAAAAAATACCGTATCGAACAGCTCATGCTCGTCAGCGGCGTCATCTGCCTCGTCTGCTACCTCACCGCCTCGCTGTCGCCCTCGCCGGTGGGCGGCCTCATCGGCTGTGCCCTGTGCGGGCTCGGCTGCGCCCTGCTGTGGCCGGGCTCCTTCTCCGTCGCCGCAGACAGCCTGCCCCGCGGCGGTACGGCGATGTTTGCGCTGCTGTCCCTGTTCGGAGACCTCGGCGGCGCCGCCGGACCGGCGCTCATCGGCGTAACAGCCGATCACTTCGGCGGAAGCCTGCAGACCGGCCTCCTTTTCGGCACGATATTCTCAATCCTGCTGGTCGTCTCCCTGCTGCTCCTGCGCAGATCATCACACAAAACATAAGTATTAGGCGGCTTCGCCGCCCAACTGCTCCCTATTAAAAAACTCCCGCCGCTCGGACGGGAGTTTTTTTGTATGTCGTTCAGGCCTTCTTGGCGTATGCGGAGGATACCCAGCCGCTGGTCTTTCCGGTGATGTGATACCAGACAACACCACGGGAATCCTTCTCGGTCTTGTCGTAGGTGTAGGAAGTGCCTCTCTTGGCAACACCCAGCTTGCCGTAGTTCAGGCCTGCACCCTTGCGGATGAAGGCGTCGCCGCCCTTGATGGTGACCTTGGAGCTGGTGGGAGCGGAAGTGCTGACCAGATAG
>JAZLHZ010000153.1:0-10532 GCA_045617085.1 Clostridia bacterium
GGTCTTTCCGGTGATGTGATACCAGACAACACCGCGGGAATCCTTCTCGGTCTTGTCGTAGGTGTAGGAGGTGCCTCTCTTGGCAACACCCAGCTTGCCGTAGTTCAGGCCTGCACCCTTGCGGATGAAGGCGTCGCCGCCCTTGATGGTGACCTTGGAGCTGGTGGGAGCGGAAGTGCTGACCAGATAGTCGGAATGGCACCAGCCGCGGATGCCGGACGTGGTCTGTACCTCAAACCAGTCATAACCGTCTTCGGCATAGCAGTGATCGATGTAGGTCATCTTCTGTCCCTTGTCCATGCACATGATCGATGCGTAATCGGTTCCGGGTCCCATACGCAGATACAGTCTCGTGGTGGTCTTGAAGTAATCGGATTCTGCGAAGGCCACGGATGATGCGCCGATGACCAGGATTGCCAGTGCCAGTACCATTGCTGCGATTCTCTTGATGTTCTTCATTGTTGTGTTCCTCCTGATTGTTGTTGTATTGTGTTGTTGTTCCTCTTTGATTTACACTTCTTTATACGCAGGAACACGGAGGAAGGCTACGGGAAAATGAAAAAGTTTTTTCAATGAGGAGGGAGGAGTTGGCCGACAGCAAAACTGTCGGTGATTGTTATACAAACTAAAAAGTTCTTCCCCACCTCAGTGGGGAAGGTGCCGAGCGAATGCGAGGCGGATAGGGCTTGAGATGTATATACAGCGGCAAAAACACCATCTATCTTACTTTATCAGCCCTACCCACCGCCTGCGCCGCCAAACTGCTCACTTTATATTACTTTGTCATGTCGACGATGTTGACTTCTTCGCCGGACTCCTTGATCATATTGAGGAGCATGCCGCCGACGGCGACATCCAGCATGCCGGTGCCGATGATCTGGGCATAGATCCTGTCATCGGGGTTGGTTCTGGCGGGCATCTTGCCTGCGAGCACGTCGGGAATGATGATGTCGAAGGAATCTGCAGTGATCTCGCCCATTTCGGCAAGCTCCTTGACATTGCCTCTGTGGAGGGACTGACCCACCTGATCGACGGCGATCTTGTCGGCCTTCCTTACCACGTCAAAAGAAGTCTCCCGGAAGGAGCCCATGGTCATCACGAGGCCGCCCTTCTTGACCCACGGCTCTTCAACGAGGTTGGCGTTGGCATTGGTCACGGTGATGATGACGTCTGCGCCGCGGCAGCCCTCTTCGTTGCTCTTGCACTTGACGAACTTGAAGGGCGCATCGGGGAATCTGGCGATGAAATTGTCCATGGCGGCGTCGGAAATGTCGCAGAGGCGGACTTCCTTCATGTCGATGACCTTGCTCATGCACAGCAGGCTCATGTAGCCCTGCAGGCCCGTGCCGATGATGGTGACCACATCGGTCTTGGAGGCGAGGAGCTTCGTCATGATGGCGGGCTGAGCGCCGGTGCGCAGGTCGTTGATCCTGTCGCCGCTAATAAGTGCACGAAGGATGCCGGTCTTTGAATCGGTGATCAGGACATTAGCCTTGATATAGGGCAGACCCAGTGCCTTGTTGGCGTCATAGCCGCCGACGATCTTGACACCGGCCACGTCCATCGGCGCAATGTAGGCGGGCATGGAGTTGAACCAGCCAGCCACACCCTGCGAGGTCATATCGGTAGTGATCTTGTTGGGCATGACGACCTTGCCCTCGCCGTACCAGCGCCAGGTGTCCTCGACGCACTTGATGACGTTTTCGGGCGTAAGGTACTTGCAGACGGTCTCCTCACCGATGATCATTGCTTTCTGTTCGATATTATTACCCATATCATGTTCCTCCGATGTATCTTTTTTTCTGTACCGTATTGTAGCACTCCGGGCCGTTCCTGTCAAGGAAAACTTATTTTCCCACGCAGAAATTCGAGAAGACGGCATCGATGACAGATTCCCTGGCATCCTCGCCGGTGATCTCGCCCAGAGCCGTACGGGCCTCCCAGATATCCGCCGCCGCCATGTCCAGCGGCATGCCGGAAACTGCGGCTTCGCTGCCCCGCTCCAGCGCTTCGGCAGCACGCAGCGCACATTCTATCTGCCGCCTGCCGGTCAGCATGTTGTCCGAAAGCCGGTCCGCTCCGGCCTTTTTTTGTATCAGCTTCATCAGCTCATCAATGCCCTCGCCGGTGACGGAGGACACCATCACGTCCGCCTCGATGTCCGTCCGCACCGGACGGTCGGTCTTTGTGCAGACGACGATGCTGCGCTCGTCCCTTTCGGTCAGCAGCCGCCTGTCCTCCTCGGTCAGCGGCTCGGAAGCGTCGATCACGATCAGCACGATATCGGCATTCTTCTGGGCAGCCTTTGCCCGCTCCACGCCCATTGCCTCGATGGCGTCTCCGGTCTCGTGCTGGCCTGCGGTATCGCTCAGCTCGATCTTCAGCGTGCCGATGGTCATGTGCTCGGTCAGCACGTCCCTTGTCGTGCCGGGGATATTGGTCACGATGGCCCGCTCCGTACCGGTGAGCGCATTCAGCAGCGACGATTTGCCCGCATTGGGTCTGCCGCTGAGCACGACGCTGACGCCGCCGGTCACCAGTCTTGCCTTGTCCGGGTCGGCATTCTCCCGCAGGGAAGCTGCGATCTCGGCACTTTCCCGATGCACCTGCTCCGCCGTGGCGGGCTCGTCGATCTCATCGGGATAGTCGTTGGAGGCCTCGATCAGCGAAAGCAGCTTTGTCAGCCGGTCCCGGCACTGCGTAACGAAGCTCGTGACGCCGCCTTCCAGTTCCCGGATCGCCGCACGCCGGGCGGCCTCGCTGTTCGCCCGGATCAGGCTCATGACCGCCTCGCTGCGGCTCAAATCGATCCTGCCGTTCAAAAACGCTCTTTTGGTGAACTCGCCCGGTTGTGCGGGAACGGCACCCATCTGCATCAGCCGATCCAGCAGCTTTTCCGCAACGGCACTGCCGCCGTGGCAGTGGATCTCCGCCACGTCTTCCCGGGTATACGAATGCGGCGCACGCATCAGCACCGCCATGGCCTCATCGATGGTCCTGCCGTCTGCGTCGATGGCATGGCCGTAATACAGGCGGTGGCTTTCCCACTTTTTGCCCTTTTTGCGGAAAGCCCCGGAGAGTATGCCCTCCGCCCGGTCACCGCTGAGCCTTATGATAGCGATGCCGCCCTCGCCTGCGGGGGTTGCGAGTGCGGCTATGGTAGTGTCATTATATATATTCATGCTTTATGCCTGTATGAATGCAAGAGACGGCTCGGCGTTCAGGCTGAGCTGCGCCAGCTCGCCCTTCATCAGCCGATAGAATGCTGCGCTGCCGATCATGGCGGCGTTGTCGGTGCAGAGGATCGCCGGGGGCATGAACACTTCCAGACCGTTGGCTTCGCCGTTTTTCTGCATTTCCCTCCGCAGCAGCCGGTTGCTGGCTACGCCGCCCGCCAGAGCGACCTTTTTGCAGCCGCAGTCGAGACATGCCCTGACGGTCTTTGCCACCAGCGCATCCACGACGGCCTTGCGGAATGAGGCGGCGAAGTCCTTGGCGATGATGGTGCCGCCCTTCTGCTCGATCATGTGCGCCTGATTGATGACGGCAGTCTTGAGGCCGCTGAAGGAGAAATCGTACTCGCCGGCGGTCTTGACCTTCGGGAAGGTATACGCCTTGTCGTCACCCTCCTCCGCCAGCTTGTCCAGCAGGGGGCCGCCGGGATAGGGGATGTTCAAAACTCTGGCCACCTTGTCAAAGGCTTCGCCCGCCGCGTCGTCGGTAGTGCCGCCCAAAATGGTATACGTGCCGTAGCTCTCCACCCGGACGATATGGCTGTGTCCGCCGGATGCCACGAGGCACACGAAGGGCGGTTCCAGCCCGGGAGAAGCGATATAGTTGGCGCTGACGTGACCCTCGATATGGTTGACGGGGATCAGCGGCAGATTCCTGCCGTAGGCATACGCCTTTGCCCACGCCACGCCGGTCAGCAGTGCGCCCACAAGGCCGGGCCCGTAGGTCACCGCCACGGCGTCGATGTCGTCTGCGGTCATGTTTGCCTGCGCCAGCGTCTGATCCAGCAGCGGGTCCAGCGCCTCCACATGCATACGGGAAGCGATCTCCGGCACCACGCCGCCGTACAGGGCATGCATGTCGATCTGGGAGGCGATCACGCCGGAAACGAGCTTTCTGCCGTCCTCGATGATCGCCATAGCGGTCTCGTCACAGCTGGATTCCACCGCCAGAATCCTCGCATGACCTTTGTCCATCAAAGCATCCGCCTTTATGCGGGAGCTTTCGTAATATGTCATTTTCTCATCACCCGATTAAATTACAGCATTTTGAGGTATGCGGTAACAAAGCCCTCGAGATCGCCGTCCATGACGTTGTCGATGCCGCCGACCTCGTAGCCGGTGCGGTGATCCTTGACCATGGTATAGGGCTGGAACACGTAGGAACGGATCTGGCTGCCCCATTCGATCTTCTTGAGCTCGCCCTTGACCTCGCTCATCTGCTCGGCTCTTTCCTTCTCGTGAAGCTCTGCCAGCTTTGCACGCAGCATCATCATACAGGTCTCACGGTTCTGGATCTGGCTGCGCTCGTTCTGGCACTGCACCACGATGCCGGTGGGCAGGTGAGTCATACGGACGGCGGAGTCGGTACGGTTGACGTGCTGGCCGCCCTTACCGGTGGCACGGTAGGTATCGATCCTCAGATCCTCGGTGCGGATCTCCATGGCGCCGTTGTCCTCGATGATGGGAGCCACGTCCAGCGAGGAGAAAGAGGTATGCCGCCTTGCGTTGGCGTCAAAGGGAGATATGCGGACGAGGCGGTGTACGCCGCGCTCGGACTTCAGAAAGCCGTAGGCATATTCGCCGCTGACCTGGAACGTGACGGACTTGGTGCCCGCCTCATCGCCGTCCAGATAGTCCAGCTCCTTGACGGTAAAGCCCATGCGCTCGGCAAAACGGGTATACATGCGGTACAGCATGCTGGTCCAGTCCTGTGCCTCGGTTCCGCCTGCACCGGCGTGCAGGGCAAGTATGCAGTCGTTGGAATCGTATTCGTCCTTCAGCAGCGTGGTCAGGCGCAGCTGTTCCATATCCGCATTGATGGCGTTGAGGTCGCTGCGGATCTCGGAAGCCATTTCCTCGTCCTCGGCTTCCTCGGCCAGCTCCATCATGGCCTCGATATCGTCGGCCTTTTCGCCCAGCTTCTTCATATGGTTGATGCGCTCCTCAACGGCATGTGCCTTCTGGTTGATCTTCTGCGCCTTCTCCATGTCGTCCCAGAAGCCGTCACTGGCCATATCCTCCTGATACTCCGCCAGCTGTTCCTTCAGGTGTTCCACGTTCAGTGCGGACGTCAGCTCTTCAAGCGTATGCCGCACGGCGATCAGGTCCTGCTTAAACTGTTCTGTTGCAAGCATTTTCTATCACAATCCTTTTTCGTAAATTTCAGATCTTGTCATAGCCGAGAAGCCGGGTACACAATTCCAGCTTTCCGGCATCTATTTTCTCTTTTCCGTAGGCGGAAAGGAGGATGTCGTCATATTCGTCGGTATTCAGGTTGTAGTGAGTCGACCACAGGATCGAGGCAAGGTCGATATGCCGATCGCCCAGACCCGCACAGTCGAAATCGATAAACCCCTCAAACACACTGTCCTTAAAAATGAAGTTCGGCAGGCAGCAGTCGCCGTGGATCAGCGTGTTCCTTTCCAGCACCGAGGTATCGCCGTCAAAGGGTTTGCCTTCATCCTTTTCATAGCCCTTTATCAGCAGCTCCGTCGCATCGGCAAAGGGACAGTCCCTTGCCTGCGTGTCGTGCAGACGGCGTATCGCTCTGCCCATTTCCCGGCAGAGCTGCGCCTTGTCGGAGCCGAACTTCGTGGCATCGATGCCCTCTACGCCCTTCGCCAGCACATAGTCCTTTTCGGCATCCTGAACAAACGCCAGCACCGGTGCGGTGAAGCCCTTCGTGCTGAGGTACTGCTGCATTTTTGCACTGCGGCTGAGGGAGTCCTTCGGGGCGATCTTCAGATAACATTCCCCGACCCTATAGGTATTCGCATCCGATCTGCCGATGGTCATCTGCTGCATTTCCCGGTTCCCGATCAGTGCTTCGATCTCCTTCGGCAAGCTCTCACGCATTTTTACCGCAGCACTCCTTATACTTTTTGCCGCTGCCGCAGGGACAGAGGTCGTTTCTGCCCACCTTGACGGCAGATTTCACCGGCTGCTTCCTTACGGGCTCGCTGTCTCCGTGGCTGGCGACCAGCTTGCGCTCCTTCTCGGCGGGCTGCTCCGCCTGTTCACGGCGCACCAGACGGATATAGAACACGCTCCGTACGGTGTCCTCCTGAATGAGGCGGCTCATCTCCTCGAACATCTCATAGCCGTCGTGCTTGTACTCCAGCACGGGGTCATGCTGTCCGTAGGCACGCAGGCCGACGCCCTCCTTGAGCTGATCCATCGCATCGATGTGATCCATCCAGCGGTGATCCACGCTGCGCAGCAGCATGGCACGTTCCAGCTCGGGCATCTGCACGCCGACCTCTTCGATCTCGGCCTTGTGCTCCTGATAGAAGACATCGGAGTACTCCTCAAGCTTATTCGTGAATTCCCCGTGGGTGGGCTCCGCCAGCGTATCGAACACGGTCTTGACATTTTCGGGCTTCAGGCACAGCTTTTCGAGGTAATCCGAAAGACCCTTGATATCCCAGGTCTCCCAATCGGTATTGCCCACGCAGTAGCGCTGCACCGCTTCCTCGATCAGCGAGTTGCGCATGTTCATGATGCTCTCGTGCATGTCGTCGCCCATCAGCACCTGACGGCGCTGGGAGTAGATGACCTCACGCTGGGTATTCATGACATCGTCGTACTGGAGCACCTGCTTTCTGCGGGAATAGTTCAGGCCCTCGACCTTCTTCTGGCAGTTCTCGATGAGGTCGGTGAGGATCTTGTTCTCGATGGCCTCGTCGCCGGCCAGCTTGCTGCCCAGCATCTGGGTCACGGTCTTGAGCCGGTCGCCGCCGAACATGCGCATCAGATCGTCGTCCAGCGCCACAAAGAACCGGCTGCTGCCGGGATCGCCCTGACGGCCAGCACGGCCTCTCAGCTGGTTGTCGATGCGCCGGGATTCGTGACGCTCGGTGCCGATGATATGCAGGCCGCCCAGTGCGACCACCTCTTCATGGCCCTTGTCGGTCTCCTGCTTGAAGGCGGGATAGATCTCGTTGAATTTCTTTCTTGCCTCCAGCACCTCTTCGGAAACGTGCTCGTTCCTGCCCAGCGCTTCCTCGATGATCTGCTCCTCATAGCCCGCCTTGCGCAGCTCCTGGCGTGCCATGAATTCGGGGTTGCCGCCCAGCAGGATATCGGTGCCTCGGCCTGCCATGTTGGTGGAAATGGTAACGGCGCCCTTGCGTCCGGCCTGAGCGACGATCTCTGCTTCCTTCTCGTGCAGCTTTGCGTCCAGCACCGCATGGGGAATGCCCCGCAGGTCCAGAATTCGGCTCAGCATTTCGCTCTTCTCAACGGAGACGGTGCCCACCAGCACGGGTCTGCCACTCTCGTGACACTTGACCACGTCCTCCACCACGGCGGCATATTTCGCCTTCTGGGTGAAATATATGGCGTCGTTCATGTCCTTGCGGATCATCGGACGGTTCGTGGGGATGGTCACCACGTCCAGATGGTAGATACCCCGGAATTCGTCCTCCTCGGTCTTGGCGGTACCGGTCATGCCGGAAAGCTTATGATACATGCGGAAATAGTTCTGGAAGGTGATAGTGGCCAGCGTCTGGCTCTCCCGGTTCACCGTCACGTTTTCCTTGGCCTCGATCGCCTGATGCAGGCCGTCGGAATAGCGTCTGCCCTCCATCAGTCGGCCGGTAAACGCATCGACGATGACCACGTTGCCGTCCTTCAGCACGTAGTCCACATCCCGCTTCATGATGACATTGGCCTTCAGCGCCTGCAGCACATGATGATAGGTCGTCACGTTGCTCGGGTCGGTGAGGTTCTCGATGCCGAAGAACCGCTCGGCCTTCTTGACGCCGCTCTCGGTCAGAGAAGCGCTCTTCTGCTTCTCGTCCCGGATATAGTCGCCGGACTCGGGAATGACCTCGTCCTTTTCATTCTTCTCGGTGGCTTCCTTCAGCTGGGGGATCAGCTGGTTTGCCCGCTTGTACATGTCGGTGGACTTGTCGCCCTGGCCGGAAATGATCAGCGGCGTTCTGGCCTCGTCGATCAGGATCGAGTCCACCTCGTCGACGATGGCGAAGTTCAGCTCCCGCTGTACCAACCGTTCCTTGCGTGCGGTCATGTTGTCCCGCAGATAGTCAAAGCCCAGCTCGTTGTTGGTGCCGTAGGTGATGTCTGCACTGTAAGCCTCCTGACGCTGTTCGGGCGTCATGTCATGGCAGATCAGACCCACCTTCATGCCCATGAAGCGGAACACCTTGCCCATCCATTCGCTGTGGAAGCGGGCGAGGTACTCGTTGACGGTGACGATATGCACGCCCTTGCCGGTCAGTGCATTGAGGTAGGCGGGGAAGGTGGCGGTGATGGTCTTGCCTTCACCGGTGCGCATCTCGGCAATGCGGCCCTGATGCAGGGCGATGGCGCCCATCAGCTGCACGTCAAACGCACGCTGACCCAGAATGCGCTTTGCCGCCTCACGGAAGGCCGCATAGGCATCGGGCAGCAGCTCGTCCAGCGACTTGCCGTTTTTGATCTCGCCTTTGAATTTTTCCGTCATGGCACAGAGCTCATCGTCGCTCAACGCACTGTATTTTCCCTCCAGCGCATTGATCTTTTCGACGGTCTTTGCCAGATCCTTTACCGCCTTGTCGTTGGCGGAGCCGAATATCTTTTTGATAATGTCAAGCATTTCTGTTTTCCTCCGGGTCGGGCTGTGTACATTTTTGTCCAGTATCATTTTATCATAAGTAATCGGCAGATACAAGAGATTTATTGTTAAGGCCTCGGCGTACTTGACACGGCAGGCCATTCTATTGTATAATATGTGGTATCAAAACAGATACGGAGGCAGCTTTTATACATGCAAACCGATAATAAGATCCATCTCAGTCTGCTGGGCGGAAGCCCGCTGATCGATATACTCGCCCTTCAGGGAGAGGCCGGAACCTATACCGTAGACAGATCTGTCCTTAATATCCATCCCGTTTCCATGTTTCAGGATTCGCCGCTGCTCACCGATGGCGACAGCTACCTTTCTCAGGTAAGAAGTAAATCCGAGGATATCATACGCAGTGTAAAACTCGACATGGAAAAGGGCATATTCGACTATATTGCCGAGGTCTCATCCGACTATATTCTTGTCGACACATATGCGCTCGGTCTGGAAATGGTACAGACCGACAAGGGTTATGCCACCATCATTGAGCCCGGCTTCCTTACAAGAGCTGCCGCTGCCGGTGTCGTCGGTGCAATAAGTCACATCACCTATTCCAAACTGGACAAAAACCTGCTGACCGAATCGCTGGATGCCCTCGCCGACAAACTCACCGAGCTGTTTGCCGCAGACAGGATCATCCTTGTGGAATACAAAGCCGCTTCCTTTGTCTATAACACCGCCACCGGAAGATGCAATGCTTTCGGCAAGCAGCAGGTATCCGCGCTCAACGAAGCGATGCAGTTCGGCTTCAATCATCTGAAAACCCGGCTGCCCGAAGCCCATATCATCCCCGCACCAGTGTATATTCTGGGCAATGTCGCCCACAAGAACGGATCATCTCCCGTTAATTACGTTGCCGACTACTATAAATATGCCTTCAATGCCCTGAATTCCATCATCTTCGCCTCCGACAGAGCCTCCGGCGAGGCCGCCGTCACCAAGGCATGTCAGAAGCTTTCCGACACAATGCTGCGTATGGAGCTGAACTCCGCCGAGACCACCATCCGCTTCCTCAGAGACATCGAAAAGAAGGCAAACAGCGCCAAAGCGCTGACCGAAAAGCTGAAGGTTGGCGAGGAGGACATGTTCGCCATGATCACCGAACCCGAGTGTCTTGAAGCCGTTCACGCATGGTTCGCCGAACGCAACATCAGGACCTGCGCCCTGCACGGCCTCAATGCGGTATCCAAGCTGTATATCGCCCTGTTCAAAAAGTGGAATATCTTCCCCGCCTATATCGTGGACGACTATACCGCCGAGGAACGGTACAACGGTATTCTGATCGTGAAGCGCAATCAGGACGAATACCCGGAGGTCAACTGCATGCTGATCTGCGACAGCTGGGTCGACAAGGTGCAGACACACCTGAACTCCATCGGCTATAAAGGCCTCGTCACCGACTATAAGACGCTGATGACTCCGAAAAAAGAAGAGGAGACCAAGGCATGATCACCGAAGCATACTGGGACAATCCCAAAGGCAAGTCCTTCTGTTACGTCAAGTACCTGCCGAAGGACTATGATCCCGCAAAAAAATACCCGCTGGTGTTCTTCCTGCACGGGGCAGGCGAGCGGGGCAACGACACCCCGGAGCACATCGACCTGGTCTACCGCCATTTCTGGCTGGGCCGGGCGAAAGACGGCGAGGACTTCCCCTTCATCATGGCGGCGCCG
>JAZLHZ010000154.1:0-5425 GCA_045617085.1 Clostridia bacterium
TATATGCGCCTTTCCGTGCTGGAGGAATACAACAAGACCGCCGATGAACCGCTGAAGAACCCGAGAAATGCCGCTGCCGGTGCACTGCGGAATCTTGACCCCAAGGTCACGGCGCAGCGCAAGCTGTCGGCATCGATGTACGGCGTGGACTATATCGAGGGAAAAGAATTCGAGAACCACAGGGAAATGCTGGACTTCCTCGCCGAGAACCGTTTCCCCGTGTCCGAATGCGAGTTGTGGGCGGACGATGCCGAGGGTATCCTTGCCGCTATTGACAAGATAGATGCCCAGCGGGACAGCCTTGATTATATGATCGACGGCGCCGTAGTGGATATCTGCGACTATGCCACACGGCAGGCGCTGGGCTATACCGACAAGTTCCCCCGCTGGGCGATCGCCTATAAGTTCGAAGCGAGAGAAGTCACTTCGATATTGAAGGAAGTCACCTGGGAGGTCGGCAGGACCGGCAAGCTGACGCCGCTGGCCCACATCGAGCCCGTGGAGTTGGCCGGCGCCACGGTACAGCGGGCGACCCTCAACAACTGGGGCGACATTCAGAGAAAACGTGTCCGCAAGAATGCGGGCGTGTGGGTGCGGCGCTCCAACGAGGTCATTCCCGAGATCATGGGACGTGTAGACGAGCCCTATGAGAATGAAGAGGATATCGAAAAGCCGACGGCATGCCCCGACTGCGGCTGCGCACTGGAAGAACGGGGCGCGCATCTGTTCTGCCCCAACCGGGACGGCTGCCGCTCTCAGGCGGTGGCACGGCTGACCCATTATTGCTGCCGGGAGGCCATGGACATAGAGACCCTGAGCGAGAAGACCATCGGCCAGCTGTATGACGAAAGGGGCATCTGTGAGGCGCACATGCTGTATGCGCTGACGGCGGACGACCTGCTGGGACTGGATGGCTTCAAGGATAAGAAGGCGCAGAACCTTCTGGATGCGGTGGACAAGAGCCGTTCCTGCCCGCTGGACAGCTTCATCCATGCCATCGGAATCCCCAATGTGGGCAGAAAGACCGCTCAGGAGCTGGCAGCGCAGTTCGGTACATTTGAAAAGCTGCGCAGCGCTTCCGTCGAAAAGCTGACGGCGATTGACGATATCGGCCTCATCGTGGCGCAGAGCATTACAGAGTTCTTTGCCGACGGAAAGAACGCCGAGGAGGTCGACAAGCTGCTTTCCTATGTCACGCCCGCTGCCTCGGATAAGGTCGAGGGCGGTGCGCTGGAGGGGATGACCGTGGTAGTGACCGGCACGCTGCCGACACTGTCCCGGGATGAGGCCGAGGCGCTGATCCGCAGACACGGCGGCAAGGCGGCAGGCAGCGTATCCAAGAAGACCAGCTTCGTCGTGGCCGGTGAAAAAGCGGGCAGCAAGCTGGATAAGGCCAATCAGCTGGGCATCGAAGTCATCGACGAAGCCGAGCTTTTGCGGCGTGTAGCAGTTGTTTAATCGAACATTAATATCTGCTGACTGGAAAAAAGGGCACCGCTATGATATAATCAAAATTCAATAGTGGTATACTATACATAAAGGGGATTTACAGGTTTATGATGAACAGCATGACAGGCTACGGACGGATGCGTGTGGAGCATGACGGACGGGAGCTTACCGTGGAGCTCAAGTCGGTCAATCACCGTTTTCTCGATCTGGCCTTCCGGATGCCCCGCTCCTTCAGCTTTATCGAGGACGAGATGCGCAAGCAGATCGGCGCACGGCTGTCCAGAGGACATATCGATGTATTCGTCACTTACCGCAATCTGCGTTCCGACTCCAAGCGGGTCGACGTGGACGAGGCACTGCTGAACGGCTATCTTACTGCGATCCGGCATATCGAGGACATGACGCATCTTCGGGAGGATTTCACCCTGAGAAGCGCCGCCGCTCTGCCGGATGTTATGACCGTCACCGAGGCGGATGAGGATCAGGAAGCATTGAAGAGCCTGATGAAGGAGACGCTGGACGGCGCCATCGATCAGCTTATCGCCATGCGTAAGAGAGAGGGCGAAGCCCTCAAGGCGGATATCCTCGGCAGGATCGATACGCTGGAGCAGATGACCGTGAAGATCGAGGAGCGGTATCCGCAGACCGTGGAGGAATATACCGCAAGGCTCCGGGCAAAGATCGAAGAGCTGCTGGGCGACACCAAGGTGGACGAACAGCGCCTGCTGCAGGAGGTCGCCATCATGGCGGACCGCAGCGCCATTGCGGAGGAGACCGTGCGTCTGCACAGCCATTTCTCCCAGGTGCGCACGTTTGCCGCAGCGGCGGAGCCCGTAGGCAGAAAGCTGGACTTCATCGTTCAGGAGCTGAACCGGGAGGTCAATACCATTTCCTCCAAGTCTCAGGACGTGCCGATCACCAATCTGGTGGTCGAGGCCAAGGCGGAGATCGAAAAGATCCGCGAACAGGTCCAGAACGTAGAATAAATCTAAAACGTGGAATAATCAACAGGAAAGGTCGTGAGCGGAAGTGTTCATCAACATCGGCTTCGGAAACGTGGTCTCCTCGGAGAAGATCGTGGCCATCGTGAGCCCTGCCGCCGCACCGGTCAAGCGCATGGTACAGGAGGCGAGAGAGGCGGGGCTGCTGGTGGATGCATCCTGCGGCAGACATACCCGCTCGGTCATCACCTGTGACAGCCGCCATGTCATCCTTTCGGCGCTGATGCCGGAAACGATAGTCCATCGTCTGAACACGTCAGACACGAGCGATACCGAAAAAGAATCCGAATTGACAGATAAGGAGTACTAAGTATGGCCGACAGGACGATCTTCATTATTTCAGGCCCTTCCGGTGCGGGTAAGGGAACCATTTGCGAGCGTATCATGGATGAGATGGAAGGACTGGCGCTGTCTGTCTCGTTTACGACCAGAGCTCCCAGACCCAAGAAGGACGGCTCCCTTGAAGTGAACGGTGCGGACTACAACTTCATCAGCCACGAAGAATTCGCAAAGCGCATCGCCGACAACGATCTGTACGAAAAGGCGACCGTTCACGGCGAATGGTACGGCACCTCCCGCAGCTTCGTCCGGGAAAAGCTGGAAGCGGGCAAGGATGTCATCCTTGAGATCGATATGCAGGGCGCTCTTCAGGTAAAGAATCTGGAGCCCAATGCGGTGCTGATCTATATTCTGCCTCCCACGAAGGAGGAGCAGCTCGCCCGTCTGCTGGGCAGAGGCAGCGAGACCGAGGAGAAGCTGCAGAAGAGACTGGCGGATGCACCGCAGCAGCTTTCCTACGCTTATATCTATGATTATGTCGTGATGAATGACGATCTGGCCACCGCCGTTGCACAGGTGAAGACCATCATTGAGGCAAGCCGCCTCAAGGCGTGCGTCAACAAGGCGCAGATCGACACAGTAAAAGAATCCTACTAAAGAATCCTGCTAACATATCACACAGAACACACATACGGAGGTATAAAACTATGTCTATGATCGATCCCCCCATCGGCGAGCTGCTGGACAAGGTAGACTGCCGTTATACTCTGGCTGTTGAGACCGCAAAGCGGGCAAGGGAAATCGTCGCCGGAAAGACTCCCATGTACATGAGCAAGGAAGAGAAGCCCATCGCCATCGCCATCGAGGAGATCCACCGGGGTCTCATCACCTACGAGAGAGACAGCGACAAGAAGTAAGTAACACAGAACACGAGAGAGAGGCGGGTTGGATATGCTTACAGGAAAGACGGTCGTATTGGGTGTTACCGGCGGCATCGCGGCATACAAAGCGTGCGAAATATGCAGCCGGCTGAAAAAGCTGCACGCCAATGTGCGTGTGGTGATGACCGAGCATGCCCGTGAGTTTGTTCAGCCCCTCACTTTCGAGACGCTGAGCGGCAATCAGGTGGCAGTCAGCACGTTTGAGCACTCGTTTGAGATCGAGCATATCTCGCTGGCAAAGGCGGCGGATATCTTCGTGATCGCCCCCGCAACCGCCAACGTGATCGGCAAGCTGGCCAACGGCATTGCAGACGACATCCTCACCACCACGGCAATGGCGACCATTGCACCGCTGCTGATCGCTCCTGCGATGAACTGCAACATGTACCGGAATGCCGCCAATCAGCACAACCTTGACGTGCTGAGGGACAGAGGCGCTCATTTCGTCGGCCCCGAGAGCGGGATACTCGCTTGCGGGGATATTGACATAGGCAGAATGAGCGAGCCGCAGAAGATCGTCGAGGCGATCTGCGCTATCCTCCTGCCCAAACAGGATCTCAAGGGCAAAAAGGTATTGGTCACGGCGGGCCCCACGAGGGAATTCATCGATCCCGTGCGCTTCCTCTCCAACCGCAGCACCGGCAAAATGGGCTATGCCATCGCCGAAGCTGCCAGAGACCGGGGCGCCGAGGTGACGCTGGTGTCCGGGCCCGTGGAGCTTTCCAAGCCCGGGGGCATACTGACGGTGGACATTTTGTCTACCCTCGATCTGTACAATGAGGTCACCGAAAGGGCGAAAGCCTCTGATATCGTGATCCAGGCGGCGGCTCCTGCGGATTTCCGTCCGGCGGTCAAGTATGACAAGAAACTGAAGAAGGACGGAAACGACATGAATCTTGCGCTGCTGGCCAATCCCGATATTGCGGCGCAGCTGGGGCGGGACAAGCATGAGGGCCAGATCCTGGTGGCTTTTGCAGCGGAGACCAACGATGTGCTGGAGAACGCCGGAAAGAAGCTTATCAAGAAGAATGCCGACATGATCGTCGCAAATGACGTGACGATGCCGGGCGCAGGCTTCGGCGTCAACACCAATTGCGTAACGCTGATCACGGAGCAGGACACGAGGTCGCTGCCGCTGATGAGCAAGCGTGACGTGGCGGATGCGATATTGGATCGGGTCACGGAGCTGATGGCATGACAGAATACGTCAAGGTCATCGTCGACCTGTCCAATCAGAACGTGGACAAGCTGTTCACGTACCGGGTGCCGCAGGATATGGTGCTGCAGCCGGGGCAGCGAGTGCTGGTGCCCTTCCGCAACAAGCCCATCGAGGGGTTCGTGATCGAGCTCTGCGACGAGGCGGATATCGATGAAAAGCTCATCAAGAGCGTGATCCGGCCGCTGGAGGAGTATCCGGTGATCCTGCCGGAGCTGATCGAGCTGAGCCGGTGGATCAAAAAGCGGTACACCTGCAACCTCGTGGACGGACTGCGGCAGATGATCCCCTCGCAGATGCGGGGCGGCAGAGTGAAGGAAAAGACCATCGAGATCGTACGGCTGTGTGTTTCGGGTACGGCGCTGGAGGAGGCATATCAGGCCAATGCCAGAGCACCGAAACGGGTCGAGCTGTTGAAATTACTGGAAACGGGTCCCAAGCCCGTGCCGTTTCTGAACAGCATCAATCCCGGCGGCGCAAAAAAGCTCTGCGAAATGGGGTTTGTGGTGATCATCGAAGACCGGGTGAGCCGCACGCCC
>JAZLHZ010000155.1:0-15767 GCA_045617085.1 Clostridia bacterium
CTTGATCTGGTTGCCGTAGTTGAGGAACAGCTCGAAGGGGTTGGAAGCGATGGCGATGGTGCCGAGCTTGACAACGTGTACTTCGGTGTCGACCACGTTGGTCAGCTCCTGCAGCTCTGCACGGCGCAGGATTCCCAGATGCACCTGCAGATGTGCGGCGTCGTTGTAGTCCACATCACCGGGTACGTCGTTGATGTACTCACGGATGGCCTTGCGGGCGTTGGCTACGTCGGTCAGGCTGACACGGCGCAGAGGCAGCTGGAAGTGATGTACTTCGTGAACCAGCTCGGGATCGGTCTGAGGATCGTCCAGGCCTTCGTTGTAGACTTCGATGATCTCATTGGCGATACGCTTGCCGGCCTTGCGCATGCCTGCCAGATCGAACATGGAGGGATCGGCCTTGCGGGGGGAGGGATTGTTGCGCTTGAGGTTGGGATCGTGGACATCGGACTCGGGCTCTACCCAGCGTACCAGGTCAACGGGGCACTGGTCACCGGCAGCGGAGCACAGGGGCAGGAGGAACAGGTCCTCGCCGAAGTGCTTGCGCAGAAGCATCTTGGCCTCGCCCCAGAAGTCGGGGGAGACGAAGAGGCGGGGCTGTACGCACTGAGCGGGGCAGGCCAGGTTGGCGACCACACCGGTCAGCTTCTTGTTCTCATCGAACACGTACATCAGCTCGATACCGGAGTCGTTGCCGCCCTCCAGCTCGGTGAACATGGCGGTCTCGGAATTGCCCCACATCTGGGCGGAACCGTCGTTATAGCAGGTACGGCGGCACAGGCCGACAACGGCACGGCCGAAAGCGTTGGAGAAGCTGCCGGGTGCACGCTTTGCCCATGCATCCAGAGCGGCGTTGGCGATGCCGGTGGAGAGGAACTCCAGCAGCTCTTCGTTGGTGGCGATCTCGTTGTTGCCGTCCAGATCAACTGCCTCAACATACTTCTTGCCTGCGGGCAGCTCTGCTTCGATCAGGGCACGGAAGCTGGTAGCCTTGCCGGTCAGCTTGGAAGTGCTGTTGCCTCTGCCGGTGTAGCCGGGGCCGGTATGGGTGTGGATGGCGCTGATGATGACCTTCTCGGGATCGAGGCCGATCTTGTTGCCGGCCAGCTTCTCACGGACGGTGTCACGCAGCTTCCAGGAGATGCCTACCAGGTCGCAGCCGACCATAACCAGCTGCTCGCCGTTGTTTTCCAGTGCCAGTGCGGTGGCAGTCAGGGGCTTTTCAACGTACTCGGAGATACGCTCTGCGAACTGACCGACCAGGGAAACCTTCTTGGAGGGGGTGATGTTGGATTCGGACCAACCAAGCTTGAAATTGCTCATGGGATATATACCTTCTTTCTTTAATGAATAGCTCAGAACATTTTGTTGATGGCCTCAAGGGTCTCACGGACGAGCTGATCGCCGCCGACGTGACCGACAAGACCAGAGGAAACGAAAGCGCTGTAATGACCGCCCTGTTCCGCCTTTTCGGTGGGCAGATAGCCTTCTGCGCCGTTGGCCAGCTGGACGAGGAAGGTCTGCTCTGCATGACTGCGGGCCTTGATCTGGTTGCCGTAGTTGAGGAACAGCTCGAAGGGGTTGGTGGCGATGGCAACGGTGCCCAGTCTTGCAATGTGGGATTCGATATCAACCACATTCATGATCTCCTGAAGCTCTGCACGGCGCAGGATACCCAGATGCACCTGAAGCGCTGCGGCGTCGTTATAGTCCACATCGCCGGGCACGTTGCTCAGGTATTCACGGATGGCTCTGCGGGCGGCAGCCACGTCGGACAGGCTGACACGGCGCAGAGGCAGCCGGAAGTGGTGCACTTCGTGGATCAGCTCGGGATCGGTCTGCGGCTCGTCCAAGCCTTCGTTGTAGACCTCGATGATCTCGTTGGCGATACGCTTGCCTGCCTTGCGCATGCCTGCCAGATCGAACATGGAGGGATCGGCCTTGCGTGCGGAGGGATTGCTGCGCTTGAGGTTGGGATCATGTACATCGCTTTCCGGCTCGACCCAGCGCACCAGATCTACGGGGCACTGGTCGCCTGCGGGAGAACACAGGGGCAGCAGATAGATATCTTCGCCGAAGTGCTTCCTCAGCAGCATCTTGGCCTCGCCCCAGAAGTCGGGGGAGACGAAGAGGCGGTGCTGTACGCACTGGGCGGGACATGCGAGGTTTGCTA
The DNA here is from genome assembly GCA_045617085.1 of Clostridia bacterium. Lineage (GTDB taxonomy): Bacteria > Bacillota > Clostridia > Christensenellales > Aristaeellaceae > Firm-10. Next base: position 2,174 of record JAZLHZ010000155.1, read on the forward strand.
CGATGCCGGTGAGCTTTTTGTTCTCGTCAAACATGTACATCAGCTCGATACCGGAATCATTGCCGCCCTCCAGCTCGGTGAACATGGCGGTCTCGGCGTTGCCCCACATCTGTGCGGAGCCGTCGTTATAGCAGACACGTCTGCACATGCCGACGGCGGCACGTCCGAAGGCGTTGGAGAAGCTGCCTATCTTGCGTTTGTTCCATGCATCCAGCACGGCGCTCACGATGCGACTTGAGATCAGCTCCAGCAGTTCGTCGCTGCCGGCGATCTCGGGATTCTGATCCAGCTGGACGGCCTGAACGTACTTCTTCGTAGGCGGAAGCTCGCTCTCGATCAGTGTGCGGAAGCTGGGCGCCTTTTTGGAGAACTTGCCGGTGCTGTTGCCCATGCCGGTATAGCCGGGGCCGGTGTGGGTGTGGATGGCGCTCATGACGATCTTTTCGGGTTCGATGCCGACCTTGTTGTCCCTTAGCTTTGCACGCACGGTGTCACGCAGGTTCCAGGAAACGCTTTCCAGGTCGCATTCGACCATGATCAGCTGCTCGCCCTTATTCTCCAGTGCCAGAGCGGTGACACAAACGGGTTTTTCCACGTATTCGGAGATGCGCTCGGCGAACTGTCCGATCAGGGAGACTTTCTTGTCGGGGGTGATGCTGGCTTCGGACCAGCCGATTTTGAAGTTGCTCATACTGTTGCCTCTTACTTGTTGTAAAGCTCTTTCAGCTGCTTCACGGTTGCTTCGACCAGCTGCTGGCCGCCTGCGGGGGATGCGGTGACGCTGTACAGGATGGCGCTGTAGCCCTTGCCCTTTTCGGCACGCTCGGTACAAAGGTAAGAGCCGCCCTCTTCGCCGGGCTGACCGCAGAGCTGTACGATGAACGTCTGCTCAAAAGGAGATCTGGCCTGGATCCGGTGCTGATAGTCCATGAACAGCTCGAAGCGGTTCGTGGCAAAGGCGATGTCGCCGAGACGCAGCACATGCAGCTCCATGGGCATCTCGGGATGCTCCTTCTGCGTTTCGTAATTGCGGATGACGTTCAGATGACGCTTGCGGTTGGAGATCAGCTTCGTGTTCTCCTTGAAGTTCTCAATGGGATCGCCGTCGGTCTTCCAGGGCAGCGCACGCACGGCCTTGAGACCGTCTACGGAGACCTGATATTCTTCCTCGGTCACAATGCGTTTGGAGAGCTGTATCGTGGAGACACGATGCTCGATGTCGGCATCGGTACGGATATCCTTCTTTGCCCAGGACAACACCTCGTCAAAGGCTTCGGCAACACGCTCGGCGATGTCCTTGCGGATGCAGAAACGGGACTCGGAGCTTCTGGCGGCGGGATCGCCCATGGGATTGCCGTATTTCAGACAGAAGCGGCGCTCCTGTGCCTTGTTGTAGTGCAGAACACGGGGAGACAGGTCTCCGGCGGCGGCGCACTGGGGCAGTATGAAGAAGTCCTCGCCGTATTTCTTGCGCAGCGCCACGCGGACGTCGTGCCAGTAGTCACCGGTCAGATGCCACTCATGCTCGGAGCACTGGGAGGGGCAGGGGATATTGATGATGGCGCCGGTCAGCTTGTTGTTTGCATCAAAGGTGTACAGCAGGTTGATGAACGGGTCGTCTCCGGCCTCGAAATGGGAGAAGTTGTCGTCATCGGTGTTTCCGTACATGACGGAAGTGCCGTTGACGGCGAAGGTATTGGTGGCGGAGTTGGCGTTGCCTTCCCGTTTGGATACATCGTCAAAGTAGCAGACTCTGCGGCTGTGGCCGACGACGGCATAGCCGTAGCCGTAGGCATAACCGCCTTCTTTTCTTCCGTTCCATGCCTCGGCGATCATCTCCGCCTGTGTGGTGGAGAGCCAATCCCTCAGCTTATCGCCGGAGGCCACCGTGACGCCGTCCATCGGCATACGGTCCTCGGGTGCATCGGAAGCGGCATACAGGCGCTCATCGTGGTAGAAGCTTACACCGGTATGGGCATGGGTGACGTTCATGATGATCTTTTCGGCGGGAATGTCGGGACACAGCGCCTTGGCTTTGGCACGGACCTCATCAACCAGACCGCAGCGGATGCCGACATGATCCATCGAGACGAAGATCACGGCGTCGCTTCCGCTGTCCATGACCAGTGCCGTAGTGGTCACGGGGTCGATGGCTCCCTGATTGATGCGGACGAAGGCCTGACCGGTAATGGCGCAGGGCTCGTCGGTCGTGATGTTGCGGGTCGCCCAGCCGATCTTGATCCTGCTCATGGGAAACACCTCCTGAAACTGTGTTAATTGATATATTCGTTCTGATCCAGTGCAAACTGGACGAATACGGCGGACGCCAGATACAGACCGCTGTCGTCCATGCGGTAGTCGTTGCAGTGTCCCTTGGGGATGATGCCCTTTTCCTCATTACGTATGCCGACACGGAAAAAGGCGCCGGGCTTCTTCTGTGAGAAGAAGCTGAAGTCCTCGGAGGAAATGCGCCGTGCCACGTCCCTGACGTTCTCTCTGCCGACGATCTTGGCGGCAGATTCGATCCAGCGCTCGCTCAGTGCCACATCGTTGACCATGACGGCGGCCTTCAGATGTTCGGTGACCTTACAGCTTCCGCCGGCATCCTCGGCAATGTTCTCGGCGAGGCGGCAGATACGCTTCGTCATCTTTTCGTCCAGCGCCGTGTCGAAGGTGCGCATGGAGATCTTGAGCTGGGCATAGTCGGGCGTGACGTTGGGCGTCGTTCCCGCATTCAGTGCGCTGATCGCCAGCACGCATTCATCCGTGAGAGGATTGCGCTCGATGGTATAGGCGATCTTGAGGTCGGTATAGAACCGCACAGCCATGGCCAGCGCATCGACGCCGTTTTGGGGCTGGGTGGCGTGGGAGGTCTTGCCGAAGAACTCCACGATGAACGGATGTGAAGCGCCCATTGCGGTGCCCTTGCAGATACCCAACTGTCCCACGGGGAGCAGACCCTCGGTGTGGATGCCGCAGACAGCATCGATCTCGTCCATCACGCCGTCGTCGACCATCAGCTTGGCGCCGGTATAGTAGCCTTCTTCACAGGCCTGGAAGATCAGGGCACAGCGGCAGGGAAGCTGATTTTCGATCTTTTTCAGCGCTTTTGCGGCACCTAACAGGATGGCGGTATGCGCATCGTGTCCGCAGGCGTGCATGGCGCCGTCAATCTTGGAGGAGAAGGGTTCACCGGACTTTTCCTGCAGCGGCAGGGCGTCCATGTCGGCTCTCATGCCGAGGGTGAACTTTTTGCAGTCGGGATTGATATATGCGACGATGGAGGACTTTCCGTACTTTTCGGTGTAGGGAATGCCCATGCTTTCGAGTTCGCCCTTCACCAGTGCCAGTGTCCGGGGCAGATCAAAGGCGATCTCAGGATATTCGTGAATTTTGCGGCGGGTGGAAACGATATAGTCCTTGTCGATAAGGCTGAGAATCTCGTCTTTTGTCATTGTTATTCTCCTTATTGGTCCAGCGCAAACTGCACAAATGCCGCAGACGCCATATACAGACCGCTGTCATCAATGATGAAGTCATTGCAGTGCCCGTGGGGAATGATGCCTGCTGATTCATTCTTGGTGCCGATGCGGAAGAATGCAGAGGGCTTTTTCTCGGAAAAGAAGCTGAAGTCCTCGGAGCCGAGCTTTTTGTCCACGGGGAGCACGTTGCCCTCGCCGACCAGCTTTTCGGCGGAACGGATGAAACGGTCACACTGTTCCGGATCGTTGACCAGCACGGCAGAGGTGAGATGATCGTCGACCTTGCAGGTACCACCGGCATCTGCGGCGATGTCCTCAGCAAGCTTTCTGATCCGCTGCGTCATGCGTTCGTCTAACTGACGGTCAAATGTACGCATAGTCATGCCGAGACGGGCATAATCGGGTGTTACATTGGGTGTATTGCCGCACTTGAACACGTCGATGGCCAGTACGCATTCATCCAGCAGGGGATTGCGCTCGATGGTGTAAATGAACTTGGCGTCGGTGTAGAACCGTACGGCCATAGCCAGCGCATCGACGCCGTTCTGCGGGGATGTGGCGTGGGCAGTCTTTCCGAAGAACTCCACCGCAAAGGTGTGAGAGGCGGCGGAAGCGGGTCCCTTGCAGATGCCCAGCTGACCGACTTCCAGCTTGCCTTCGGTGTGGATGCCGGTCATGATGTCGATTTCGTCCATCAGACCGTCCTGTACCATGTACCATGCGCCAGACTCGAAGTTCTTACCCTCTTCGCAGGCCTGAAATACCAAAAGACAACGGCAGGGCAGCTGATGCTCGATCTTCTTGAGCGCCTTTGCTGCGCCTAACAGGATGGCGGTATGCGCATCGTGGCCGCAGGCATGCATCGCACCGTCGATCTTCGACGAGAACGGCACGCCGGACTTTTCCTGAAGAGGCAGGGCGTCCATATCGGCACGCATGCCGAGAGTGAGCGCCTTGCAATCCGGATTGATATATGCAACGATGGAGGACTTTCCGTACTTTTCGGTATACGGAATGCCCATGCTTTCCAGCTCGCTCTTTACCAGTGCCAGTGTTCTTTTCAGGTCAAAGCCGATCTCCGGATATTCGTGTATACGGCGGCGTATATTAATGATGTAATCCCTGTCGATCAGGGACATCAGCTCGTCTTTATTCATATTCTGATCAAAGTGTTCGCTTCAATAAGAATCAGCCGCCGGCCGTAAAAAGCGGGCGGCTGATATAATCGTATCGATTATTCTGCCTGAATGAGGTAGTAGGGGCTGGGAATGGTCTTGCCCAGAGTGATGATCATCTTGCCATCCTCGAACCTTGCGGGCGCCTTGCCGGTGAACATGCCTTCTGCATTGACAGCCCAGCAGATCAGGTCAGTGCGCTCGGTCTCGATGGTCAGCTCGGCCTCGATGACCTCGACGGTGATGGGAGCCTCGCCCCACTCGTACATCTGGTTGCCCTCGAAGCGGCTGTTGGTGTTCTTTGCGCGGCCGATGGTGGACAGCAGCATGTTGGTGGACTTGCTGATGGGCTCGTCGGTTAGAGAGGACAGGGCGACTACGCCGAAATCGGTCTCGGCCTTGACGGTCATGCCCTTGACGGCAACAGCGCCGTTCTTGCCCAGGAAGCCGTAAGCGACCTTGGTCATCTCGGTGTCGATGGTGCCGTAGTTCTTGTTCCAGTTGCGGTACATTTCGCCGGTGACAGAGGTGATCTCGCCCTTGGACAGGTCAACGATGGGCTGATCCTCGTCGAAGTACTTGTCAGCCTTGCAGAGGCAATCCTCGAAGGTGGTGCCGACCTTGGCGTACTCGTCTGCGCCGTTCAGACCGGGCATATCGGAGTACTTGCTGCCGGCCAGACCCTTCTTGCAGACGGAAGCGATGGTGAGGGGAGACTCCTTCACGTCGCCGCGGCGGGTGATGAGTGCTGCGTGATAGAACAGACCGAACTTGGCCGGATCGTTCCATACGGAGAAGATGCCCTCACGGTAGGGAACGCCGCCGATGGTGGAGGAGGAAACTTCCTTGCCCAGGATCTTCATGTCGGCCAGGCGGGTGCCGTAAGCATAGGTATGGATGGCGAAGCCGCTCCAGCCGTTCAGTGCGCCGATGGCTGCCCACAGGATGCTGGACTCTGCACGGTACTCATTGGGCCAGGGCATATCCCACTCGGAGATGAAGAGGGGCTTGTCCAGGCAGCGGGTCTTGGAGATGGCTTCCATGGAGAAGGTGGGTACCTTGGTCACGGGGGTGTTCATGCAGCACTTGGTGACCTCGCCCCACTTCCAATCATAGAAGTACATATGGCTGTCAACGTATTCGCAGCAGACCTGATTGCTCTTGACAACGGCGCCGTTGCGATACCAGTTGGTGCCGCAGATGGGGTACTTCACGCCGACGCTCTTCATGTACTCGAACAGCTCGTTGTAGTACTTGTTCTGCTGATATACCTTGAAGTCGGTGAGGTCGTCGTTCTCGTCGTCTTCCAGCTGGGCGCTGTCCCAATCCTTCAGAGCGTCGAAGTCGATGGCTCTGCCGTTCTCCTTTGCCCAGTCGGCATACTTGGTGATGAACTCGGTGAAGTAGGGCTCGTCTCTCTTCAGGCGGTTCTTGGTGAACAGATCGCGCTCGTTGATGATCTCGCTCATCACGATGACGGGATCGTCCTTGTAAGCCAGGCCGGTGTAGGGGTTTACATGGTTAAAGATGTCATAGATGAACTTCTTCTGCAGCTCGATGAGCTTGTCGGAGAAGTAGCAGTAGGTGGAGCCGTCGGTCAGAGCCAGTGCATTCTCCACACCGTCAGCCGCCTTGAAGTTGCGGTAAGTGACCATGTCCAGATAGACATAGATGCCGTTGTCCTTCAGGCACTTGATGAGGTAGTCCAGTCTCTTCATGCTGCGGGGATTCAGCTCCAGGGTGGAACCGATGCGCTCGCCCTTGTTGAAGGTGAAGATGTTGGGGGAATCCCATTCGGCGTCCAGCTGATGGAAGCGGACGATGTTGCAGCCGGCCTGTGCCAGACGCTGTGCGACCTTCTCGGAATAATCAAAGGGAGGGAAGCAGGCGCCGCCGTTGAAGTTGACGCCCCAGAAGCGTGCAGGGCTGCCGTCTTCAAAGGCGAAGTGGCTGCCGTCAACCTTCATAAAACCGTGCTTGCCGGCGGGAACGTCGTTCCTGAATACGAAGGAAATGTCAACGGGCATCTCGTCATAGTAGGCGGGGTAGGGGATGTAACGGCTCATGTCAGAACACCTCTCTGTATTTTATTAATCACACGTTAAAGACAGAAGTGCAGATTCAACGTATTTCGCCTGTATACGGAAAACATAGTGTTAAAAAATGCTCGAAACAGGGAAATGTGACGGGAACGCAGATCGGGATCCGACTGACGATTCCGAACAAATCTGTCGTATACGTATGACTTTGTTCCATTATACACCCTGGAATCTGTAATGTCAATACCGCAGGGAGGAAAAAAATAACCAAAACAGGGAAAAAAACTATTGACAATTCGGACAAAATCATGTAGAATAAGAACAAGGTCGTTCAGACACGGAAGCGTCCAGTCTGATGACGTTTTGTATACTAAAAAATAGAGGCGAAAGGAGGGCAAAAAGGCACGGGAAAATGCAAACATTATCCCGGTGTTAATCCAGTTTCCCCGTGGCGGCGCACGTGACCGCCTGGTTCACGGGTGACCACGTGCTCTGCTGCGGCAGAGTAATCCAAGTAACTATTTTAAGAAGGGAGTCTTTACGTTGACTGCAAACGTTGCACCGAGGAAGAAGAAGAATCTTCTTCAGAGACAGTGGGAACTCTTCACGAAGAAGTGGCAGCTTCACCTCTTCATGCTGATCCCCGTTGTTTACATCATCCTCTTCGCTTACATTCCCATGGTCGGTATCCAGATCGCCTTCAAGGATTTCAAGATCAAGGTCGGCATGTGGAATTCTCCCTGGGCGGGCTTCAAGTACTTCCAGATGTTCTTCACCTCCTTCTACTTCCTGCGCTGCCTGAAGAACACCATCATCATTTCCTTGTATGAGCTGCTGGTCGGCTTCCCCATCCCGATCATCTTCGCGCTGATCATGAACCTGGTTCGCAGCGTGAAGTACCGCAAGATCGTTCAGACCGTTACCTACCTGCCCCACTTCATCTCCACCGTTGTTCTGGTCGGTATGCTTGTTCAGATGCTGAACCCCATCACCGGTCTTTACGGCGTTCTGTATAAGATGCTCGGCGGTGCAGGCTACCCCACCGCCCCCACTTCCATTCCTTCCGCATTCCCGCATCTGTATGTATGGTCCGGTGTATGGCAGGGCTTCGGCTGGAGCTCCATCATCTACATGGCCGCCCTCGCCGGTGTGCCGCTGGATCTGCATGAGGCTGCCATGGTTGACGGTGCATCGAGACTCCGCCGTGTGTGGATTATCGACCTGCCCACCATCATGCCCACCATCATCATCCTTCTGATCATGCGTGTCGGCTCCCTGCTGGGCGTTGGCTTCGAGAAGGCCTACCTCATGCAGAACGACCTGAACCTGGAGTACTCTGAGGTTATCGCTACCCACGTTTACAAGATGACCTTCAAGTCCACCAGCTCCACCAAGTACTCCTACTCCGCAGCTGTCGGCCTGTTCAACTCTGTTGTTAACGGCGTGCTGCTGCTGGTCATCAACTCCATCACCAAGCATATGTCTGAGGACAACACCAGTCTATTCTAATAAGAAAGGAGTGTAGAACAATGGCAAAAGAAATAGTCGTCACCACCAAGAAAGAGAATCAGATCAAGGATTCTACTCAGGACAAAGTTCTGTACTTCTTCGCTTATCTGATCATGACGCTGTCCCTGATCATCGTCGGATATCCGCTGATCTTCGTTCTGTCCGCATCCTTCTCCAGCGGCGTTGCCATTTCTCAGGGCCGTGTTTTCCTGTGGCCTGTGGATGTCACCCTGGACGGTTACGAGGCAGTTTTCAAGCATAAGCTGATCGTTTCCGGTTACATCAACACCATCGCCTACACTTGCGTAGGTACCTTCATCAACGTTGCCGTCACCCTGATCTGCGCATATCCTCTGTCCCGCCGTGATATGCAGTGGAAGGGCTTCTACATGTTCCTGTTCGTCTTCACCATGTACTTCGGCGGCGGCCTGATCCCCACCTACCTGTGGATCAACAACATGAAGCTCGTGAACACCTTCTGGGTCATGATCCTGCCCGGTCTGATGTCCACCTACAACATGATCATCATGAGAACCTCCATCCAGAGCGGTATTCCTCAGGAAATGCTCGAGGCTTCCATGATCGACGGCTGCTCCGATATCCAGTACTTCTGGTATATGGTCCTGCCGCTGTCCACCGCTACCATCGCAGTTATCTCCCTGTACTACGCTGTCGGCCACTGGAACGCTTACTTCAACGCTCTGATCTATCTGACCGACCGCTCCAGGTACCCGCTGCAGATCATCCTGCGTGAGATCCTCGTTTCCAACCAGGTCTCCATGGCAGAAGTCGAAGGCATCGACCCCGAAGCCCTCGCCGCTATGGCAAACCTTGCCAACCAGCTGAAGTACGCTCTGATCATCGTTTCCTGCGGACCTATCCTTCTGGCCTATCCTTTCGTACAGAAGTACTTCGTCAAGGGCGTTATGATTGGTTCCGTCAAGGGCTGATATCGCTTGAATTCAATGAAAAAGCCCATAGTAATGTGGGCTTTTTCAATAGAATATCCAATGACATAAAACAGAATATGGTATTATTTGGAGGTAACATACTATGGGCAAGCTTCTTATCGGCTGGGGCCGCCGTGATTATTCTACCGACAGACCTGTAAACATTCCCGGACAGTTCCATATGAGAATCAATAAGGGACCGCTCGATGCCGTGACTGCCAATGCACTGGTCATTGATGACGGCGAAAACAGCGTTATCTTCTGTTCCATGGACATCGTCGTGCTGCGCTACCACATGCTCGACCTGGTTCGTGAGAAGGTCGCCAAGGCAGATGCTTCCATTCCTGTAATGAACATCATCCTGAACGCCACGCATACCCACTGCGGTCCCGATACCGGCAAGTGGGATCCTGCCTTTGAGTATCCTATGGAAGTCGCAAACTCCGACGAGACCCGTGAGTTCGTGACCGACAAGGTCGCCGAGGCAATTGTCGAGGCATGGCAGACCAGAAAGCCCGGCAAGTATGCCTACGGTTACGGCTATGCCGTTGTTGCACACAGCCGCCGTGTTTGCTACTTTGACGATGTATCCAAGCGTCCCGGCGCCATCAACAACTCCACGCACGGTGTCAACGGCACTTCCGTCATGTACGGCAATACCAACGACGATAACTTCTCCAGCTATGAGGCAGGAGCAGACCATTTTGTCAACCTGCTGTACACTTTTGACGAGAACGATAATCTGACCGGCGCCATTGTCAACGTTCCCTGCCCCTCTCAGAACAGCGAGCACATGTGGCAGCTGACCGCCGACTACTGGCACGATGTTCGCACCGCCATTCGCGCAAAGCACGGCGACATCAATATCGTTTCCCAGTGCGCCGCTGCCGGTGACCTGAGCCCCCGCATCCTGCACTACAAGGCTGCACAGGCCAGACGTTTCGCCCTGAAGTACGGCGTAGATCCCAATTCCGAGAATCGCTCCGATGCCACCGAGCTGGCTGCCCGCAAGGACATCGCAGAGCGTGTCGCCGCTGCCTTTGACGAGGTCCTCTCCTGGGCACAGAAGGACAAGCGCAGCGAAGGCACCATCAAGCATGTGGTCGAGACCGTGGAGCTGTCCCGCCGCCTGATCTCCGACGAAGAGTACGAGCTGAACGTCAAGGGCTATGAGGCAGAGTGCAAGAAGCCTTTCGTTACCGAAGGCACTCCCGAAGAGATCATCATGGCAAACTCCGGTCTGATGAGCCTGCGCGGCCGTCATAAGCAGATCATTGACCGCTACGAGCTGCAGAAGACGCAGCCCAAGCTCCCCATGGAGCTGCATGTTGTCGGTCTGGACGACATCGCATTTGCCACCAACCGTTTCGAACTGTATATGGACTTCCAGCACAGAATGCAGGCCCGTTCACCCTTTGAGCAGACCTTCATCATCCAGCTGGCAGGCCAGCCCGGCGTGGAAGGCGGCACCTATCTGTGCACCGAGCGCGGCTTCCAGGGCCGTGGCTACAGCGCTTCCATGTACTGCAATATCGTATCTCCCCAGGGCGGCCAGGAGCTGGTCGAGGAGACCGTCAAGGTTCTGAAGGAGATCCACAAGTAAAACAAACCGTATTCTATACCCCCGAGCCCCGGTTCGGGGGTATGTACTTAGGAAGGAGAAGCTTTCTATGGGAAATCTGAAATTCGGCTGGAGCGAAAAGGAATACTCTGAAGACAAACCCATCATACTGTCCGGTCAGTTCCATGCCCGTGTCAGTGAAGGCATCCATGACCCGCTGATGGTCAACGCCCTCGCCATTGATGACGGCAAGGACAGTGTCGTGTTCGTATCTGCAGATACCGCTATCATCTATAAGGGCAGCATCGAAGCTATCCGGGAAAAGGTCACCGTGCGCTGTCCCGATTTTGACGGAATGAAGATCGTCCTCAATGCCACGCATACCCATACCGCTCCCGACATGACCGGCGGCTACGGTTTGCCCTACTGCGAGGATGTGGGTATCACGGACTGGCACGAGACCTTCGATCATTTTAATGATGTGGTCGCCGACTGCGTATGCGAAGCATGGGAAAACCGCAAGAGCGGTACCTATGCCTACGGATATGGCTATGCCGTGGTCGCTCACAGCAGAAGAGTCATCTATTTCGACGATGTGTCCAAGCGTCCCGGCGCCGTCAATAACGCCACCCACGGCGTGAACGGCACTGCCGTCATGTACGGAAACACCAATGATGACAACTTTGCCAGCTATGAGGCGGGCGCAGACCATTTCATCAACCTGCTGTACACCTTTGACGAGAACGGCAATCTGACCGGCGCTATTGTGAACGTGCCCTGTCCTTCCCAGAATTCCGAGAGCGAATACTGGCAGAGTGCAGACTATTGGGGAGATGTCCGTGCCGCCGTCCATGCAAAGCATCCGGGCATCCATATCGTGACCCAGTGCGCAGCAGCCGGAGACCTGAGCCCCCGCATCCTGCACTATAAGCAGGCACAGGCAAGACGCTTTGCCCTCAAGTACGGATGCGACCAGACGGCCGGAAACCGCAGCAACGAGATCGAACTGGCTGCCCGTAAGGACATTGCCGAGCGCATCGCCGCTGCCTTTGAGGAAGTACTGACCTGGGCGCAGAAGGACAAGCGCAGCGAGGGCAGCCTGACCCACGCCGTCAAGAACGTGCGTCTCAGCCGCCGTCCCCTGACCGAGGAGCAGTACAAGGCAGCCATTGCTGGCAAGAAGGCTGCCTGTGAGATCCCCTTCAAGACCGACGGCACCGCTGCAGAGCGAGTGTATGAAAACTCCATGAACCAGAGCAACCGTGACCGCTACAATTGCATTATCGAGCGGTACGAGGCCCAGCAGACCGACAAGAAGGTCGACATGGAGCTGCATGCCGTGGCGCTGGATAACATCGCCTTTGTCACCAATAAGTACGAGCTGTACATGGACTTTGAACACCGGATGCAGGCACGCTCTCCCTTTGAGCAGACCTTCATCGTGCAGCTGGTCGCCCAGCCCGGCTGCGGCGGCGGTACCTATCTGGCCACCGAGCGGGGCTTCAAGGGCAGGGGATACAGCGCCAGCATCTACTGCAATGAGGTCTCTTATGAAGGCGGACAGGAACTGGTCGAGGAGACCGTCAATCTGCTGAAAAAAATCCACGGATAAAGATTATTTCTGCTCAATATGCCCTGTATCTCTTGACGCAGGGCATATTTTCATTTATAATAGAAAGGAAAATCTGTCGTTTGATGAAGGAGGATATGTTACTATGGGCAAGCTGAAATTCGGCTGGTGTGAAAAGGAATATTCCGAGGACAAGCCGGTCGTTCTGTGCGGCCAGTTCCATGCAAGGATCAGTCAGGGCATTCATGATCCGCTGATGATCAACGCGCTGGCTATCGACGACGGCAAGGACAGCGTCGTGTTCGTGTCTGCCGATGTCGTGGTCATTTTCAAAGATGTCATCGAGTGTGTGCGGGAAAAGGTGGCAAAGAGATGCCCCGATTTCGATGCGGCAAAGATCGTCCTGAATGCAACACATACCCATACCGGTCCCGATATGGACGGCGAGTACGGCACTCCCCATTGTGAGGACGTGGACATTGCCGATTGGCACGAGACCTTCAACCATTTCGTCGATACCATTGCGGACTGCGTTTGCACCGCATGGGAAAACAGGACTTACGGCAAGTATGCCTACGGCTACGGCTATGCCGTGGTAGGCCACAGCCGCCGTGTCATCTATTTTGACGACGTGTCTCTGCGTCCCGGCGCCGTCAATAACGCCACCCACGGCGTCAACGGCACTGCCGTCATGTACGGAAATACCAATGACGATAACTTTGCAAGCTATGAGGCGGGTGCAGATCACTTCGTCAACCTGCTGTATACCTTTGACGAGAATGACAACATGACCGGCGCCATCATCAATGTTCCCTGTCCCTCTCAGAACTCCGAAAGCGAGTACTGGCAGAGCGCAGACTTCTGGGGAGATGTCCGTGAGATCGTGCATAAGAAGTATCCCGGTCTCCACATCGTGACCCAGTGCGCCGCCGCCGGTGATCTGGCTCCCAGAATCCTGCACTACAAGCAGGCGCAGAACCGCCGCTTCAATCTGAAGTACGGCATCGAGCAGAACGCCGGAAACCGCAGCAATGAAGTCGAGCTCAGCGCAAGAAAGGACATTGCCGAGCGTATTTTCGCTGCCTTTGAAGAGGTGCTGGCATGGGCACAGAAGGACAAGCGCAGCGAGGGCAAGCTGACCCATGCGGTGAAGAACATCCGCCTGGAACGCCGCCCGCGGACTGCAGAGCAGTAAAACGCAGCACTGGAAGGCAAGAAAGCCGCCTGCGAGATCCCCTTCAAGACCGACGGAACCGGTGCAGAGCGTGTTCGTGCCAACTCCATGAATCAGAGCAACCGTGACCGCTA
>JAZLHZ010000156.1:0-5666 GCA_045617085.1 Clostridia bacterium
ATGCGCTTATTGACGATCGGGATGCCGAGCTCCCGCTCGATATCCTCGCCGGTCTTTACCAGCTTTTCCGCACGGCGGGTAATGAGGTCATACACCTTTTCGGCAGTGTTGCTTCCTGCACAGGGGAACAGCGAGATACCCATCGTAATGGTGCGGATATCCAGCTTCTGCTCCCTTATCATGTGAATAGTCGAAAGGATTTCTGTGGAACTGAGCATATCCCGTCACCTCACAGCCTGTGCATTGCGTCGAAGATCTCGCTGCGCTGCAGACGCACCTCGATGCCCAGATCTTTGCCGATGGCGTTCATGGCATCGCCGAGCTCCGCAAAGCTGCAGGTCATGCCGCTCATGTCCACTACTGTAACCATCGTGAAGTAGCCGTCGATGATGGTCTGAGTGATGTCGAGAATGTTCAGGTTGTTCTGATAAAGGCAGCCGCTGATGGTCGCAATGATGCCCGGCCGGTCGCAGCCGAGGACGGAAATGATCGCTTTCATTTTGTTTTTCTCTCCTGTTCTTTTATTTATCAAGCAGCGCATTCACTTTTCTGCGCAGATCGATAAGCGCATCCCTTGCGGGGGTGTTCTTCAGTTCGGGCGTAATTCCGCTTTCGGCACAAAGCGCCAGCGTCTTTTCCCTGCCCTGTTTCTTTTCCAGCAGACGCAGCGCCCGGAAGTCGTTCATCGCCTCGTCCATGTGCTTTTGCCGGATGCACGGGATGACGCTGCCGTCTCTGCCCGGATAGCACAGGTACGACACGCCGGGGATACCCTTGTAGCCATCCGGCTGAGAGACCGGATCGAACCTGCCGACGGACAGCCGGTCATAATAGTAGTTCAGTCCCCAGTGCAGGAAGCCCTCCGCATCCGCCATATACATCTGCACGCCGATGGCTCTCGTCACGGCGGGGATCGCCGGGATCGTCCTCGGTACGCCGGTATGATACAGCCAGAAATGCGGACACCTGCCGATGAAATCACCGGAGGAGCCGAACTCGACGATGGGGGTCTCCACCAGTCCCTTTTCACAGTACAGATAGTCCGACAGCGCATCCGCAACGACGTGCCCCTTCAGCAGCTCCCGCACGCTGTCTGCCGCCCGGCGGTAGCTCGCCTCACGGTCTGCGCCCGGCTCATCCGAAACGTGGAACACCAGCCGTTCCTCTATCCCCTCTTCCTTCGCAAAGGCAAGGAAGGCAGGAATGTAGGCCTTCAGGAAATCCGCATATCCGTCCCCGAGGATATCCGTGTCCCAGCCGAATATGCGTTTCCCGTCCATATAGATCGCCGGGGCATGCTCGGCGCCCCACTGGGTGAACAGGTGGCAGTGTTCAAAGTAACGGATGCCGCAGGCTTTGGCTTCCCTTATATAGCGGCGCATCCGCTCAAAGCCGAAGCGCCAGCCGCCGTCCCGCATCACGTCGACCAGCTGCACGTTCATCCGCTCCCTGCCGATCAGCGTATCCAGCGGCGGCGTAAAGGCGGGCAGCAGCAGCGTGTTCATCGAATGCTTCACCGCATTCTTTATCATGCTGCGGAAAATGCGGTAAAACTCCTCGGAATACGGCTCGATGCCGTAGGTATCGCACAGGCAGTCCACGTGGAACCAGTCGGTATAGTACAGCTTCACCTCGGCATCGGAGGGCAGCAGCGCATCGACCACCGTCAGTTTGGCGGTCTCCTCGGCGATCACACTGCCGTCGCTGAGGCTCGTCACTTTGACTGTCAGCGGATATTTTCCCGCTGCAAGAGGCGTTTTGTCCTCGTTGACGCACAGCAGCAGCGCCTTGGTGGCCGTGGCGGACAGGTTCAGCGTCTCGTCATCGTCCTGCTCGGAAAAGATGCCCTGCGGACTCCAGCTGCAGACGTCATTTCTGAGCTTCGGAGACGAGGACTTTTTATACAGCGGATCGGGGAACAGGCCGCTCTCCTTCTTTTCGCAGCGCTCCTCCCCCAGTCGGCATACGCAGGTGTCCGCCACGGGCACATAGCCCTGCTTATAGACCGTCACCGGCAGCGCACAGTCAATACTCACGCTGACCGGGAGGAAATCGTTTCCGGAGTACCGAAGCGCCAGCTGCAGGGAGAACGCCTCGTTGCGCAGAAACGAGCATTCGGAAGCCGCCTCCAGCGCAGCCGGCATCGTCTCCGGAAGCAGCTTGTAACGGGTATCGGTCAGTTTGTGTTGGAGCATAAAGATACCTCGATTTAGTGAGGAGTGTGGAGTGAGGAGTGAGGAGTTAGTGAAAGCACCACTGTCAGAGCTTTATCAGCCCTACCCACCGCCTACGGCGGTCCCCCCTTCCCTGTGAGCAGGGAAGGGACTTTTGGCGGCTTCGCCGCCTAACTGAACACTGCTAACTGCCAACTGCTCACTGTCAATTGTATTCCCAGCAGCCGGGGGCGACCCAGCATCTCTGGATCCCGGCATCGGTGGTCCAGTCCACCATCATCCAGCCGCACTGCTCAAAAAAGCCCGTCACGACACAGTTTTCCCAGATGGGATACGGACAATCCGCATAGTCATAGCCGGGTCCGAAATACGGGCAGATATCGCACAGGACCCGCACGCTGTTTCCGGTCTCGTAATCATAGGGCACATATTCGCTGCAGTCGATGCGCTTCATGCCGGTATATGCCCGATAATACTTCCCCTCCGACCAAAACTCCACATAGCCCCAGTTGACGCCGCTGCCTTCGGTCTGATAGAATACGGAGATCGGCGTGTTTTCGGAATAGGTGCCCATCTCGGTATAGGCCGTGCTCGGGCCGCTGCGGGCGGAAAGTTTCTGATTCAGTCTGGCGTCCAGCGCCGCATACGGGAACTGGGTCGGGCCGTAATCGACATCGTCCCAATCCCGGTCGTCGTCATCCCAATCATCCCAATCGTCATCACTGCCGGGCAGCTCGAAGGAGTAGTACTGGGTCTTCAGCAGGTACTTGTCATCGATATATCCGGCCTGATTTCCGTAGATGACAAAGCTGCCCCTGTCCACGGCGAGGATGTACATCACGCTCTCACCGGCGGGGATCCGGCACAGTACGGTGTCATCGTCCGGCTCGTAGGAGGCATACAGCGGCGCCTCCGAGCAGCCGGAAACGATCATGCTGTCGCCCATCTCGATGATCTCGGCGGAAGCGGGGACGGTCAACGCCAGCAGCATCAGCAGGGCGGTCAGAATACAAAGGCATCTCTTCATGGGTCTTCCCTCCTCATCCGGTTTTGTTTGTCTACATTATAGCGCAACTCCGGCTTTTTTTCAACAGGAAAAGGAAAAAATAAGCACCCGCCTGCGGCAGTTGATTTCTGCTTTGCAGAGTTTGAGAGTATTCACCAACTGCATAGCTTTATCAGCCCCACCCAACTACTCACTGCTCACTCCACCCTCCTCACTCCTGACTCCTCACTATAATAATGCAAATCAATATTTACACAAGCAAGCTTGCGTAAAATCCCGAAATGCCCTATTATTACTGAATAATGGCTTTTTGTCATCTGTACACTATCCTGATATCGGAGGAATAATAATAATGGGAATCAAAGTAACCAAATTCGGCGGCTCGTCTTTGGCCGATGCCGCCCAGTTCAAAAAAGTAAAGGACATTCTGCTTTCCGATCCCGACCGCCGTTTTGTGGTGCCTTCTGCGCCCGGCAGACGGTTCAAGGAGGACGAAAAGGTCACCGATCTGCTGTATAAGTGCCACAAGCTGGCCCGTATCGGTCAGGACTATTCCGAGGTCTTCGGCAAGATCGTACAGCGCTACTGCTCCATCATCGAAGAGCTGGGCATCAAGCTGGATCTGCTGCCCCGCCTGCACGAGGCCGAGCAGGAGCTGGCAAGGACCGACGCTCCCGACTACGCTGCCAGCCGCGGCGAATACTTCAACGGCATTATTCTGGCTGCCTATCTGGGCTGGGACTTCATCGACTCCGCCGACGTGATCCGCTTTGACAAAAAGGGCGTTTTCGCCGCCGAGTGGACCAACAACGTGCTGAGCGAGGAACTGAAGAAGCACGACCATGCAGTCATCCCCGGCTTCTACGGTTCTCTGCCCACCGGCGAGATCAAAACCTTCTCCCGCGGCGGCTCCGACATCACCGGCGCCATCGTGGCAAGAGCTGCCGGTGCCGAGATCTATGAGAACTGGACCGACGTGTCCGGCTTCATGGTCGCCGATCCCCGCATTGTCGAGAATCCCCGCTCCATCGACCGGCTCACCTACCGGGAGCTGAGAGAGCTCTCCTACATGGGCGCATCCGTGCTGCATGAGGACAGCATCTTCCCGGTCCGTAAGGCCAATATCCCCACCAATATCCGCAACACCAACGATCCCTCGCACCCCGGCACCATGATCGTCTCCGACATCGACGTGCCCAACGAGCGCATCATCACCGGTATTGCCGGACATAAGAATTTCACCCTGCTGAACATCGAAAAGGCCATGATGAACAGCGAAGTCGGCTTCGGCCGCCGTGTGCTCACCGTGCTGGAGGAGCTGGGCATCTGCTTTGAGCACCTCCCCACCGGCATCGACACCATGTGCGTCATCATCGCCGACAAGGAGATCGAGGCCCACAAGCAGGAGATCATCGACCGCATCAACGAGACCTGCCATCCCGATTCCATCGAGTTCACCAGCGGCGTGGCGCTGATCGCCACCGTCGGCCGGGGCATGGTCAGCCACAGAGGCACCGCCGCCAAGATCTTCCGGGCGCTGGCAGTTGCCGATATCAACGTCCGCATGATCGATCAGGGCTCCAGCGAGCTCAACATCATCGTCGGCGTAGACGGTGCGGACTTTGAAAAGGCCGTTGCCGCCATCTACTACGAATTCATCTGATTTACGGAGGCTGAATGTCATGATGAAGGCGATCTTTCTTCTGGACAATCCCGGACGTCTCTTTGACGTATACGGCGAAAAGCAGCTCGCCCGCCTGGAAAAGCTGGTAGATCTGGACAAAACTGCCTACAACTCCGAGGACGTGCGCACCGGCAAGCTCTCGGATACCGAGGTCGTGTTCACGACCTGGGGCATGAGCCAGCTCAGCCGTGAGGATATCCGCACGTACCTGCCCAGGCTGAAGGCCGTGTTCTACGGCGCAGGCTCGGTGCAGCATTTCGCCCGTCCCTTCCTGGAGGAAGGCGTGAAGGTGTTCAGCGCCTGGCAGGCCAACGCCGTGCCCGTCGTCCAGTACACCTTCGCCCAGATCATCCTCGCCTGCAAGGGCTATTTCACCACGCAGGCCGCCTGCCGCACCGACAGAGAGCAGGCAAAGGCGCTGCACGGCTGCTATCCCGGCAACTACGACACGAAGATCGGCATCCTCGGCTGCGGCGCCATCGGCTCCCGCATCTGCGAGATGCTGAAGCAGCTGGACTGCGAAGTGCTGGTGTTCGACCCCTTCCTTTCCGATGAAAAGGCCGAGGCTCTGAACGTAAAGAAGGCCACACTGGACGAGATCTTCGCCGAGTGCGACGTCATCTCCAACCATATCGCCAATCTGCCCGCCACCGTCGGCATACTGAAGCGCAATCACTTCCTGTCCATGAAGCCCTATGCCACCTTCATCAACACCGGCAGAGGCCCGCAGCTGGACGAAAAGGACGTATACGACGCACTGACACAGGTACCTACCCGCACGGCGCTGATCGACGTCATGACC
>JAZLHZ010000157.1:0-3308 GCA_045617085.1 Clostridia bacterium
GCGGCCGTCGTACATTTCGGATTTTCCGTCTTCACGGAGGCCCGCCTGCTTGAGGGTATCGCGGATGGTGACTTCGTTTGCGCCGTTGAATACCGGCGTTGCGACCTTCCAGCCGAGAGCCTGTGCTGCATAGCCAAGGTGCACTTCCAGCACCTGCCCGATGTTCATACGGGAAGGTACGCCCAGAGGATTCAGAACGATATCCAGCGGTCTGCCATCGGGCAGATAGGGCATGTCTTCACGCGGGAGAATTCTGGATACAACGCCCTTGTTGCCGTGGCGGCCCGCCATCTTGTCGCCGACGGAGATCTTGCGCTTCTGCGCAATGTATACTCTGACGACCTGGTTCACGCCCGGGTTCATCTCGTCTCCGCCCTCGCGGGTGAAGACCTTCACGTCCACAATGATGCCGCTCTCGCCGTGCGGCACCTTGAGCGAGGTGTCACGCACTTCGCGTGCCTTTTCACCGAAGATAGCGCGCAGGAGGCGCTCTTCTGCGGTGAGGTCCGTCTCGCCCTTCGGGGTGACTTTGCCGACGAGGATATCGCCCGCGGTGACTTCCGCACCCACCATGATGATGCCGCGCTCGTCCAGATATTTCAGTGCGTCTTCGCCGACACCCGGGATATCTCTCGTGATCTCTTCGGGGCCAAGCTTGGTGTCACGTGCATCGCACTCGTATTCTTCAATATGAATGGAGGTGAAAACATCTTCCATCACAAGGCGCTCATTGAGGAGGATAGCGTCTTCGTAGTTGTAGCCTTCCCAGTTCATGTAGCCGACAAGGATGTTCTTGCCGAGGGAAAGCTCGCCCTGCGCAGTGCTCGGGCCGTCTGCCAGCACATCGCCCTCTTCCACTCTCTCGCCTGCGGAGACGATCGGGCGCTGGTTGATGCAGGTGCCCTGGTTGGAGCGGCCGAACTTGATGAGCTTGTAGCTCTTGATCTCGCCGTCGTCGTACTTCACTTTAACGTGGGTCGCATCCACATCCGTTACAACGCCGGAGCCTTCTGCGAGCACGCAGTTGCCGGAGTCAACAGCACACTTGTGTTCAATGCCCGTACCGACGATCGGCGCCTGGGTGGTGAGCAGCGGCACTGCCTGGCGCTGCATGTTAGCGCCCATCAGTGCACGGTTGGCGTCGTCGTTTTCAAGGAACGGGATCATAGCCGTTGCGATGGAGACCATCATCTTCGGGGAGACATCAACGTAATCCACGTCTTCACGGTTGGCAGCGATGGTGTCGTTTCTGTGGCGGCAGGTAATGCGCTTGTTGATGAAGCAGCCGTTTTCACCCACCGGCTCAGATGCCTGTGCAACTTTGAACTCGTCTTCCATATCGGCCGTCATGTAGACGATCTCGTCCGTCACGCGGCAGGTGCCCTTTTCGACCTTGCGGAAAGGAGCGATCAGGAAGCCGTACTCATTGGCACGTGCAAATGAAGCAAGGTAGGAGATCAAACCGATGTTCGGGCCTTCAGGAGTTTCAATCGGGCAGAGACGGCCGTAATGGCTGTAGTGAACGTCTCGCACGTCGAAAGAGGCTCTCTCTCTGGAAAGACCGCCGGGACCCAGTGCGGAGATACGGCGCTTGTGCGTCAGCTCTGCGAGGGGGTTGGTCTGGTCCATGAACTGAGAAAGCGGAGAAGAACCGAAGAATTCTTTAATAGCAGCCGTGACCGGGCGGATGTTGCTCAGGCTCTGCGGGGTGACAACGTCCATATCCTGTATGGTCATGCGCTCACGGATCACGCGCTCCATGCGGCTGAAGCCGATGCGGAACTGGTTCTGGAGCAGCTCACCCACGCAGCGGACGCGGCGGTTGCCGAGATGGTCAATATCATCTCTCTCTGCAAGGCCGTGTGCCAGGCAGTTGAGATAGTTGACAGAGCAGAAGATATCATCTGCTACGATGTGCTTCGGAATAAGCACATCAATGTTCTCGCGGATAGCCTGTTTGAGAGCTTCAGGGTCGCCGGCGCACTGCTCAGCAATGCCCTTCATCACGATGCCGTGCACCTTTTCTTTGATGCCGAGCTCTTTTTTGAGGTCCTCGCCGATATACTTTGCGATATCGACCATGCCGTTGTTCATCACGCGGACTTTTTTGCCCTCAACGAGCACATCCACGCTGACAACGCCGGAGTCAGAGATCAGCTGTGCCTTCTCCTTGGAGAGGATCTCGCCTTCTTCAGCAAGGATCTCGCCGGTGAAGGGGTCAGCCACCATGCAGGCCAGCTCACAGCCGGCAATACGGGGATACAGTGCCTGCTTCTTGTTGAACTTGAAGCGGCCGACGCTGGAAATTTCATAACGGCGGCGGTCATAGAACAGGCCGTTGAGCAGGCTCTCGGCGGATTCCACCGTGGGAGGATCGCCCGGGCGGAGCTTGCGGTAGATTTCAAGCAGGCATTCTTCTCTGCTGTCGACGGTATCTTTGTCGATCGTAGAGATGATGCGCTCGTCTTCGCCGTAGATTTCTTTCAGGCGCTCATTCGTCGTTGCGCCGACAGCCGGGTTCTCCACGCAGGACAGCCAGGAAGACGGCTCATTGGCATCATATGCGCCCATTGCCTTGAGGAACCAGGTGATCGGCAGCTTGCGGTTCTTGTCAATGCGGACGTTGAACATGTCCGTTGCATCCGTCTCATACTCCAGCCATGCGCCATGGTAAGGGATGATCTGAGAGGTGTACAGCGCGGTCATCGACTTGTCGAGCAGCTTGTCAAAGTAGACGCCGGGGGAACGGACGATCTGAGAGACGATAACACGCTCAGCACCGTTGATAATAAACGTGCCGCTGGCCGTCATCAGAGGGAAGTCACCCATGAAGATCTCCTGCTCTTTGATCTCATCCGTTTCCCTGTTGCGCAGGCGGACCTTCACCTTGAGGGGAGCTGCAAATGTGGCATCGCGTGCCTTGCATTCTTCCTCATTGTACTTTGCATCTTTCGCATCCATTGAATAGTCAATGAAGCTGAGTTCAAGGTTGCCGGAATAGTCCTTGATTGTCTCCACATCTCTGAAGACTTCGCGGAGCCCGGTTTCCAGGAACCATTTGTAGGAGCTTTTCTGGATTTCCAGGAGATTCGGCATTTGCATGATCTCCTCGGTTCTGGCAAAGCTTTTTCTCAGAGTTTTGCCATACAGAACATCTTTTGGCATTGACGCATTTCTCCTTATGATTAATTCAAACTTAAACGGCTTAAAGCTTCATTGCGGACGCCTGGGTATGTTGTCACTTTTACATTATCTCATCTTGTCATGCACCGACAGCGATGATATAATGCAGACAGTGATAAATGGAG
>JAZLHZ010000158.1:0-2223 GCA_045617085.1 Clostridia bacterium
AAATACCATGGATACTACGGTAGGACAAACGGTCTGAGAGACTTTTTTCAACAAGGCAAAACAATCGTTGACGTCAAACGTTTCTGCCTTTTCCAGCGTCTTAACGGCGGTTTGATAGCGATCCATTCCCATCCACGGATGCTTTTCCGAATCGCCCTTTAAAGGAGAGTAGTTGGTCAGGACAGAAAACTTCGGATGTTCCTTGTAGATCATGCCTTGTCCGGGAATGATTTGAAGTACGTTGCCGTTTCTGTCGGAAAGCTGTGCCTGAAATGTCGTGCCGGGCACACTGCATATTTTTTGAGAAGACGTCAATTGATGTATCTCATCAAAGGAACGACGCCGATAGAGAAGGTCGATATCAAGCGGAATAATGTTGATTTCATCGGGACTTGTGGGGTCACTTTTGCTGTCATAGGGCCAGCATGTGGGCATAGTGATAAAGTCCCCCCGGGAATTGCACCCGAAAAGCGGAAGCCAGCCTTCTTTTTCATCATAGACAGCGATAAATACTTTATCGTCCTCGGCGACGACGGTATGCTCCATGTCGAGAATATCAAGATTCCAGCCGATGACGGTCTTCGAAATGTTTGATACAATACTTGTACACATGTTCCGGTACCTCCGATGAGTTATGTGAAGCATATTATAGTATAGACTGAAAATGTTGTCAAGAATATTCATTAAGAAATAACAGACAGTCAGATAAAGATGTGGTATAATAAAGAAAAAAAGGAGGCATGAATACTTATGAATACAGTCAGCAGAGAAAAGGCGATGGAACTTTTGAAGAAATACAACAAGGACGAATTCCATCTGCGTCATGCATATACCGTAGAAGGTGTGATGCGCTGGTATGCCAATGAACTGGGTTATGGTGATGAGGCGGATTTCTGGGCAACGGTAGGACTCCTGCATGATGTGGGTTTTGAAAACTGGCCGGAGGAGCATTGCAGTAAGGCTCCCGAACTGCTGAAAGAGATCGAAGCTCCCGATGAGTTGATCCATGCGGTATGTTCTCACGGATACGGTCTGTGTAGTGATGTGGAGCCTGTGCTTCAGATGGAAAAGGTGCTGTTTGCGGCAGACGAATTGACCGGTCTGATTGGCGCAGCGGCGCTGATGCGTCCGTCAAAAAGTTGTAAGGATATGGAGCTGTCCAGCCTCAAGAAGAAATTCAAGGACAAGAAATTCGCTGCCGGTTGTTCCAGAGATGTGATCGCCAAGGGGGCCGAAATGCTGGGCTGGGAGTTAAGCGACCTGCTGGAGAAGACGATATTTGCGATGCGTGCCTGTGAGGATGATATCAACAGGCAGATGGAGCAATAATATGGATGTGCATATATTCCTCGATATGCTTCATGTGGCAGAACGATTGAAGGATACCCTGCGACATTGCTGCACTTCTCAAGGGAGACCGGAAAGTGTCGCTGAACACAGTTGGCGTCTGGCATTGATGGCGTTCTGGATGAAAGATGAGTTTAAGGATCTGGACATGAACAAGGTGATTGGCATGTGCCTGATCCATGACCTCGGCGAAGCGTTTACCGGAGATATTCCGGTGTTCAATAAGACAGAAACCCACGAGCAAAGGGAAGAAGAATTGCTGAACAATTGGGTGGAATCTTTGCCCGAAGCGACACGAGATGAAATGCGTTCTCTGTATGCTGAAATGAAAGAACGCAAAACAGACGAAGCCAAACTGTACAAGGCATTGGACAGTCTGGAAGCACTGATCCAGCACAACGAAGCGCCACTGACCTCATGGGAAAAGCATGAATATGATCTGCAAATGACCTATGCAGATGAACGGATGAAGTTTTCGGAATACATGATGAAGCTGAGAGAAGCAGTGAGAGAGGACAGTAAGGAGAAAATATGTTCAGAGAAATGATGAGAAAGAAGCAAGCGCTTTCTGATGAGGAATGCCGGAAGCTATTGATAAATGAAAAACGTGGTGTTCTGTCGGTGCTTGGTGATGATGATTACCCTTACGGAATGCCGATGAATTATTGCTTTGACGGGGCAACGGGGAACATCTATTTCCATGGGGGCAAAAGCGGTCATAAAATCGATGCAATAAAAAAGCATGATAAAGTGAGCTTCTGCATATATGATGAAGGCTTCCGCAGAGATGGCGAATGGGCACCCAATATCCGCAGTGTCATCGTTTTCGGAAAGATTAAGCCTGTGGAGGACTATGACAGGGCTATGGAGGTCAGC
>JAZLHZ010000159.1:0-4217 GCA_045617085.1 Clostridia bacterium
CTGGGGGGACTTGCCTCTTGCGGGGTCTGCCGGAATTGCCCGAAAGCCCCCAGCCGGAAAGATCCAGTGCACGGGAGGAGGCTTTGTCCAGCTCGATCCAGTCATAGCCGCCGCTGCTGACGTCCTCGCTGTCGGTGCTGGCCATCAGCTCGCTGATATACACATTGCTCGTATTGGCCTGCGTGACATACGCATCTGCCGTTCCGATGCCCACAAAGTCATTGGCTGCACCCGGTGTCGGGGGGAAGGTATTCACCCATTTGCCGTTTACCAGCGACCATGCCGTATCCTTTTCGGGAAGGGAGGGCACGGTGGAGGAAATGCACTTTCCGGAAGCATCGCTCAGGTACACGCCTTCGCCGCTGCCCAGAGAGAAGCCGGTGAATATGCCGTCCGCATTTTTGATCGGGTCGCAGGCATATACCACGAGATATTCATCCGCCTGCAGTGTGACATCCGGCAGAGCGAACTTATCCGGTCTCGTCTCGTCGTCCGAAAGGCACATGCCCTTCAGGGATACCGCTTTTCCGGCGATGTTGTGAAGCTCTATATAGTCCGGATATTCGCCGCCGACGGAAAGGATCGTGCGGTTCCTGATGACTACCTCGCTGATCTCCACGCTGCCGCTGCTGACGTTAGTTTCCTTTTCGGCGACCTCCGTCATCACGTTCTCGCTGCCGGGTGTTGAGCTCATCGTCGTCTGCCACTGCCCGTCACAGAGGGCGTACACCGCATTCCTCGACAGAGCGGGCACGGTCAGCTCCTGAACGATGTTGCCCTTCCTGTCGGACAGGGTCAGCACATCGCCCGCCGAGTCCAGCCGGTAGGGAGCATGGAGCACATAGCCGGTCTTGTTCTTCGACATGCCGCTGGCAAATACGGTGAGGTATTCGCCGGGAGCAATGACGGTTCCGTCTGCAAAAATGAAGGTCTGCGTGGCGTCGCCGCCCCGCATCACCATCCAGCCGCCGATATCCACGGCAGTGTTTCCGCTGTTGACCAGCTCGAACCAGTCGGAATATTCGCCGTAATCGTCGGTAAGGGCAGAGGTATTGTTGGTCATGACCTCGCTGAAACCCACATTGTCAACAACGGTGTCCTCCCTGCGGGAAAACAGCAGCTCTGCGCCGATGCCCAGCGCCGCCAGCAGGATACCGCCGACGATAATGAACAGTATCGTCTTTGCCGGAAGCTCCTTTTTCGGCTGCCAGGTGATCTTGTTTTTCTTCTTGCTCATCGGTCACGCCTCTGCCGTAAGCATTTCGGTGAACAGGGAGGGATTCAGCTCCCTTGCCCACTCCACGATGGCGCCGCCCCAGACGGCAATGGCGATGGCAGCCAGTGCGCACACGATCAGCGTCAGCAGGATGCAGGCCACGGAGAAGGTCTTCCGGGAGGGACACTTGGCGCAGATCGCCCAGATGATCCACAGGATCAGGTTAAGACCCGGTATCGCAGAGAGGATCAGCGTGCCCATCCAGCCGCCGATGCTGACCTTCTTATATTCGTTCTCGTAATGTGCCATGGTATTTTCAGCTCCTTCAGTTTTCGATAAGTCCGATCACGTTGCTGTAATTGAGCACCTGCTGGATCTCGTTCCAGCATTCCTTCATGCGGGTATAGGCATCGTTGCCCATACCGGAGGGCGGATTGTTCAGATACTGCGAGATGGGAAGCAGGCGGTAATCCATACTGTCCGAGGACTTGGGGATCCGCCACACATAGACGGGGATATAGCCGGGGGCAATGACCGAATATGTGCCGTTGGTGTTCTGCTTGAGGGTGAACTCGAACACGACGCCGCAGTCCGTGCCCTTGATTTTATAGTGATTGGTGAGGAAGTTGCCCAGTGAGTACGTGCACAGCGCCGTCCGTCCGCCGCTCGTCACATATTCCGCAGGCTGCACCATGTGGGGATGGTTGCCCAGGATCAGATCGGCACCGGCGGCCACGATGCGCTCGGCATAGCGCCTCGTCTCGCTTTCGGGCGTGCTCTGATATTCCTCGCCCCAGTGGCAGACGGCGATGACCACATCGGCGCCCGCATCCCGGCAGGCCTGAATGTCGCCCTCGAAGTCGGCGTTCTTCAGCCGCTTGACGAGGTAATGGGTGCGGTCGTCGCAGAAGTTTTCCATATCGTTGGTGACCTGCGTGTAGCACACGAATGCCACCTTGATGCCGTTCAGATCGTAGATCTCGGGCGTGGCGGCATCCTGCTCATCCACAAAGCCGCCGATATGATCCAGTCCCGCCTGCTCGACAAGGCCCACCGACTCCACAAGGCCGTCGCAGTAGCCGTCCAGCATGTGGTTGTTGCACATCATGATCATGTCGATACCCTGATCCTTCAGCGTATCCAGTATGGCGGGCGGCGTGGAGAACTGGGGATAGCCGGAATAACCGTACTTGCCCTCCCGCAGCGTCGCATCGATGTTGATCATCGTATAGTCCGCATCGGACAGAGTATTGCCCATGTACTCGAAGAACGAGGAGAAATCATAGGTGTCCATAACCTTGCTGTAAGCCAGCTTGAGGATGTCGTCGTCCGCCACGATATCGCCGGCCACACGGATCGTCACCGACTTGGCATCGGCAGAATCGATGACCACCGGAGGCGCAGTCACGACGGGTGCTGCGGGAATATCGGTCACGGAAGGAATCTCCGTTGCTTCGGGAACTATTGTCGCCTGTGCATCGTCTGTATTAGCGGTGCCGGTCACGGTCTCTATCGTGATCCCGGAATCATCCGAGGTCTCCGGCTGAGACGGCACGGAAACAGGCTCCGCCGTCGCTTCGGGCTCAGGCGTATACTCGGGCTCCGGCGTCAGCAGCATGATGACGGTGCGCTCGGTGTCCAGACTGATCTTTGACAGCGAGGTCGCCAGCACCACGATGACCACCACGAACATCACGCCGATGGCAGCCAGCTTGATCCACTGGGGAATGCCCATCACGGTCTTCTGCACCCTGGCAAAGGGATTCTCGGTATTCTCTCTGCGGCGGCGGTCCGAGGCGTAGCTGCCCTTCGATACCACGTTGTCACGAAGCGGCTGCTTCGGTGTCGAGGTCTTTGCCGTGCTCTTTCTGTGCACCACGGTCTGCGTACCCGCCTTCTTCACGGAAGAGGCAGAGGACGCAGCGGTCTTCGCCGTGCCTGCGGACACCTTTTTTGCTGCGGAGGCAGGCCTTGCAGCTGTTGTTTTTGCAGTTGTTGCGGGTCTTACGGTCGAACCCGTTTTCACGGTTCCGGCAGGCTTTGCGCCGGTCGATGCCGATTTTCTTCTGATGACGGGAGGCTGATTTTCTGACATTTCGGATATATTCCCTTCTTGATAGCTATACATAGTCAATTATATCATAAACGGGCGGATAGTGGAATAGCATTACAGTTAATTTTTCAAGTGTACACCGCCAACTGCTCACTGCACACCCCTCACTTCTTTCTCCCTTATCCAAATTTAATGCTCCAAAACGATTGACAGATTGCCGGAAATATTGTATTATATAAGGTATCATGGATGTAATGTATTCAGAGTATATTTTACCGTTTGCGGAGGCTGCAAAAAATGGCAAATCGTATTTTTAAGATCGGCGGCAGGCTGGTCATGTTCGCCAAGGAAGGCCTTGTTACCAAGGATTCCAACGGCAATATCAGCAGGTATTGCTTCCCCTGGGCAAAGAAAGAACCCGAGCCCGGTCAGGGAGAAAGCATATATGACGAGGACAGCGTCTACGATGACGACAACGTAGAGCTGCCCGAAGAATTTGAAGAAGAAGAGACCGAAGAGGATGCCGCTTCCGACGAGGATACCTATGAAGAATCCTACGAGGAAGAAGCCGATGAGGAATCCGAAGAAGAGCCCGAAGAGGAATTTGATGAAAACACCGGCGACGGCGTAACGCTTGCCAGCATTCTGGATAAGCCGTGGCTGAAGATCGTCCTGTTCATCGTATTCCCGCTGCAGATCCTGTTCATATTCCTTGCCAACAAACGCAGCTGGTTCGATGCGTTCAAGCGGATGCTGCTGAGCGTGGCGGCGGTGATCGTGTTCATCATCTATCTGATCCTGATCTTCACCTCGGCCTTCCGGGGCAGCGACCAGACCATCGACCCGGCCAACACCGGCTATCAGGGTGCGACCTTTGAGGCGACCGTCACCGAGACGCCCACTGCAGTGCCCACCGCCGGTACCGTTCCCGCAAATCCTGCCGGAAAC
>JAZLHZ010000160.1:0-1871 GCA_045617085.1 Clostridia bacterium
CAACGGCAAGCGTGTCGTTATCTCCGGTTCCGGCAACGTTGCTACCTACGCAGCCGAGAAGTGCATGACCTTCGGCGGCAAGGTCGTTGCCATGTGCGACTCCACCGGCTGGGTCTATGACGAAGAGGGTATCGACCTCAAGGCCATCAAGCAGATCAAGGAAGTCGAGCGCAAGAGGATCAAGGAATACATCAACTATCGTCCCAAGGCAGAGTACCATGAGGACGGCGTGATCTGGGACGTTCCCTGCGACATCGCACTGCCCTGCGCAACCCAGAACGAGCTGCATGCCGATCATGCTGCGACCCTGATCAAGAACGGCGTGTTCGCCGTCGGCGAGGGTGCCAACATGCCTTCCACTCCCGATGCTATTGCTGCATTCCAGAATGCAGGCATCCTGTTTGCCCCCGCTAAGGCTGCAAACGCCGGCGGCGTAGCTACCTCTGCTCTGGAAATGAGCCAGAACAGCCTGCGCCTCAGCTGGACCTTCGAAGAGGTCGATGCACGCCTGCATACCATCATGGTCAACATCTTCAACCAGATGGCTTCCGCAGCCGCCAAGTACGGCAAGGAAGGCGACTACGTTGCCGGTGCCAACATCTCCGGTTTCCTGAAGGTTGCCGATGCAATGATGGCTCAGGGCATCGTCTGATAAACAAGAAAACTGAGAACACTAAGAACGGAACAAAGCCCTCTCGTTCATTCGGGAGGGCTTTCTGTAAAGCAATATGAGTAATACCGATGAATTCCTGAACAGATACCGTCTTTTGGAAGACGCCATTGAACACGAGTACGACCTGCAGCCGGGTACCTCAGCGATCAACTATATCCTGCACCGCAGCGAGTTTGGCGATGTGAGGGACGAGCTGGATTTCTGCCGTGAGGTGCGGAATCTGCTGACGCACAATCCGAAGATCGACGGAAGCTATGCAGTGGAGCCGAGTGGTGAGATGCTCACTCTGCTGGACAGGGTAAAGGAGCGGATCAGCAATCCTGTACGGGCGAGAAACATCTATGCGCCTATGTCGAAGATCCTGTGGCGCAAGCCCGAGGACAGTGTGCTGGAAACGCTGAAGCTCATGCATACCAATATATACAGCCGTGTGCCGATATTGAGTGCGGGGAGAGTTGTCGGCGTATTCAGCAAAAGCACGGTGCTTTCCTATATTATTGACAGGGGAAGCGTGATGATGGAAAAAGAGCTCACGTTCAAGGATATTATGGACTATCTGCCGCCGGAAAAGCACCATGACGAGACTTATCGTTTTATCCCGGACGATATGCCCGTTTCCCGTATTCGAGAGCTGTTCGGTCAAGCCCTGAAACACAGCGACAAGATCGGCATGCTTTTCGTCACAAAGAACGGAAAACCCGGCGAAAAGCTGCTGGGCATCCTTACCGCATGGGACGTGGCGGCAAAATGATGTGAGTAAAAAATCGGTAAAATACGGATTTCGGTATTGACTTTAGGCGTGTTGTGTAGTATAATGTCATACGTTGGTTGAGAGAAACACAACATGCGGCTGTGGCGGAATCGGTATACGCGCACGTTTGAGGGGCGTGTTCAGCAATGAGTACGAGTTCAAGTCTCGTTGGCCGCACTGAGAGCAATCTGCTTTTGCAGGTTGCTTTTTTGTGTTTGTTTATGCAACAAAACGGAAAACCGCCGCACCTCGTGGAAGTGCGGCGGTTTTATTAAAAGGATCAGAACAGCTTGTTGATGCGCTCCAGGGTCTCACGGACGAGCTGATCGCCGCCGACATGACCTACCAGACCGGAGGAAACGAAGGCGCTGTAATGGCCGCCGTTTTCTGCCTTTTCGGTGGGCAGGTAGCCTTCGGTGCCGTTGGCCAGCTGGATCAGGAAGGTCT
>JAZLHZ010000161.1:0-22552 GCA_045617085.1 Clostridia bacterium
CAGCATGTCCGCATCGTAGAACGATGCACTGCGCTTTCCCTCAAACACATACGTAACCACATAGTCCACGGGTTCGGTCTTCGGCACGAACACCTCGATGCTGTCCTGCTCACCGGTGCGGAAGCCGCTCATGGAGCCCAGTGTTCCCGAAAAGCTGTCCGTTACGGGCAAACGGTCATACATCGTATTGATGCCGTTCAGCCCTGCCGCCCGTGCCAGCTCCCGGTACGCCGCATACGCCGCCGCCGTGGTCCAGTGGTGGTCCGTGCGGTAATAGACCTGCTCGGTGGCCTTGAGCTGGGTCAGCGTGTCCCGCACATCGATAAACTGCATCGTCAGGTCGGAGGTGTCCAGCTTCAGCCTGTCGATGTATCCGCTCTCGTCTCCGGCCTGTGCAAAGGCCGGCAGCTTGTCCGCCATCACCGTCAGCGCAGAGGGCGCCACCAGCATATACTGCTTCATGTCCGAATGCCGGATACTGAAATCCCGGATGGCATCCGCCTGCGCCCGGTACGTGTCATAGTTCGGCATCGTGAAATTCTGGATCAGGTATCCGTCCGAGCCGAGGAACACGCCGTTGGCTTCGGTATGTCCCATCAGCCGGTCCGCAAACGCCTTGATCCGGATCCAGCCGTCCCGGAAAGGGAACTGATCCGCCACATAGTCGTCAAACGAGGCTTCAAAGCGTCCCGAAACCGCCGCATCTGCGGAGAATGCGGGCAATGTGGTCAGATTCCGGTTTTCCGTGGGAGAAAACTCCCTGTCCATACTCACAAAGAATGCAATATCCAGCAGCAGCACCGTACCTGCCAATACGATGCCCGCCAGCCGCATTCCGGTCATGCGTTCCTTTTTCATCTGTCTCACCTCAGAACCGGAAGTACAGGAACGGATTGTAGGAGCCGTACACCAGATACGCCGCCGAGAGCAGGAACAGCACGGCGCAGATCACCATGCCGACTGCCGGCACCTTTTCCGAGCACTTCACATACAGCTTCCGCATCCCCTTGCCGCAGCACAGGATACCCAGGATCATCAGCACCAGATTGCTCCTGAAATAGTACAGGAAAGCGGTGTCTGCAAGACCCGACGCACCGATGCCGAACATATTCGCCAGGAACCTCGCCATGCCCGAAAGCTCGGTATTGCTGAACAGTACCCAGCCAAACAGCACCAGCAGCAGCGTATACCCATGCTTCACAAAGTCCGGCGCCTTTTCGAGCGTATCCTTCAGCAGGTATTTCTCGATCACCAGCAGCACGCCGTAGTACAGACCCCACAGCACGAAGTTCCAGCTGGCGCCGTGCCACAGTCCCGTGAGCATCCATACGATCATCAGATTCAGGATGTGCCGCTCCTTCTTCACCCGGCTGCCGCCGAGGGGGATATAGACATAATCCCGGAACCAGCTCGACAGCGAGATATGCCACCGTCTCCAGAAATCGGTGATGCTGACGGCGGTATACGGATGATCGAAGTTCTCGAGGAAATCAAAGCCCAGCATCTTGCCCATGCCGATGGCCATATCCGAATAGCCGCTGAAATCGAAATAGATCTGCAGCATATAAGCGACGGCGCCCAGCCATGCAGTCAGCATCGACCTCGATGCGCTCTCCTGTATCGTTGTATACAAAAGTCCCAGATTGTTCGCCAGCAGCACCTTTTTCGCCAGACCGAATATCAGCCGCTCGGCACCCTGACCGAACTTCACGAAGGACACACTGCGTTTGGCAAGCTGCTTGCGGATATCGCTGTACTGCACGATGGGGCCCGCCACCAGCTGCGGGAACATCGTGATATACGTGGCAAAGCTCACGATATTCGTCTGCGCCTCGCAGGTGCCCCGGTACACATCGATCACATAGCTCAGCGCCTGAAAGGTGTAGAACGAAATGCCGATGGGCAGCGCCAGCTCGTGCACGGTGAGCTTCAGCCCCGTCAGCGAGTTCACGGTCTCGATGAGGAAGCCGTAATACTTGAAGAAGCCCAGCGTGAACAGGTTGATAACGATGCCGCCGATCAGCGCAAGACGGCGCTTTCCGCTCTCTTTCGTCAGGCTCAGCTGCAGACCGGTCACGTAGTTAAAGCCGATGTTGAGCAGCATCAGCAGCACGTATACCGGCTCGCCCCAGGCGTAAAAATAGATACTCGCCGCCAGCAGCACCGGGTTTTTCCACTTCATCGGCACGACAAAGTGGAGGATCATCACCAGCGGCAGGAAGAGGAACAGGAAATTCAAACTGCTGAATACCATTTGCTTCTCCTTTCCTCAGCTGACACAGGAGGAGAACACCGACCGCAGCGCCGCCGCATTCTCGCCCACCGCATAGAACAGATACTCGCCCCGAACCTCCAGCACCGCATTCTTCAAAAGAAAGCTCTGATTGGTCCCGTAGTTTTCAAAGCTGACCTTCTGGCTCGACAGCCTTGCTTCCGCCGCCGCCTGCAGCTCGCTCATCTTTGAAGCGTCCCGGCACTTGATGCACAGCAGCTCCGACACGTCCATAATGGAGTCGGAAGTGTACATCACATATCCGTCGGTCTCCTGCACATCGATATCAAAGGTCTTTTTCACCGTGTTGGCGTCGGCCTCGTACAGTGTGCCGAGCCGCCCGCTGTTGTTCAGCGCGGTACGGATGACCTCCATATCCACGTCCTTCACGTTATTGCCGATCAGCATCAGCACCGCAAAGGCGAAGATCACGCCCGCCAGCAGCCACTTGATCACCTTTAATCTGTTGAGCCGGTAAACCAGCCATTCCATCAGTTTATTCATCATATTCAAGCCCCGCACAATCTGCCAGATAGGTAAACCAAAGCGGATAGAAGCTCTTGATCATATGCACACCGTCATTGTTATAGTAGCCCGGCTCCCGCTTCAAAATGAAGGAGGAATCGATATAGTAAGCGCCCGTCTCCCCGCACAGCGCCTGCAGACCGTCGTTGTACTTGTCCAGGTACTGATAAAAGCTCTTGCCCTCCAGACTCTTCGGCGGGAATATCGCATGGGCATAGATCACGGTATCGGGCAGCGCCGCCTGTATCTTCTCTATCGCCGCCCGGTATCTGTCCACAAAGACGTTCGCCTGCTCCACATAGGTCTCGATATCGTTCACGCCGAAGACGAGGAACATGACCGACGGGTTCGCCGCAATGGCGCTGTTGATGACCTCACTGTCCGCATTGATGCGGATACCGATCTTCGCATGGACCACTTCGGTATTGAGCCAGCCGTAGCCCGGCGCATCCTCGGGGATGGAGTCGCCGACGATCACCGCATTTCGGAACCGTTTCAGCAGCTCGGCATTTGTGACATCCGTCAGCGCCATGATCTTATCCTCTTCCGCCGCCATGTCGTCGATCAGTATGCCGCCTTTTTCCTGAAGCAGCGCCTTGCGCCGTTTCTTTGCGGCCTCGTCTAAGTCCACCGGCTCGGCGTTCTGCATTTCATACAGCTTGGCGACGTTTAACTGGAGCTCCTGCTGATTTTTGCCGCTGCTTTTGTATTCCTTTGTTCCTCCGGTCAGATAGAAGATCACCGCCAGCACACAGACACAACCCAGTGCCATGACGGTCATTCTGCTTTTTTTCTTCTTCCGTGAAGCCATCAAGCCACACTCTCCCTATCATAATATCCGTATCTATTGTATATCTTTGTTCATTAAATATCAAGGGGGTTTTCTCAAAATCTTTTTTGAAAACCGTAGCCATCTCCGTCAAAACCTCGTATCAATAGTTGCCTGCAAAAAACAACACAAAACAGCAATTCACAAATCTACGGAGGTGGAAAATCCATGGCAACAGCAGTACTTAACGACAGTCTTCTCACATCAGTATCCGGCGGCGCATATCATACCCTTGCTCTCTACCCTTCCGAAGAAGCCATTCAATGGACGTTCAAAAAGGGAGACATCGTGGAAGTCCGCTGGGGCTTCAATATCACCGTTCAGTGCCGGATCGTCGGAACAAATGCCTTCAGCTACTGCTCCTTCAACGGAAAGCAGTACTACGAGGCATACGATGTGGTGCCCACGGAAAACAAATGGTGGCACTTCGAAAGTGCGACCGTCAGTCTGGATCAGATCGAAATGTAAGAAAAACCTCCTGCCGAAGAAAGTCATCTCTTCGGCAGGAGGTTTTGTTTTTCATCCGTTTTCTCTGATCACCGGTAGTCGCCGAGGTAATCCTTGTTGACCTCAAACAGCTCGTCGCACATGCGTTTGATCTCGTCCAGCGAACAGACAGCACCGGTCAACGGGTCCATGCAGACTGCCCGATACACCATTTCCCGGCTCTTCTTCATCGCCGCTTCCACCACGAGCGATTCGATCCGTGCGGTGGTGTTGACGAGGATAGCCAGATGCTCCGGCAGCTCTCCGGCGATCGTCGTCTTGAAGCCCATGCGGTCCGCGACCACGGGCACCTCAACGCAGGCGTCATAGGGCAGGTTGGGGATGGAGCCCCTGTTCTGCACATTGCCGTTGAACACGAAGGGTCTGCCGTCGCCGATGCGGGCATTGAAGATGTCGGCAGCATACTCGCTGCTCTTATGCTTGTCGATGGGCTTTTCGAGGAATTCCTTATACTGTCTGGCAGTGTTCGCCTTTCTGTCCTTGCGGATGTTCAGCGAGAAGGCATACTCGCCCGGATTCCAGTTGGTGGAGTGGGTGCAGTACTTCTCGATAAGGTCGGGGCGCTTGCGGAACCACTGGTTGTATTCGGAGTTGTGGCCGCTGGACTCGGTGACATAATAGCCCAGATGCAGCAGCATCTCGTTGCGCACCTGCTCCTTGTTGTAGTACTCGGGATCGTCCATCAGCGCCCGGAGCCTCGGATACAGGTCTTCTCCGTTATGCTCCAGCACCGTATAGAACGCCTGATGGTTGACGCCCATGCACTTGTAGACGATCTCGTCCGCAGGCACGTTCAGCCACTCTGCCAGCATTTTGACCGTACCTTGCACGCTGTGACACAGGCCTGTGACCTCCACATTAGCATACTTCTGCATCGCATTGCAGAGCATCGCCATGGGGTTGGTATAGTTGAGGAACACAGCCTTGGGGCACAGCTCCTCGATATCCCTGCAGATGTCCAGCAGCAGCGGTATATTGCGCAGCGCCCGGAAAATACCGGACACGCTGCGGGTATCGCCCACGTTGATGTCCACGCCGTACTTTTTCGGGATCTCGATGTCATAGCGCCAGATGTCGATGTCACCGTTGAACACGGTGCACAGCACGCCGTCGGCGCCCTTCAGCGCTTCCCTGCGGTCAGTGGTGGCGGTGATGCGGCAATCGGGACAATCCATCTCGTCCCGGATCTTCTCCACGACTTTCGTGATGTTCGCAAGGTTCTCCGCATTGATGTCCATCAGTGCGAACTCGCAGTCTTTAAACGCCGGAAACGTCAGCAGATCCCGGGTGCAGCTGGAGGTAAACTGCAGGCTTCCGGCTCCGATAAAGGCGATCTTCTTCATTGTCTTATTCTCCCACGGTCAGTATGACCTTGCCTATGCTCTCGCCCCGGCTCAGAAGCGCCTGACCCTCGTCCGCCTGCATGATCGGCAGGATACGATAGATCGAGGGCTTCATGCTGCCGTTCTCGATCAGCGGCCAGATCTCCCTGACGAGTTTCGCCAGGATCTCCGCCTTTGCCGCAGGCGTTCTTGCCCGCAGGGTATTGCCGGAGAGATAGATGTTCTTCTTATACAGCAGTTTGAGGTCGACCGTGGTCTCGCTGCCTGCCAGTGCGGCGATCATGATCCATCTTCCGCCCCGGTTCATATAGTTCAGGTACGTACCAACATCGCTGCCGCCGATGCAGTCCACCGCCGCATCGATGGGATTGTTCTTCAGCACCTCTTCGAGGCTTTCCTTCTTCGTATTGACGATGATGTCCGCACCGAGGCCTTTGATCGCCTCGGCCTTCTCATCGGAGCGCACGGTGGTAATGACCTTGGCGCCCAGCGACTTGGCCATCGGGATCATTACGCCCGCCAGACCGCTGTTGCCGCCGGTGATGAGGATGGTCTGACCTGCCTCGATCTTCGCTTCCAGACGCAGGTTGACAAAGGAAGTGGCAAACGCCTCGGGCAGCGCCGCTGCCTCCACGACTGTAAGGCCCTTCGGCACGGGCATCAGCATGTCCTCTTTCACGCATACGTACTCGGCATAGCCGCCGCCGCCCAGAAGCGCACAGGCCGCATCGCCGATCTTCCAGTTTTTCACTTCGGCACCGGCCTTTTCCACGACGCCGCTGACCTCCAGACCCATCCACGGCGGACAATCCGCAGGCGGCGGATAGTCCCCTGCCCGCTGCATCAGGTCTGCCCGGTTGATACCGGCAGCCTTGATCTTCAGCAGTACCTCATCCGCCTTGGGCGAGGGTGTCGGGACCTGAGACCAGGAAAGAGATTGATCGTCATTCACCAAAATCGCATACATCCGTCGGTACCTCCTTATTCTGTGGGCAGATCAAACAGCTGTTTCATTCTCGGCAGGAATATTTCCGGATCTCCCGAGGTGATAAACTCCACACCCCCGCCGCAGTCCGAGAGCATGTTCTCCTGCTCCAGCAGGTATTTGAGCCTGCGGGCAGTGCCGTCATTGCCGTCAAACAGCGGGATCTGCGGCGCCAGCTCCCGAAACAGGGGCTTCAGGAACACATAGTGCGTACAGCCCAGCACGATGCCGTCCAGCTGCCGGTCCTTATATTCGTCCAGTATTCCGCCGATATAGCTTTTGAGGGTCTCGGCGTGCATATCGCCCTTCTCCACCAGATCCATCAGACCCGGACACGGATGGATGAGGGCGTGGTCGCCGTACTTCTCGCTGAGCAGCCGGAACTTCTGCTGGCGCAGGGTCGCAGGCGTCGCCAGCACGAGGATCTCTCCGCCGTGCCGGGAAAGCGCCGCCGGCTTCAGCGCCGGTTCCATGCCGACCACCGGAATGATCAGCTTCTCCCGCAATACGGCAGCCGCTGCGGAGGTGGCGGTATTGCAGGCAATGACGAGGGCTTTTATCTTATAGGAAAGAAGCACGTCGGCGCTTGCCACCGCCAACGTGCGTATCTCTTCTTCAGACCTCGTACCATAGGGAGCGTTTTTGTTGTCACCGTAGTAGATGAAATGCTCCTCGGGCAGCAGGCGCACCATATCCTGCAGGACACTGATACCGCCCACGCCCGAATCAAAAACGCCGATGGAACTGTTTCTGTTCATTCTTGCTATCTGTTTATTAAATTATTATTATTCCTCTTCTTCGTCCTCGGGCAGCTCTGCATCGTGATAGACGGCCTGGGTATCGTCGTAGTCTTCCAGCTCGTCGATCAGGCGCTGGACCTTGGCAGCGACCTCGGGATCGGTCACGGGAGTGGTCATCGTGGGAACCATCTTGCGGTCTGCATCCAGGAAGGTGCAGCCGGCCTTTTCCAGGTTCTCACGCACCTCGGAGAAGGCGCCGGGATCGGTATAGACGGTGGCGGTCTCGCCGTTGTATTCCACGTCGTCTGCGCCTGCATCCAGAGCCATCATCATCATTTCCTCTTCTTCCAGCTTGCCGGTGTTGTCGATCACGATAACGCCCTTATGCTCGAACTTGTAGGAAACGCAGCCGGTAGAGCCCATGCCCTTGCCGAACTTGTCGAAGAGGTGGCGTACCTCGGAAGCGGTACGGTTGATGTTGTCGGTAACGATCTCACAGATAACTGCGATACCGCCGTCGGCATAGCCTTCATAGGATACTTCCTTGTAGGATACGCCTGCGCCTTCACCGGCAGCCTTGGCGATGGAGCGCTTGATGTTGTCGTTGGGCATGTTGTTGGCCTTTGCCTTTGCGATAACGTCACGCAGCTTGCCGTTGGTGGAGGGATCGGCGCTGCCGCCTTCACGGACGGCGATGGCGATCTCACGGCCGATCTTGGTAAATATCTTGCCCTTCTGGGCGTCGGTCTTTTCCTTCTTGTGCTTGATGGTAGTCCATTTATTGTGTCCGGACATGGATTTTCAGCTCCCCATATAGAATTTGATTCAATTATATCACAGCTTCGGGACAGTTTTCAAGAAAGCCTTGGTTAAAAGATAGCACAAGGCACAAGTTTATTCGTTCTTTGTATGGATCCGCCTGCCCTCAAAGGTCAATTCCCGGATCAGCTGCAGATAGCACTTGCGGTACGGAATAAACGTGCCGTCGTCGATCATGGCATATATCTCGTCCATATCCGCCCAGCGCACCTCGCTGACCTCCTCCGGCTGACACACGCATTCGGAGATGTCCACGTCCCGGATCAGCGTATAGATATCGAAAAACACATGATCCAGACCCCTTGTCAGCAGCGGCACTTCCTTTTTGAAGTCGAAGCGCAGGCCGATCTCCTCCGCCGCTTCCCTCTCCATGGCGATCTGGCTGTACTCGCCCGCCACCATGGAACCGCCTGCGGTCACATCCCACTTGTCCGGCCAGCCTTCCTTGAAGGGCTGGCGGTGCTGGATCAGCATCTGACCTTTGGTGTTGAACAGCATAAGCTGCACCACCACATGACGGCAGCCTTCCGGGATCCTGTCGCCTCTCACCATGGTCTTTCCGAGAGGCTCCCGTTTTTCGTTATATAAGTCCCAAAGCTCCATATCAGTTGAAGGCGACTTCCCGCTTCTCTCTGTCTGCGATATAGGCATTCTCCATGATCTCGGTCAGCTGACGGCCCTCTTCCACGCCGAAGCGGACCTCCTTGCCGTACAGGATGCTGTCGATCCACTGACGGATGGGATGGGGCAGATCCTCGGGCAGCTTGGTGATCTCGATCCAGCCGTCCTTGATGATCTTCATGGATTCCTTGGTGCGCAGCTTCAGGCTGCCGTCCACGGCCATGATGACGCCGTTGGTGCCGTACACCTCCAGGATCTGGGGAGTCATCGGCGAGACGAGGCTGGTCTCGGAAATGGCGATGGCTTTGTTCTCAAACTCGATGGTGCAGACCGAGTTGTCCTCTACGGGACGCACGGTGTAATTATTGAACATGGACTGGATAC
The DNA here is from genome assembly GCA_045617085.1 of Clostridia bacterium. GTDB lineage: Bacteria > Bacillota > Clostridia > Christensenellales > Aristaeellaceae > Firm-10. The sequence continues at coordinate 9,026 of JAZLHZ010000161.1, forward strand.
GGGTGGGCTTGCCCAGCAGCCAGCGGGAAAGATACATGGGATGAGCACCCAGATCCATCATGGCTCCGCCGCCGGTGGTCTCCGGATCGTACCAGTACTCGGGCAGCCAGTTGCGCAGGGAGCCGTCATGGCAGTTGCGCACCCGCAGCACTGTCACATCGCCCAATGTACCGTCCTCGATGCACTGCTTGATGAACAGGTTCCTGCCGCTGCAGCGCTGGGGGAAGCTGATGGTGAAGATGATGCCGGCTTCCCTGATCGCCGCAATGACATCGTCACAGTCGGCGGTCTTGAGGCACATGCACTTCTCGGTGAAGATGTGCTTCTTCGCCTTGGCAGCCTTGATCATGATCTCCTTGTGCATATTGGTGGGCGTGTCGATCATTACTGCGTCCACGTCGTCCCGCTTCAGCAGCTCGTCATAATCGGCAACGAAAGGAACACCCAGCTCCTCGGCCCACTTGCTGCCCCGCTCGGCATCCTCGTCCCATACGCAGGAAATGCGGGCATCGGGCTGTGCCATCACCATCTTGGCATAACCGGCGGCATGAACATGCCACTTGCTGATCATTGCAATATTCAACATGAGAAAAACCCTCCATATTATCGTTTTGCCCGTATTATAGCATAATCTCCTGCAATATGCAATACGTTTCTTGCATTCGCAGGAGAAAACCTCTTATATTCAATTGGGTTTGCATGTTCCGCAGGATTCATACCCCTGCGCCCTCGCATCGTCGATCGTGCCGGTGAAATAGATCTTGTTGCTCTCCTTCATCTGCGCTACGCCCGAGCACCAGGGATAATGGATCTTCATCGATTTCTTATTCAGTACATAATCACATTCCGGCGCTTCCTCCGACTCTGCTGCTTCCGGAGTCTCGGTCAGCTTTTCCGGTTCGGCACTCGGAGTCTGTTCCGGAATTTCCGCAGGAGCTGCCGTCGGCTCCGGTGTCGGTTCGGGGGCTGCGGTCTCTTCGGCCGTGGGCGCCGGTGTAATGACCTCGCCGATCTCGATCTGAGGACTGCCCGCATACACAAAAAAGTACACCATGACCGCCGCAGCCAGCAGGATCGCCGCCCCGACGACGGCGGCCATTCTCACCAGTTTCCTGTCCATCTTCACTCTCCTGTAAACAAGTGAGAAGTGAGGAGTTTTTCTCGACCCCACTCCTCACTCCGCACTTCTAACCTTTTCTTCCGGAAGGCTTCATCCGCATTCCGTTGTCTTCCAGTCCGTCGGTTTCCAGCATGGTCTTCAGCACGTTGATCTCGGCGGAAATATCCATTGCCTGATCCTTCGTCAGCATGTCATACTGTTTCTTGAAGCCCGCCTCCAGCTTTTCCAGAATGTCGTTGATCTGCCGCTTGGAATCGGTGACGTTCTCGCCCTCGATGCCTTCCTCCTCCATCAGCGCATACGTTTCCAGCAGCTTGAAGGTGGTCGGCAGATAATAGTTCATCAGCTTCCGGATACTGTCCTTCTTTTCGGGATTGCGGCGCACATACTGGAAGATCTTTGACACGATATATTCGATGCTGTCGATCCTGTCCGAAATGACCTTGTCCTCGATCTTGTCGTTCAGCTCCCGCAGCTTCAGCAGGTTCTTGCCGTACATATCGGTCTCGTTCTCCTGCTCCTTTTCGGGGGCTTTTTCGGGTTCGGGCTTGGGCTCCTCCTTTACCGGCTCGGGCTTGGGCTCTTCGCTCTGCCGGGCGGCAAAGGGATCATCATAGTGCACCTCATAGTCGGGCCTGACCTCGGCGGTGTTGTAGGTATTGTAGGTGTTATAGGTCGTATACGTGTTTCCGCTGCTCCATGCGGCGCCGGTATTGTCCACGCCGTCCACGACGATGCAGCCTCTGGCATGATCGATATACGTGCTGGGACCGAACTGACCCTTGCGGATCATCGTTTCCAGATCACTCGTGACCGTATCCAGGCTTTCATTGCTTCGGGAGGCGATATAGGAAAGCATGACCGGAGAATTCTCGCCGATGATGGCCGCATACTTTCTGAAGCGCAGATTGCGGTCATATTCCACCTTGTCGGTAAACAGCAGCACTGCGCCGGCAATGGCTGCAAACACGCTCTCCCACCATACGGGCGTCAGGATGACGCCGCAGATGATGGAGCTGATGCCGAAATTCCGCTTGCGCCGCAGCCTGTCGAAGAGCGTCTTCTTTTTGAAGTACTTGACCAGCATGACGCCGATGCCCACCGGGGGGAACAGTGCCGTCAATATCGTCGTCCAGATGGCATCCTTGTCAAACTTGAAATCATTCATTGCATTGCTCTCCCGTTGTTTATTTGCTTTTCTGTACCATTATACCACAGGCGCGCAATATTTCAAGCCGCTGACGAAATTCTTATCAATTCCTTATCTGAAACAAACGCACTGCCTGCTCCACGGTCTTCTGCATGTTGGCTGCCGCATATCCGCTCTCCATTGCCTTTTCCAGCGTCACGACCTCCCGCAGGATCGGGAAGAACGCATCGATGCCGCAGGAATTGACCCGCTCGACCTCCTTGCCGAGGCACCCGCTGAACGCCAGTACGGGTTTGTTGTACTTCTTCGCCGCAGCCGCCACGCCTGCCGGAGCCTTGCCGTTGGCGGTCTGTCCGTCCAGCCGTCCTTCTCCGGTGATCACGAGGTCCGCCCACTCGGCTTCCCTGTCAATGCCGGTCTCCTCCAGCACGATGCCGATGCCGGACTTGAGCTCGGCAGAGAGGAACGTGCGGAACGCAAAGCCCATGCCGCCTGCCGCACCGCTGCCGGGAATATCGGGGTCGGCATCGGGGTTGACGGTCTTTGCCAGCTTCGCAAACGAGGCAAGCGCTCCGTCCATCACCCTGACCATGTCGGGATCGGCGCCCTTCTGCGGGCCGTATACGGCGCTGGCGCCCCTGCTTCCGCAAAGGGGATTGTCCACGTCGCATGCCACGAGGAACGAGCATTCCTGCAGCCCGGGAAGCACATGCTTTGCAGTGATATTCGCCGCCTTCAGGCAGCTTTCCGCACCGAAGGGGATCACATTTCCGTCCTTATCGGTGATCTCATAGCCCAGCGCCAGCAGCATGCCCGTGCCGCAGTCGTTGGTGGCGCTGCCGCCGATACCCACAATGAACCTGCGGCAGCCCTTCTTTACCGCATCGGCGATCTGCTCGCCCACGCCGTAGGTGGTGGTATGCATCGGGTTGCGCTGCTCCTTCGGCACCAAAGGCAGACCCGCCGCCTGTGCCATTTCGATGACCGCCGTGCCGTTGTCCAGGATCCCGTACTTTGCCGTCAGCTTTTCTCCGATGGGACCGGTGACGACCGTCTCAACGATCCTGCCGCCCATGCCCGCAGTCAGTGCATCCATCGTGCCCTCGCCGCCGTCGGCAATGGGCATCACCTTGATCTTTGCATCGGGACATGCCGCCAGTACGCCCTTTGCTGCCGCATTGCCCGCCTCCAATGAGGTCATGCTGCCTTTGAATGAATCGATCGCGATCAGTACGTTCATAACTCTATCTGCTCCTTTTTATTGTAAAAAATAGGTAATGTGCTTGACGTATATTTTCCGTTGTGCTAAAATAACAGCAATAATCGTTGAGGCGGAGATAACGGCGAAAGCGCACTCCCAGAGAGCCCGGTCATCGGCTGGAAGCCGGGCAGAGAGCGGATCGTCAAATGGACCGCCGAGAGCATGATGAAAGGCTGTGCTCTGTATATGCCGAGTATCTCATGACGGGTGCGCCCGTTACCGCGCTGCGATTGTGTTGGCAGTCGTGTAAGTGACAAGATAAGGTGGCACCGCGTTCATACGCCCTTTTCCGATATGGAGAAGGCGGTTTTTTTAAGCAGAAAACAAACAATCATCATTAAATCAAGAAAGGATAAGTTCCGCACCAACAGGCGGACAGGTGAAACCCATGAGTGAAAACGTCGAGAAGAGAAGCTATCGGGACTTTGACACCTACCTTCGGGAATTCCCCGACAAGAACGGCCGCTTCGGCCCCTACGGCGGACAGTATCTGCCGGATGAGCTGATCCCCGCCTTCAAGGAGATCGACCAGGCCTACGAGACCATCTGCCACAGTGCCCAGTTCATCGCAGAGCTGCGCCGCATCCGCAGCGAGTTCCAGGGCCGTCCCACGCCCGTCTATCACTGCGAACGCCTCTCCCGCTCCCTGGGCAAGTGCCAGATCTACCTCAAGAGAGAAGACCTGAACCATACCGGCGCCCACAAGCTGAACCACTGCATGGGCGAAGGTCTGCTGGCCAAGTTCATGGGCAAGAAGAAGCTCATCGCCGAGACCGGCGCCGGTCAGCACGGCGTTGCCATCGCCACCGCTGCCGCTTACTTCGGCATGGAATGCGACGTATACATGGGTGAAGTCGATATCGCCAAGCAGGCGCCCAACGTCACCCGCATGAAGATGCTCGGCGCCCGTGTCGTGCCCGTCACTCACGGCCTCAAGACCCTGAAGGAAGCCGTCGACGCCGCCTTTGACGCCTACTCCAAGGAGTATAAAAACGCCATCTACTGCATCGGCTCCGTACTGGGCCCGCATCCCTTCCCCAAGATGGTCCGTGACTTCCAGACCGTCGTGGGCTATGAGGCAAGAGATCAGTTCGAAAAGATGACCGGTCTGCTGCCCGACGTGGTCTGCGCCTGTGTCGGCGGCGGCTCCAACTCTATCGGCATGTTCGTGCCGTTCCTGAAGGATCCCGTCCGCATCGTCGGCGTAGAGCCCCTCGGCAGAGGTTCCGGCTACGGCGATCATGCCGCCAGCATGAAGTACGGCAAGAAGGGCATCATGCACGGCTTCGAGAGCATCATGCTCCAGGACGAAAACGGTGAACCCGCCCCCGTCTACTCCATCGCCTCCGGTCTGGATTATCCCTCCGTCGGCCCCGAGCATGCCTACCTCAGAGAGTGCGGCAGAGTCGAATATGACGCCGTCTCCGATGAAGAAGCCATGGAAGCCTTCTTCCAGCTGTGCCGCCTCGAAGGCATCATTCCCGCCGTCGAGTCCGCTCATGCAGTCGCCTACGCCATCCGCTATGCCAAGACCCACGACACCGGCAGCATCCTGGCCTGCCTCAGCGGCAGAGGCGATAAGGATATCGACTTCGTCTATGACAAGTACGGCTACGGCGAGCAGTATTTCAACAAATAATATACCATACGGAACCCCGTTTGTCAAGCAGAGAGCAGGCATTCTGTTCTCTGCCTTTTATTGCCATATTTTATCGGTACAAAGACAGAGGTAATTCCCGTAAAAGAAAAACTGCATCGGGGCACGATCCGTAAGGAAGGCGCCCCAACGCAGTTTTTGTATCCGCATTTGCAGCTAATGCTTTTTCAAAGTACGTAACCCGCTGCAATGTCATCATCGGGCCGTTTTCATTCTGCAAAAAACGGCGTACTTCTGTTGTGAGACTGCAGGCAGTATGCGCTGCTGCCGCCGATCTCCCCCGCCATCAGGAACACGGCGATTATGTTGTGATTCGGTTCAGAAGAATACAGGATGCGTGCTTCTCCGTTTATGGTGAGTGGCTGCTTCCGAATGATGTTCAACCGCCTCAGATCCTCCAAAACGGATTCCATCTTTTCGTTTGCGATACCGCATCCTTTTTGAAGAACATCGCTTTCAAAGACATATCTCTCCGGCTTACGATACAGATAGATCAGTGCCTTCATGGTATCTTCATCCGACAGTGCTGCGAATATCTTCCGGAGATTTTCCTCATTCTTCAGAAAATGTCCGAACCCGTCTTCCGGCTGCGGAAAAACCGAGAAGAAAGGCTCTTTGCCGTTCGATATCACGGTAAATCCGCAGTCATTCAGAATATATGAATCGTTTTTTTGTTTTGCCAATTCGTCCGGAGCATATTCATTTTTGATTTTCACATCACAGTTGAATAAGCCTTTTTCGATCTGCCAGCCGATATCGCGTGCCATATGAAAACGCTTCTTTGCGTCGGCATCGTGAAGCAATTGAATGATCCTTCCCGAAATGTCTGCCATACTCACCGCACCGTTGTCAAAAAGCGTATCGAGGGATACCTCCAGCTCATTGGCAAGAGGGACAAGAAGCGTGCCGTCCGGATATGTCTCGCTCGTTTCCCACTTGGAGACCGCCTGCGCCGAAACACCGAGTTTTGCAGCCAGCTGTTCCTGTGTCAGATTCTTTTCACGGCGGAATCTTTTGATATTCTCCGATAAGCTCATCTTGTTTCCCCTCCGATCATCTTGCATTTTTCACGGTAGCAGTAATCGTACGCTTTTGTTCCGCACATCCATTCAAATGCCAAAGCGATCAGGGACAGAATCATTCCGTCGCCGGAGCACTCATACACTTTCGCTTCTCCTTCGGTCAAATGAGCCATTACCCAACGGCAATCTCCTACGGCGCAGAACTCATCAAGTATTTCGGCGGCACGCTCCTCGCTGACACCGGTGTTTCGGGTAATGTACTCGGCAGTAAAGCTATCGGAGCATGACGTGGAATGGATGAAATACATTACGGAAATGACATCCTCGTTTGAGAGGAAACGGAACAATCTCACGATTTGTTTTTGTTTGTCGGGATCCTTCATCCAGGCAAAATTTGCCTTGTTCCCAAGCATCATTACCGCAATATTCACATTCTCCGAGCTTGCATCGAATTGGAAAAAGGAACGATGCGATATCATATTGCGGCAGGCGCCGGACATGCCGGACGGACAGATACTGTCCATACTGTCATCGGCAGCATCACAGGAGATATCCTCTCCCGAGATCGCACCGCTTACTGCGGCAGCGACGGATCTTGCCGCTTCAAAGGCCTTGGTCACCGATTCTCTGCATGTAAGACCGCTCAATAACGAGATGATCTCTTCTCTGGTGCTTTGCTTTTTCTCGCCGGAAAGTCCGAGAAGCGAGTCGGCGGTAACACCATAATACCTGGACAGTTCCGCAAGCATCGTCAAATCAGGGACAGAGGTACCGTTTTCCCATTTGGATATGGTCTTGTTTGACACGGACAGACTTTGTGCAACATCTTCCTGTGTTACACCCTTTGCGATTCGCAGCTCCGCTAATTTTTCGGCAATCATATCGTTGCCCTCCCGAAAGTATTCAAGTTCCGGAACTTGTACCCGTATTATACTTGAAACCGTCGGGAGAGTCAATGGAGCATTTCTTTGCAGAATCTCCGTTTCAGAGAATCATCATGTCCCGTACAAACCCGGAGTTGAAAATAGCAACAGACTTTTTTATTGAGTTCCGTCCGACTTTGTGACTTTTTCCCATCGTTTTATTGCATCCTCTTTTTATTTTAATCTTTATATGGTATAATGGATAATAGCAAAGGAATTGCTTGATGAAAAGGACAATAATATTATGGCTGAACAGATGAAAATCGTGCTGGCCAGCGGCTCGCCCCGGCGGCGGGAGCTGCTGAAGAGCATGGGACTGAATTTTGAGATCCTCGTTTCCGATGCGGAAGAGATCAAGACGGGACTGCCCTCCGATCAGGTAAGGATCAATGCCCGTCTGAAGGCGGAGTCCACCGCAAAGAAGTGCCGCAACTCCCTCGTCATCGCCGCCGATACGCTGGTATCGCTGAACGACCGGGCGCTGGGCAAGCCCGCCTCGAAGGAGGACGCCCTGCGGATGCTGCACGACCTTTCCGGCAGGGCGCATCAGGTCTTTACCGGTGTCTGCGTGCTGAACACCGAGACCGGTGCTGTCACCGAATACACCGGCCGCTCCGATGTCATCTTCCGCAGTCTCACCGACAGGGAGATCGAAGACTATGTTGCCACCGGCGAGCCGATGGACAAGGCCGGTGCCTACGCCATTCAGGGCGGCGCAGCCGGGTTCGTCGAAAGATATGAAGGCTCGTACACCAATATCATCGGACTTCCGGTGGAAGCAGTGAAGGAAATTCTTGATCAAGCGATGAGTGTGGAGTGAGGAGAGAGGAGTATTTAGGTACTCCGTCACTCCGTACAACTTTTCACTCCCAACTCCCGACTATTACAAGATTGGAGAAGCAGGAAAAGGACCGTTGCGACCTCGCCGCCCCCACTCCTAACTCCTCACTCCTAACTCCTGACTATTATATATTTTGGAGATCATCATGGCATTATTCAGCATAGATTCCATGGGCATCGACTTAGGTGCCTCCACCACGACGATATACCTCAACAGTGACCGCTTTGCCGCCCTGAAGGAGCCGAGCCGTGTGCTGGTTCGGGCGGATAATGTGCAGGACATTCTTGCCGTCGGTCAGGAAGCCGCCGCAATGACCGGAAAGACCGGAGATTCCACGGCGATCCTGTATCCCGTGCGTCACGGCAGCGTGGCGGATATCGACATGGCGGCACTGATGATGGTGGCGCTGGCGGAAAAAGCCACCAACCACAAGAAGCCGATGGAGAAGGTCACGCTGGTGACTTCTCTGGCAGGCAGTGCTTCCCGCGTAGATCAGGCCGCTCTGTTTGCGGCAATGGAAGCCACCACAGCCAAGCGCATCGCCGCCGTCCGTGCCCCCATCGCAGCGGCCATGGGTGCAGGCATCGACATCGGCAAGCCCCACGCCGTACTGATGCTGACCATCGGCGGCAGCATTACCGAGGTCACCGTCATCAGCCTCTACGGCATCGTCGCCCAGCGCACGCTGTATCTGGGCGGCAACGATCTGGACGAGGCCATCGTCAACTACTTCATTCGGGAAAAGCACCTGTTCATCAGCATGCGCACCGCCGAACAGCTCAAGCGGGACATCGGCAACGTGGGCACCACCGACGCCGATGAAATGCCCGTCGTGGTCAAGGGACGTGACGTCTATACCGATCAGCCCGGTCAGGTCCAGATCACCGGCAGGGACATGCGGGCAGCACTGGAATATCCCGTGCGCCGGCTGATCGATTCGCTGCGCAGCGCCATACTGAACATCCCGCCGGAGCTCTCCGCCGACATCCGTTCCGGCGGCATCCAGCTCAGCGGCGGCGGCGCACTGCTGCGCGGCCTCGATGAGCGGCTCCGTCAGGAGACCGGACTTCCGGTACACATCTCGCTGAATCCTCTGGACGACACTGCGCTGGGACTCGCCATGGCGGCAGGCAATGAAAAGCTGCTGTCCATGCTGGTCCGCTCCGGCAGTGCCGAAACATCGGCAGTATAACAGATTGGACAGACAATATGGATAATAACAAGTTGGCACCCAAAAAGAAGACTGCGGCGAAAAAGTCCGGCAAAAAGGGCAAAAAGGCGCAGAGCCTGAACCAGCGGATCGGCAATTACATTCTTGCCCTCCTCATCACGATCGCCCTGGTCGCCGTCGCCGCATTTATCTATGTCAAGGTCAACGGTCAGGTCACGCTTCCCGAAAACGCCGTGGGCTCGCTCTTCACCTCGATTCAGAGCGCCGTTCATTCGGCAACCACCTGGACACGGGACATGGTGAGCGGCATTGCCGATACAGGCAAGCTGCGCAGCGAAAAGGAAGGCCTCGAGGTCGAGCTCATGCAGCTCAACTACCGCATTTCCCAGCTTCAGGAGCAGGAACAGGAGAACGAGCGGCTGACGAGCCTGGTCTCCGCCAAGTCCCGCTATACCGAATATCCTACCCAGTATGCCGCCGTGGTCGCCAAGAGTGCCGGACGCTGGTTCGACACCTTCACGATCGATAAGGGCACGCTGAACGGCGTGGAAAAGGGCATGGCGGTCATCACCGGTGACGGCCTTGTCGGAAGGATCAGCGAAGCCGGTCTGAGCTATTCCAAGGTCATCTCCATCATCGACAGCTCCGGCTCCACCGCCTGCCTGATCGAGCGCACACGTGACAACGGCATCATGAAGGGACAGCTTTCCGCCGCCTCGGACGATGATGCCTGCCGCATGTACTATGTGCCCTCGGTCAACGACATCACCCCCGGCGATACGGTCATCACCTCGGGTCTGGATCAGGTCTATCCCAAGGGTCTGGTCGTCGGCACCGTCATTGAGGTGTCCCGTCAGACCGATACCTCCAGCCAGTTCCTCGTGATCGACCCGGCAGCCGATTTTGAGCATATCGAAGAAGTGCTCGTCGTGCAGGCGATCGTGGACAAGGCCGTCGTCGTCACGCCGCTGCCCACCGCCACCACGAGGGCCAAGCCCACACCGACACCCGATCCCTACGCTTCCCCCACGCCTGCGGGTGTGAACGGAACGCAGCAGCCCAATTCCTGGGCATATCCCACGTTTACTCCCGATCCCAATGCGACCCGTGCGCCGATCCAGCTGACCGACTGCATCGAGGACGTATGGGCACAGCTGTAAACCACCTGACGGAGCATACAACATGTTCAAAATACTGTTCCCGTATCTGCTGATCACGGCGGCTTTCCTGACAGATACCGTCATCATGCCGCTGATCTCCGACTTTTTCCTGATCCCGCTGCTGGGACTGTGCTTTGTCGCCGCCTTCGGATACCTGCGCGGCGGCATTCGCGGCCTCTTTTACGGCATACTGTACGGCCTGCTGTACGATATCTGCTGCGGTCCAGTACTGGGCGTGATGACATTGGTAGCCATCGGCATGGGCTTTGCCTGCGGTATATTCGAGCGGCTGAAGTTCAATCAGAAAACGAAGGATGTCATCCTGTTTTCTGCCTGCTTCCTTATCTATGAGCTGGCAATGTGCATCTATCTCACGCTCTATTCCTACAGCTTCAGCGGCATTATGATCGCACGTTCTCTTGCCCGTGTTCCCGTCTACACCCTGCTGACATCGGGCATATTCCGTCTGTTCCGGGGCCGCTATTATCTGCACGGCTCCGCCAGAAGACCTTTTGCAAAGGGGGCGAAATAATGGCCACCGATCCCAGACCCCATAATGCCCGATACAACCTCGTCGCCATCAGCTTCATCGTTCTGTTTATCGTCATGTTCGTATGGCTGGGCACCATGCAGCTGGGTCGTGCGGACTATTATGCCTCGCTGGCGGAGGATCGTTCCACCCGTACCTACAGCCTTTACGGAAAACGGGGCACTATTTACGATACCGACATGATCCCGCTGGCCTATGACAAGGTGAGCTACAACGTCACCTTTTACCGGGACCCCACCAAGACCAGCGCAGCCAACCGCAAAGAGTACACAAAAGCCATCGTCGAGACACTGGACATCATCGAAAAGAACGGCAAGACCATCGATCTGGAGTTCTGGCTCAAGCGGGACGAAAACAACGAATGGATCTTTGAGACCGGCGGCACCACGGAATACGTCATCAATACCCGTATCAACCAGTGGCGCAGCAACTTTCTGATGGCCAACGAGTCCAAATACCCCACCGAAAAACTGTTTGACATGCTCTGCGAAAACTACGCCGTGCCGGACTACCTGACCGAGGAAGAAAAGATCAAGGTCCTGTCCGTGTGGCAGCTGCAGCGCATGAACAACTTCACCGGCAACGCAGTCACCATCGCCGAGGATGTCGGCTATGAATGTGTCTGCCAGATCGAAGCCGTGGCGGACACGCTGCCCGGCATCGAAGGTCCCGAAGGCTCCACCCCGGTATACCCCCACAAAGAGACCGCCTGCCATGTGCTGGGCTATATCTCCAAGATCACCTCGGACGAGTCGCTGGACGAATACCGGCAAAAGGGATATCCGACCAACGCCCTGATCGGCGCCAGCGGCATCGAAGCTTCGCTGGAGGATCAGCTTTCCCAGTATGTCCAATACCGTCAGGGAGAGCGGATCGTGGAGGTCAACCTCAAGGGCAAAGCTACCCGAGAGCTGGAATATTCCGCACCCGTGGACGGCAATGACGTAATTCTGACCATAGACTCCGACCTGCAGGCCGTAGCCGAGCAGGCGCTGGCGGACGTCATCGCCCAGATCCATGTCGATCAGGAGGAGGCCATCCTGCACGAATCCTGGCTGGATGAAAACGCCGAGGTCCTTGCTCAGTATGAGGCGGAGGACCGGCAGATCCAGATGGCGCAGACCGGCGCACTGGTCGCGATGGACCCCAACACCGGAAGAGTCAAGGCGCTGGTTTCCTCGCCCGGCTTCGACCTGAGCATGTTTGAAGGCAGCACCGTCGACAAGGCATACTACAATCAGCTGGTCGAGGACGAGCTCTCGCCGATGTTCAACCGTGCCATCAGCTCCCGAGACACACCCGGTTCGATATTCAAGCTGGTCACCTCCCTCGGCGCCCTGAAGGAAGGCGTGCTGGGACTGGACGAGCGCATTTCCGACGGCGGCTACTATGAAGGTCTCGATACCTCCCGTAAAGGTCCCCGCTGCTGGATCGCACTCGACAAGATCTATCAGCATGCCAATCAGGATATCACGCTGGCCATCGCCCACTCCTGCAACTACTTCTTCTACGAGATCAGCTACCGTCTGGGCATCAACAACCTGAACAAGTGGGCCGCCCAGCTGGGTCTGACCTCCAAGACCGGCATCGAGCTCAACGGCGAAACGATGCCCTTCGTGGGCTCTCAGGACAAGCTGTACGATGCCGAGCGCACCATCAATGCACAGTATACCTCCAAGCCCCTGATCGCCTACAATACCATCGTCACCAAGATCAACGAGATCGGCGAGGAACGGGGCGAGATCTACGACAACGACAAGGTGGCTTCCGCTGCCAAGCAGATCTGTGACCTGGCCGACAGCGATCTGGAAAAGAGCCAGTGGGTCGGCGAGATCTACACCATCCTCGGCGTGGAGCTGGGCATCCCCAGCAGCTACCTTTCCAATCACCTGTACGGTAACGATTTCTTCTACATGATCAATGACCTGCGCTGGACGGCCTCCGAAACCATCATGGCGGGCATCGGCCAGTCGATCACTCAGGTCACGCCCATCGCCGTCGCCCGCTATGTTTCCGCCATCGCCAACGGCGGCACGGTCTACGATGCCCAGATCGTCGAAAAGATCGTCTCCCCCACCGGTGAAGTTATCATCGACAAGGAACCCGTCGTTGCCAACACCATTACCGACGCCGAAGAATACATCGCCGCCATCAAGGTCGGCATGGAGGACGTTTCGAACTCTGAGGAAGGTACCGCTTCGGGCGAGCTTTCCAGGGCCAAATACCCGCTGGCAGCAAAGACCGGAACATCTCAGCGTACCGAGCTGGACGTCGAAAACAATGCATGGCTCGTTACCTATGCTCCCCTGGACGACCCGCAGATCGTCGTCGTTGTCTACGTCCAGAACGGTTACGCAGGTCTGCGTACCGGTAAGGCCGCCGTTACGGTATCCGACTACTACCTCGACAGCATCAACCAGCAGCCCGCAACGACGATCGCTGAGGAAAACAAACTTGCATAAATTCAGTTGGCAGTGTTCAGTTGGCGGCAAAGCCACCCAATTGCTGATTGCTGATTCAAAAACTCCTCACTCCACATTATTACGGAGGAAATCCTATGTCTCATTCCATCGTCATTACCTCCGGCAAGGGCGGCGTCGGCAAATCCATGGCTGCCGTCAATCTCGCCTGCATCTATGCCGCAGAGGGAAAATCCGTCGTGCTCGTGGATG
>JAZLHZ010000162.1:0-2520 GCA_045617085.1 Clostridia bacterium
GTGCTGTCCTTTTTGGAGAACACCTTTGCGGTCTTCAGGATCAGCTTGATATCCTCCAGCACGCTGAACCGGGAGATATAGATCATGTCCAGCAGCATCTTATCCTTCGGCGAGGTGTTGTACCGACCCTCGATCTGGGCATAGCCGGTGATGCCCGCCTTGACATTTGTGCGGAAGTTAAACTCGGGGATCTGCTTGGTATACATTTCCACATTGGCGAGAATCTCCGGACGCGGTCCCACCATGCTCATGTCTCCCTTCAGCACGTTGAAAAACTGGGGCAGCTCGTCCAAGCGGTACTTGCGCATCTTCTCTCCGAAGGGAGTGATGCGGTCATCGCCCACACTGACAGAGGAATGGGCATCCGCATTCTCGTACATGCTGCGGAACTTGTAGATCGTAAATTCCTTGCTCATCTGCGTGACCCGCTTCTGCTTGAAAATGACCTTTCCGCCGTCGCAGTGCTTGATGCCGATGGCACAGTACAGCATGAGCGGCGAGGTCAGTATGATCAGCACCACCGAGCACACGATGTCCAGTGCCCGCTTCATCAGCCGCTGTTCAAAGGACAGGTATCCCCTTTCCAGCAACGAGAACGGCGTATCGCCGATGATCTTCACTTCACCACTGCCCTTGATGACGTCCACCAACTCCAGTCCGTACTGGATGGGCTTGCAGATGCCGTAACAGTAGCTGATGATATCGTTGCGCTTTTCGTGTGACGTTCCGTAGAGGAATACCCGGTCATAGCGATTGAATTTGGCCTTCAGATCGGGATCGTCCTCCTTCAGCACCTCCAAGATCAGGTAGTGCTTGCGGTAATACATCAGCTTATTGATGATATCCTCGTCCTCTTTGTTGCCGCCGATCACGATGCAGCAGCGTCTGGGCGGAGTGAGCCGGTAATAGATATACTTTGCTGCACGGGTGAATATCACGATCCACAGCGCCTGGATCAGTATCACCACCACCAGGCACCAATAATCCCATCCGTAAGCGATGATGGTCTCCCTGTTCGCCTCGTTGACGTTCATGATGCACAGCTCGCCGAAGGCAAACAGGTCCGCAAACGTCACCGCCAGCAGTCCCGAGCTGATGACATAGGCGCTGTGCTCATTGCCTACATCGAAGCCCTGCATCAGACCCATGAACAGCAGCAGCATGATGACAAAGCCGAACAGCGTGATGCCGCTGGTTCTCGATACCCGCATGATCTGCGGGTTGTTGATGGCCATGATCGAGAAAAACGTCAGCATCAGCAGCAGGAACAGAACGACCTTCAGCCCCAGCATCGCCGCCGAGCATCTGTCCTTATCCTTCTTTAGTTTTATATCCAAGCTTTCGCCCCCTTAACCGCTCCACGGTTCCGTCACTGATATTCATCAGATTCAACAGCATCGCCAGTGCGTAGCGCTTTTTCACCGCCGCCGCGCAGTCCGGCGCTTCCTTCTTCAGCCAGTCGTAAAAATGCATGGCATACGTTCTGCCCTTCCGCCGATCCTTTTCATACAGCAGGGCAATATTCAGATGCGTATGGATCAGCAGGCAGCAGCGCTTTTGCACATACTCCCGCATGGCTTCGGGATATTCGCCCTTTTTCAGAAACGAAAGGCATTCCTCCGTGACCCTGCGGTGCTGATCGATCCGCTTTGCATAGCTCTCGTGGGACACGCTTTGATGAATGTTGCCCACCGAGTAGTAATATACCCGATACCCGGTGAACTGCACCGTGTTCACCCGGCTCGTCGCCTTCAGGATATACTCAAAATCCACATAAAACGTGTTTTCCAGAAGCCTGATCTGATACTTTTTCAGCAGCTCCGTTTTCATGCTGACGGTATGCAGCATGTAGTATTCCGTCAAATGGCTGTATTCCGAGAAACTGCACATCTTTTTCGGCACGCTCTCCGGCAGCGGAAAATGCACTTTCTTCCCGTCCGTAATGCGGACCTCGTGCTTCTCGTCCACCACCATATCGGCGTTCGTCTTTTCCAACGTGCCGAAAACGAGCCTGCAAAGCGCTTCGGTATCGACATAATCGTCTGCATCCACGATGCGGAAATACCTGCCCGTCGCCTGCTCCAGCGCCGCATTGACTGCAGAGCCGTGGCCGCCGTTGGGCTTGTCGATGATCCGGATAATATCGGGGTACAGCTTCCGGCAGCTCTCCATCACCCTGAGGGAATCGTCCGTGGAGCCGTCGTTGACGGCGATCACCTCCACGGTACCAGCCAGCTCGTCACAGCACAGGCTCATCAGCGCCCGATCCACCAGTTTCTCCATATTATAGCACGGCACGGCAACGGTCAGCTGCATGAAATCCCTCCTTATTTCATATTACCTTTTATTATACCACAAATCCCGAAAAACTGCAACCATAAAAAAACATCCGGCATTCTGTCCGAATGCCGAATGTTTTTTGTTATCACTTACTTGGTGATGGTGATCTTGGAGGAAACGGCAGCGCCCCAGGTCTTGCCGTCCTCAGAAGCCTTGAAGCCGATATTGCGGTTGCCTGCG
>JAZLHZ010000163.1:0-3252 GCA_045617085.1 Clostridia bacterium
CCCACTGATGTGGGGAAGGACTTTTTCCCGACTGCACACTTGAAAAAAGCTCTCCGCTCATTGGGAGAGCCTTTTTTATTAATGATGGAACAGGCGCATGTGAGTGAAGCACATCACCATGCCGTATCTGTCGGCAGTTTCGATGACGTCGTCGTCACGGATGGAGCCGCCGGGCTCTGCAACGTAATCAACGCCGCTCCTGTGGGCACGCTCGATATTGTCGCCGAAGGGGAAGAACGCATCGCTGCCGAGGGACACGCCACGCTTGGTAGCCAGATATTCCTTAGCCTCGGCGTCGGTCAGCGGCTCGGGCTGCTCGGTAAAGTACTTCTGCCAATTGCCGTCTGCGCAGACATCCTCTTCATTCTTGTTGATATAGCTGTCAATGACATTGTCACGGGTGGGACGGGGCAGCTTTGCCTTGAAGGGCAGGTTCAGCACCTTGTCGCACTGGCGCAGGAACCAGGTATCCGCCTTGGTGCCTGCCAGACGGGTGCAATGGATGCGGCTCTGCTGTCCGGCGCCGACACCGATGGCCTGGCCGTTATAGGCATAGCATACGGAGTTGGACTGGGTATACTTCAGGGTGATCAGGGCAATGATCAGATCCTGCACAGCGCTCTCGGGCATGTCCTGATTCTTGGTCACGATCTCCTTGAGCAGCTCGGGATTGATCTCGAAGTTATTTCTGCCCTGCTCGAAGGTCACGCCGAACACCTGCTTGCGCTCGATGGGCTCGGGCACATAGTCGGGATCGATCTTGACGATGTTGTAAGCACCGTCCTTCTTGGTCTTGAGCAGCTCCAGTGCCTCGGCGGAATAGCCGGGAGCGATGACGCCGTCGGAGACTTCCCGATGGATCAGCTTGGCGGTGGTCAGGTCACACTCGTCGGAGAGGGCGATCCAGTCGCCGAAGGAAGACATTCTGTCGGTGCCTCTTGCCCTTGCATAGGCGCAGGCCAGAGGAGAAGCATCCAGATCCTTCATCTTGTCCACGAAGCAGGCCTTCTTGAGCTTGTCGTCCAGCGGCAGGCCCAGCGCTGCAGAGGTGGGGCTGACGTGCTTGAAGGAGGTGGCGCAGACCATACCGGTCGCTGCCTTCAGCTCCTTCACCAGCTGCCAGCTGTTGAAGGCATCCAGGAAGTTGATATAGCCGGGACGTCCGGAAAGGATCTCGATGGGAAGCTCACTGCCGTCATTCATGAAAATCCTTGCGGGCTTCTGATTGGGGTTGCAGCCGTACTTCAACTGAAACTCTTTCATTTTCTTCGTCCTCCCTGCTTACTTGTTCTTGTTTACGAGACGGTTCTCCGCCTTGCCGGTTTCAAGATCGACATAGCGCACGTACAGCGAGATCCTGTTGTTCTCGTCCAGCGCATTCCACAGCTTGTCGGTGAACTCGTCAATGCAATTGCCGATGGCAACTCTCTCGGGCTCGCCCTGGAAGGTGGGGATGGGATTGCCGTCGCAGACGTAGGTATGGATGAAATGACCCAGACCTGCCTTTGCGGGGAAGGCAAAGGTATACCTTGCACAGTCGGAGCCTTCGGCATCGATGGACTTCAGAATGCTCATCTCATAGGTAAAATCATTGTCCTTGAAGGTCAGCATGCCGCTGATGCGGGGAGTGAAGTTGGGGCTGTCGGGCTCGAACTCCCGCTTGGTCAGCGCACAGGAGAAGCAGCCGCCCTCCTTCAGGGTGTCATAGATGGTATCGGTCTGATTGCCGTTGGTCACGATCAACTTGTTTTCATACTGACGGATGGCGGCATAGATGATCAGGCTGGGATCCTGCACCTTGGAGACATCAAAGGGCTCGGTGAACACTTCGCCGTTCTTTTCGGTGAAGATGCGGTTGCGGCTGTTGGCGCTGCGGCCCATGATGAAGTAGGCGGCAACGGCCTTTTTTCCGTCTTCGCTCTTGCCGATGACGATGCCTCTGCCGGGATAGGTATTTCCGTCAAGGAGCTGTGCAATATCATTGATCTTATAAATATCCATTTGTATCTCTCCTGATTCTTACCCGTTGATGATTTCTTTGGAGACCGACTCCACTGCTGCGGGCAGCAGCTTCCATTCGGCCTGCTTCATGACCCGCTTCTGCAGTGTCTCCGGCGTATCGTTTTTGCAGACTCTGACCGCCTTCTGGGCAATGATCTCGCCGCCGTCGGGGATCTCGTTGACGAAGTGCACCGTAGCGCCGGTGACCTTTACGCCCTTGGCCAGCGCCGCCTCGTGCACCTTCAGCCCGTAAAAGCCCTCACCGCAGAAGGAAGGGATCAGCGACGGATGCACGTTGATGATGCGCCTGTCATAGCGTTTTGTGAAGTCTGCACTGAGTATGGACATGAAGCCCGCCAGCACGATGAGCTCGATGTTATTCTCCTCCAGCAGCTCGACCAGCCTGTTTTCAAAGGCCTCCTGCGTGCCGCCTAACTTCTTGCGGATGACCGTTTCGGTCTTGATGCCGTTATTTGCGGCCCGCTCCAGCGCATACGCCTTGGAGTTGTTGGAGATGACCAGCACCACCTCGCCGCTCGTGATGATGCCGCTCTTTTCGGCATCAATGATGGCCTGAAGGTTGGTGCCGCCGCCGGATACGAATACGGCGACTCTCGCTTTTCTCTCGCTGCTCATACACCGCACCCGATCAGCAGATGGTGATCTTGTCGTCGGAAGCGATGACTTCGCCGATGACGTAGGCGTTCACGCCGCTGTTCTTCAGGCTTGCCAGCGCCTTGTCCGCATCATTTTTGTTCACGATGATGCTCATGCCGACACCCATGTTGAAGGTGTTGAACATGTCACGCTCGGGGATGTTGCCGGTCTTTGCGATCATGTCGAAGATGGGCAGCACCTTGACGGCGCTCTTTTCGATCTTTGCGCCCAGTCCGTCGGGAACGGAACGGGGAATATTCTCATAGAATCCGCCGCCGGTGATGTGGGAAATGCCCTTTACGTCGGCGACCTTCAGCATCTCCAGTACGGGCTTTACATAGATGTTGGTGGGAGTCAGCAGCGTTTCGCCGATGGACTTTCCGCCCAGCTCTGCAACGGGCTTGGTGATGTCATTGTGCTCCACGTCGAACACCTTGCGCACCAGAGAGAAGCCGTTGGAATGCACGCCGGAGGAAGGCAGAGCGATGACCACGTCACCCGCCGTCATGCGCTTATTGTCGATGATCTTTGCCTTGTCCACGACACCGGTGCAATAGCCCGCCAGATCGTACTCGTCTTCGGGATAGAAGCCGG
>JAZLHZ010000164.1:0-13337 GCA_045617085.1 Clostridia bacterium
CGACGGCAAGTTCGGCGCCAATACCGAGACCGCCGTCAAGAACTTCCAGCAGATGCTGGGACTGACTCCCAACGGCGTGGCGGGAAGCTCTCTTCAGGAGAAGCTGTTCTCCTCCACGGCGCCCACGGCCATGCCCACGGCGACACCGGTCCCCACTGCCGTGCCGACAAGAGTTCCCACGCAGGCTCCCGTGATCACTGCTACGCCCGTGCCCGCATCCACCTCCCTGTCTTACGGCAGCCGGGGCGAAGCGGTCATGAAGCTGCAGAACCGGTTGAAGCAGCTGGGCTACCTTACCGGTACGGCGGACGGCATTTACGGCAATGCCACCGTGACTGCCATCAACGCCTTTGAGCGTATGGCAGGCCTTGCACAGGACGGCGTTGCCAGCGAGACCGTGCAGACGCTGCTGTATTCCGGCATTGCGCCCACGTTTGCTCCGGTGACGATGGCTCCCACCACCGTTCCGACAACTGTACCCACGCCGACCTCGGCGAGCGGATATATCCTGCTTCAGCGGGGAACCACCGGCGACGCCGTGCGTTCGCTTCAGGAGCGGCTCAAGTATCTGGGCTATTTCAACGGCGAGCTGGGCGGCAACTACCTCAGCAGGACCGAAGCTGCCGTGCGCCAGTTTGAGCAGGGCATCGGCAGAATGCCCACCGGCATTGCCACGCCCGAGCTGCAGGAGATCATCTTCTCCTCCATGGCGCCCTTCTATAATGATGTCAATGTGGAGTATGCCGAGCTGTCCAAGGGCGACGAGGGCACGCAGGTCTACAACCTTCAGGTGCGTCTGAAGGAGCTGGGCTATCTGTCCGGCAACGCAGACGGAGACTTCGGCGGCGGCACCGAAAAGGCCGTGGCGGCATTCCAGAAGAACAGCGGTCTTGCTTCCACCGGCATAGCCGATGTGAACACGCTGAATCTGCTGTTTGCCAATACCGCACCTTCCGTGACCACCGAGCCGCATTACACCGCAGTGCCTACCTCCGTACCTACTTCTGTTCCCACCTCCGTGCCCACGGCGGCACCCGTGTTCCAGCCGCTGGCTCCGGGCGATACCGGCGACAATGTCAAGACGATGCAGTCCCGCCTCAAGGAGCTGGGCTACTTCGGCGGCAATATCGGCGGCAACTATCTGGAGCAGACCACCGCGGCGGTCAAGCTGTTCCAGAAGAAGATCGGCCTCAATGAGGACGGCGTGGCGTCGTCCTATGTGCTGGAGCGCCTGTACAGAAGCGATGCCCCGGCGAATACCGAACCCATCATTACCGATACGACCCTGCGCTACGGCTCTCAGGGTGATGACGTGAAGAGCGTCCAGCAGCGGCTCAGAGACCTCGGCTGGCTCTCCGACAAGGCGGACGGATATTACGGGAACAACACCAAGAACGCCGTGGCGGCGCTGCAGTCCGTCATCGGTCTGGTGCCCACCGGCGAGGTGGACGATACGACGAGGATATATATCTTCGCTTCCGATGCGCCGGTAAATTCCGCAACGGCAGCGCCCACCATGGTGCCCACCGCCGCACCGACCCAGCAGAGCTATTATTACGAAGCACTGTATCCCGAGCAGAGCAGCGGCGAGGCGGTTAAGACCATGCAGCGCAGGCTGAAGGAGCTGGGCTACTTTGACGGAGACATCGGCGGCAACTATCTGACAAAGACCACCGCCGCCGTGGTGAAGTTCCAGCAGGCCATCGGCGCTTATGAGGACGGCGTAGCCTCCTCCTACGTGCTTGAGCGGCTGTATGCATCCGATGCACCTGCCTATTCCGGCAGTACGCCTGTTGTGCCCTCTGCTCCCGTCACCAATGACGAGATGAGCAACGGCTCTCAGGGCGAGAACGTCCGGCAGCTGCAGCAGGCACTGAGCTCCCTCGGCTGGCTCACCGATACGCCGGACGGATATTTCGGCGGCAATACCGAGACCGCTGTCCGGGAATTCCAGTATCGCTGCGGTCTGGCGGAGACCGGCGTGGCGGACGAGTACATGCTCCGGAGAGTGTATGCCTCCGACGCCCCCAGGTTTACGGAATATAAGGATCTCAAGTACGGCGATAAGGACGTGCAGCTGGGCGGCAAGGCTATCATGAATATGCAGATGCGCCTGATCGAGCTGGGCTATCTTGACAATATCGAGGATAACTGCGACGGCGAGTACGGACCCAACCTCCAGAATGCCATCATGCAGATCCAGATGGCCAGCGGCGACCTGACCCCCGAGGGAATCGCCGACGGCATTGCGGATAAGAAGTTCCAGCGGTTCCTGTTCTCCGACAATGCACTGATGTACATGAAGATAAGATAACAGGTAAAACAAGGAGCTGTGAAAGAACGGCAATGTTCCTTCACAGCCCCTTTTTGATTGCAGGATCGTTATTCAATGTAGAGCTCGTCTTCGTCTGCGCTGACGGTGAGGGTAGTGCCGGGGTTCACCACATCGGTGATGAGCTTCCTGGCGACGATAGTCTCTACGGTGCGGCGGAGATACCGCTTCAGCGGGCGTGCGCCGAACTGGGGATCGTAACCGCCCTCGATGATCTTATCCAGCGCCGACGGACTCAGCTTCAGCGTGATCTGCTTATCTTCGAGCCTGCGGTTGAGATCGGCGATCATCAGCTCCACGATGGAGGAGATATCGTCCTTGGTCAGCGGCTTGAAGAACACGATGTCGTCCAGGCGGTTGAGGAATTCCGGACGGAAGCTGCGCTTGAGCTCCATGTTCACGATATTCCTGCACTCCTCGGAAAGCTCGCCGTTCCCGTCGATGCCGGAGAGGATCTGCTGGGAGCCGAGGTTGCTGGTGAGTATGATGATGGTGTTCTTGAAGTCCACGGTGCGGCCCTGACCGTCGGTGATGCGGCCGTCGTCCAGCACCTGAAGCAGCACGTTGAATACGTCCGGATGCGCCTTTTCCACTTCATCGAACAGCACGACGGAATACGGACGGCGGCGCACGGCCTCGGTGAGCTGGCCGCCCTCGTCATAGCCCACATATCCGGGAGGTGCTCCGATGAGACGGGATACCGAGTGCTTTTCCATGTATTCGGTCATGTCGATGCGGATCATGTTGTTTTCGTCATCGAACAGCGTGCGGCACAGCGCCTTTGCCAGCTCGGTCTTGCCGACGCCGGTGGGGCCCAGGAACAGGAACGAGCCGATGGGCTTGCCGGGATCCTGAATGCCGGCACGGGAGCGGAGGATCGCCTGCGATACCTTTTCGATGGCTTCCTCCTGACCGATGACGCTTTCGTGCAGCGTTTCCGGCAGACGGAGCAGCTTCTGCTTTTCGCCCTCCATCAGCTTGGTCACGGGTACGCCGGTCCAGCGGGAGACGATGCGGGCGACCTCTTCTTCGGTCACACAGTCCCGCAGCAGGGTGGGCCGGTCGTCCTTTTCCTCGGCGGCCTTCAGCTCTGCGCTGAGCTTGGGGAGCGTTCCGTATTGCAGCTCTGCCGCCTTACTGAGGTCGTAGTTGCGTTTGGCCAGCTCGATCTCGGAATTGACCTGTTCGATCTGCTCCCGCAGCTGCTGTACCTGACCGATGGAGTTCTTTTCGTTGTCATAGCGTGCTTTCATTCCGGCAAATTCTTCCCGCAGGTCGGCAAGCTGCTGACGGACTTCGGCAAGGTGGTTCAGGCTCACGTCATCGGTCTCCCTGCTCAGTGCGGCCTCCTCGATCTCCAGCAGCATGATGCGGCGGGAGATCTCGTCCAGCTCCGTGGGCATGGAGTCCAGCTCGGTGCGGATGGTGGCGCAGGCCTCGTCGATCAGGTCGATGGCCTTATCCGGCAGGAAACGGTCGGAAATATAGCGGTGGGACAGTGTGGCGGCGGCGATCAGCGCCCGATCGTGGATCTTCACGCCGTGGTAGACCTCATACCGCTCCTTCAGTCCTCTCAAAATAGAAATACTGTCTTCAACGGTGGGTTCGGCCACCAGCACCGGCTGGAAGCGCCGTTCCAGCGCCGCATCCTTTTCGATATACTTGCGGTATTCGTCCAGCGTGGTGGCGCCGATGCAGTGCAGCTCGCCCCGGGCCAGCATGGGCTTGAGGATGTTGCCCGCATCCATCGAGCCTTCGGTGCGTCCGGCGCCGACGATGGTGTGCAGCTCATCGATGAAGAGGATGATCTTTCCGTCGCTCTTCTTGATCTCTTCGAGGACGGCCTTCAGACGCTCCTCGAACTCGCCCCGGAACTTGGCGCCGGCGATCAGTGCGCCCATGTCGAGGGAGAAGACCTTCCGGTCCTTCAGCGATTCGGGCACGTCGCCCCGGACGATGCGCTGGGCGAGCCCCTCTGCGATGGCGGTTTTGCCGACGCCGGGTTCGCCGATCAGCACGGGATTGTTCTTCGTCTTGCGCAGCAGGGTGCGGGTCACGCTGCGGATCTCGCCGTCACGGCCGATGACCGGGTCCAACTTCTGCTGCCGGGCGAGCTCCACCAGCTCCTGTCCGTACTTTTTCAGGGCGTCATAGGTGTCTTCGGGGCTGTCGCTGGTGACACGGGTGTTGCCCCGCACCGACTGAAGACAGGTGAGCAGCTTGTCCCTCGTGATGCCCAGTGCCTGAAAGATGCGCTTGGAGGCGGCGTCGGGACGGTCGATCATGCCGGAAAGCAGATGCTCCACCGATACATATTCGTCCTTCATCCGCTCAGCGGTCTTTTCCGCCTCGTTCAGCGCCGTATCCAGCGCAGGGGACATATAGACATTATTGTTGGCGCCGCTGACCTTCGGGAGCCTGCCGATCTCTCCGGAAACGGCATTGACAAAGGCGGAGACATCGGCGCCCATGCCCTTGATCAGTTCCGGTACGAGACCGTTTTCCTGCATCGCCAGCGCATTCAGCAGATGACACTGCTCCAGCTGCTGGTTTCCGTTTTCCAGCGCAATGCTGCGCGCTTCGTTCAGCGCTTCGATCGACTTTTGTGTGTACTTCTGTGCATTCATATCCTTCACCTCTTTGAAAAGAAGTCTGACTATCTTTGACTATTGAAATTATACCATCTTTGACCTTCCCTGTCAAGGGCTTTTTCCAAAATAACGGGCTCTTAACGTCTCCGTCAAGGGGAGTTGCCGCAGATACGGTATACTGTACAAAAAGGAAGGAGAGTGCGGAGATGGCAGAAGGACTGAACAGGTTCCTTTCGTATACGGACGAAAACGGAGAGACGAATCTGGAAAAGATCAAAAGGTATCAGAAGATACTGCGCCGGCTGGACAGCACCGACAAGAGCAGAAGCACTGAGGCATCGGACAGGGCGTTTTCGGACGGCATCGTGACGGAGGACGGAAAAGTCATCGGCTTCGGCATTCATATTTATAATAAAGATGTCTATCCGCTGAAGAGCTTTGAGATCTATCTGAGAAACTGTAAGCTGAGCGGTGAGCTCGATCTTTCGGGACAGGAAGACATGGTGTTCCTCGATCTGTACCACAACGGCATCGGCGGCGTGAAGACCGGCTTTCTTCCGGCTATGCGCATTTTCGGCGTGCAGGACAACCGGATCGAAGAGCTGGACGTCGGCGGCATGCCTGCCTGTCAGGGCATCGATGCGGGCTTCAACCGGCTGAAGGAGCTGGATGTGTCGAAAAACGGAGAGCTGGTCGAACTGTATATCAACGATAACGACTTTACAAAGATAGACCTTTCGCACAACAGCAGGCTCAAATACTTCTACTGCCACAACAACCGCATGACGGAGCTGGACACTACGAACAATCCTTTCCTGCGCCACCTGAATGCGACGGACAACCCGATGAAGCATATCCGTTCGCTGGCGCCGCAGCGGGAGGGAAAGCTGCCGCTGGAGGTCAGGGCAGGCGAGGGCGGCTGTGTGGGTCTCAAATTCAATCCGGTCTACAACGCCCAGTGGAAGGAGACCGGCGAATGGCAGCAGAGCTATTATGCGTATCCGGAGGAAGGGCATACCTTCGTCGGCTGGGAAGAGAACGGAAAGATCATTCATACAGAAAAGGAATGGATCGACGAATACGGAACGAGCAGGATCCTGACGGCAGTATTCAAATAACGGCAAAATGCTAATTCTCTGCGCTTTTAAGTTAAAAGTTCGGATGGTGCTTGCAAGTTAACAATATATTGTATATAATAGACCGGTAAAACGCACTTCTGCGGATCTGTTTGAGCGTGCCGAAGGGTAAAATTTATGCACATCAGAGAATGTGTCCTGCCCTGCGGTCTCGGACGGAGATGATGCGGAAGGTGGTACAACAGAAGGAGGATATCCCTATGGCAGTTATTTCCATGAAGCAGCTGCTCGAGGCCGGTGTTCATTTCGGACATCAGACCCGCCGCTGGAACCCCAAGATGGCTCCCTACATCTTCACCGAGCGCAACGGCATCTACATCATCGACCTGCAGAAGACCGTCCGCAAGATCGACGAAGCCTACATGTTCATCCGTGACGTAGCCATCTCCGGCAAGACCGTGCTGTTCGTCGGCACCAAGAAGCAGGCTCAGGAGTCCATCGAGTCCGAGGCCAAGCGCTGCAACATGTACTATGTCAACAACCGTTGGCTGGGCGGCATGCTCACCAACTTCCGCACCATCCGCAGCCGTATTGCCCGTCTCAACGAGATCGACAATATGGAGAAGAACGACCAGTTCTCTCAGCTTCCCAAGAAGGAAGTTATCAAGATGCTGGGCGAGCGTGAGAAGCTCGAGAAGAACCTCGGCGGTATCCGCGAGATGAAGAACCTGCCCGGTGCCATGTTCGTTGTTGACCCCCGCAAAGAGCACATTGCTGTTACCGAAGCACGCCGTCTGGGCATCCCGATCGTTGCTATCGTTGACACCAACTGCGATCCCGATGAGGTCGATTACGTGATCCCCGGCAACGACGACGCTATCCGTGCCGTCAAGCTGATCGCCGGCAAGCTGGCTGACGCCGTTCTGGAAGGCCGTCAGGGCGAGCAGGTTACTGATGTCGAGGCTCCCGCAGCCGAGGCAGAGGCAGCTCCCGTTGAGGAATAATCAAAGAATAATTCAGTGCAATTAAGTAGTTTTTGAACGTGTATAACGGAGGATGATTGATATGGTAATCACCGCTCAGATGGTTAAGGAACTGCGTGAATCCACCGGCGCCGGCATGATGGACTGCAAGAAGGCCCTCAAGGAAACCGACGGCGACATGAATAAGGCTGTAGACTTCCTGCGCGAAAAGGGTCTGGCTTCTGCCGCAAAGAAGGCAAGCCGTATCGCCAGCGAAGGTCTGGTAGGCACCTACTACTGCGAGAAGTGCAACACCGCTGCTCTGGTCGAAGTAAACTGCGAGACCGACTTCGTTGCAAAGACCGACGAATTCAAGGAGCTCGTTGTTGAGATCGCAAAGCAGATCGTAAAGGCTGCTCCCGCCGATGTAGACGCTCTGCTGGCTTCCGAGTACGAGGGCGGCACCGTTGCCGACTACATCACCGCCAAGATCGCAAAGATCGGCGAGAAGATCACCGTTCGCCGCTTCGAGCGCTATGCCGCAGAAGAGGGCAAGATGATCGACACTTATATCCACATGGGCGGCAAGGTCGGCGTTATGGTCGAGCTGAGCTATGCCGAGAAGACCGACGCACTGGCAGAGGTTGCTCACGATGTCGCACTGCAGATCGCAGCCGCATCTCCCGTAGCAGCCGAGTACGTACGCCGTGAGGAAGTTGACCCCAGCCAGCTGGAGCACGAGAAGGAAATCCTGATCGCCCAGGCTCGCAACGAGGGCAAGCCCGAGAAGATCATCGAGAAGATGGTCGAGGGCAGAATCGTGAAGTTCTACAAGGACGTTTGCCTGCTTGAGCAGCTCTTCGTCAAGGACGACTCCATGTCCGTTGAGAAGATGATCGCTGCAAAGGCAAAGGGTGCCGACGTTGTCCGCTTCGTCCGCTACAAGATGGGCGAGGGCCTCGAGAAGAAGGTCAACGACCTGGCAGCCGAAGTCGCCGAGCAGACCAAGATGAAGAACTGATTCATCAAGTAATTCAAAATGGCTTATCTCCTTCGAGATAAGCCATTTTTAAGGATATAAGCTCCTTCCCACTGAGCCGGGGGAGGACTAATCAAAGATGATAAGAAGGAGAATAGATATCATGGCAGCATATAAGCGCATCGTTATCAAGCTCAGCGGCGAGACGCTGGCACCGGTACTGAAGGGCAAGAATTTTGACGAGCTCCCCAAGAACTCCAGCGTGTGCTATTCCGAGGATCGGATCAATGAGACCGCACGGATGCTGATCCGCCTTTCCGAAATGGGAATTCAGGTCGGCGTGGTGCTGGGCGGCGGCAATATCTGGAGAGGCCGCTTCTCCGACAGTATGGATCCTGTGGACGCCGATCAGATGGGCATGCTGGCGACCATCATGAACGCCACCGCTGCCAAGGAAGCCGTTACCCGTCTCGGCGGCAAGGCTGCCGTGCTGACCGCACAGGAGATGACCCGTTTTGCAAGGCTGTATACGAGAGATGCAGCGCTGGAGCTGATGGAAAAGGGCTACATCGTATTCCTCGCCGGCGGCAGCGGTAATCCCTTCTTTACCACCGACACCGCAGGCGCTCTGCGTGCCGCAGAGCTGAAAGCCGACGCCTATTTCAAGGGTACCAACGTCGAAGGCGTGTTTGACTCCGATCCCAGAAAGAACCCCGAAGCGAAGCTGCTGAAGGAGCTGACCTATCAGCAGGCTATCGACATGCAGCTGCACGTCATGGACTCCACGGCGTTCTCCCTGTGCATGGAGAAAAACGTGCCCTTTATCCGGGTGTTCAATATGGACAATCTGGAAAACATCATCAAGGTCTGCAGCGGCGAGGAGCTGGGCAGCGTCGTTCATAAGTAATACGGGAGGCAGAAGATCATGAGCATTATCACGAGAGAGAAGATCAGGGTCGGCATCATCGGCGCAGGCAATATTGCACAGAGCGCCCATCTGCCTGCCTATGCAAAGAGAAACGACGTGGAGATCGTCGCCATCGCCGACTGGAATCTGGACCGGGCCAAGGACGCTGCCGCCAAGTTCGGTATTCCGAAGGCTTATCAGAACGTGGACGAGCTGCTGGCCAATGAGGACGTGGACTACATCGACATCTGCGTATGGAACCGCTCTCATTCCGAGGTCGCCATCGCCGCTGCCAGAGCAGGCAAGGCCATTCTCTGCGAAAAGCCCATGGCCATCAATCTGGAGCATGCGCTGCGGATGCAGGAAGAGATCGAGAAGGCGGGCGTGCCCTTCATGCTGGCAGTGCCCACCCGTTACAGTGAGGAAGCCCAGCTGCTGGCCGGTATGGTCGAGAGTGGCAAGATGGGCGAGATCTACTATGCAAAGACCGCCTATGTGCGCCGCAGAGGCACACCCATCGGCTGGTTTACCGATACCTCCAAATCCGGCGGCGGCCCCGTCATCGATATCGGTGTGCACTGCATCGACCGTACATGGTATCTGATGGGCAGGCCGAAGCCCGTCCGCGTCAGCGCCTCCACCTCCTATGCCATCGGCGATTTCAAGACCAAGGGCATTTCCCGCTGGACCGCTCTGGACAGCGATGTGACTGCCTTTGATACCGAAGACTCTGCCGTCGGCGCCATCCACTTCGAGAACGGCGCCACCATGCTGTTTGAGGTCAGCTGGGCGATGAATGCTCCCGAATCCAGCTTTACCCAGATCTGCGGCACCAAGGCCGGTGCCACCATGAGCCCCCTCAAGATCTACGGCGAGGCCGAGGGCTATCTTACCGACAACACCCCCACTGTGGGCAAGAGCGGCATATTCGACAACGAGATCGAACATTTCATCCATTGCCTGCGCACCGGCGACAAGCCCATCTCTCCGCTGGAGGACGGCGTGACCGTACAGCGGATGCTGCAGGGCATCTATGATTCCGCAAAGGCGGGCAGGGAAATCGAAATCTGATTTGTGAGGGAAACCGATGCTTTCATGTGATACATTTGTACTGGGCGGCAGCCGCACCGAAAACGGAAAGCGGCTGCTGGCCAAAAACAGCGACAGACCTCTGGGCGAGTGCCAGCCGCTGCGGTATTTCAAGGCGGAGGATCATGAGGATGGCGCACAGCTGCATACCACCAATCTCGTGATCCCGCAGGTGAAGCATACCTATGCCCTTGTCGGCTGCCAGCCCTACTGGATCTGGGGCTTTGAAATGGGCGTCAACGAAAAGGGACTGTGCATCGGCAACGAGGCCGAGGGCAGCCGCTGCGAAGGTGAAAAAGAGGAAGGCCTGCTGGGTATGGACCTGCTGCGTCTGGCGCTGGAAAGAAGCGCCGACTGCCGGGAGGCCATCGATGTCATTACCGGACTCCTGAAGCAGTACGGTCAGAATGCCAATGCCAACCCGCTGTATGACAGGCGGTATGAGAATACATTCATCCTGAGCGACAGGAATGAGGCATGGATCCTTGAAACCGCCGGAAGAACGTGGGCGGCAAAAAAGGCGGGCGATGCGTATGCCGTGTCCAACTGCTATACCATCGGCAGCGACTATGACCTCTGCGCCGAGGATATGGAGCAGCTCGTCAGGGACAACCGCCTCCTGCGTCCGGGCGAGATCATCGATTTTGCCAAGACGTTCACCAAGCCCGCTTCCCGTCAGACCAACTCCGTGCCCAGAAGACGGCGTATGGAGAAGCTGTTGGGCACCGAGGGCAAGGTCACTGAGGCGGACATCAGGCACGTATTGAGGGATCATTTTGAGGGAGAACTCATTGAACCCAGATACGGCGCCATGAATGCCAATTTCGTCTCGATCTGCATGCATGCCCAGACCTGGGATGCGGCGCAGACGGCGGCATCACTCATCTGTACGGAGCTGCCCGGCGTCGGCACCAAGATGCTGTATGCGGCATCGGTGCCCTGCTGTTCGGTATATATTCCCGTGTACTGGACGGACGGCAATGCCTGTGCGCTTCCGGAAGTCCTTTCGGCAGGCGAGGGCACGTACAGTAAGGATTCCCTCTGGTGGCGCTGCGAGTATCTTTCGGCACTGGTTTCCGTCGATGAGGAGCGGTTCGGCCTGTTCGTGAGGGATACTTTGCGCAGGACAGAGAAGCACATCCTTGCCAAAACCATCGAGTGCGAGAATAAGGTGAAATCCTATTTTGAAAACGGTGCGGCGGAGTATGCCGAAGGCCTGCTGAACGACCTGACGAAGGAATGCACGGAGCTGGTATACGATGTTACCGGAACGCTGGCAGGAATGGTTCGGGAAGAGATCGCCGGTGACGGCGGTCTGTACGGGATCAGGAAGGAAATGCTGGAGGACTATTTCAAACGGGTGAAATTTCCGGCATTCGGAGAGTGATTGATTTGTACGACGATTTACTGTTTATCATGCCGGTACTGGAAACGGAGCGGCTGATCCTGCGGAAGCTGGAGCTGAAGGACTCGTGGGATATCTTTGAATACGGAAGAGACCCGCAGGTCGCCCGGCATGTGCTGTGGGAAGCCTACACCTCCGAGTATGAAGCCCGCCGCTATATCCGCTATCAGCAGCACAAATACCGGCTGAGAGAGCCGGCCAGCTGGGGCATCGTTCTCAAGGAGACCGGCAAGGTCATCGGCACTATCGGCTATATGGAATATTCCGAGCAGAACAGCACCGTTGAGGTGGGTTACTCGCTGGCAAAGGAGTACTGGAACCGGGGCATCATGACCGAGGCACTCCGGAAGGTCATCGATTATACCTTTGTCGAGCTGGGGATCAACCGCATCGAGGCGCAGTTCGAGACGACAAATCCCGCCAGCGGCAAGGTCATGGCCAAGTGCTTCATGAAGTACGAGGGCACCATGCGCCAGCGGCTGTTCAATAAGGGGAAATATGTGGACGTATCCGTATATGCCATACTGAGAAAAGATACAAGGATCGGAACGATATGAACGGAAAAAAGTATAAAAAGACACTGCTGGCAGGGTATATGGGCTTTGTCACGCAGGCGATCTCGGCTAACTTTCTGCCGCTGCTGTATGTTACCTTCCGGAATACGTACGAGCTGTCATTGACGCAGATCGCACTGATCTCGGCTACCTTTTTCTTCACACAGCTGATCGTGGACTTCCTGTGCGCCAAGGTGGTGGATAAGATCGGCTACCGTCCCTGCATCCTGACGGCGCAGATCACCTCCGCCGCAGGACTGGCGGGTCTGACGTTCCTGCCGGACATTCTGCCGTTCGCCTACGCCGGGATCCTCCTGTGCGTGATCGTGTATGCAGTGGGCAGCGGATTGATCGAGGTGCTGTGCAGCCCCATCATCGAAGCCTGCCCCTTTGAAAACAAAGAGGGCACGATGAGCCTGCTCCACTCGTTTTACTGCTGGGGTTTTGCGGGCGTCGTGCTGCTTTCTACGCTGTTTTTTACGATTTTCGGCATCGAAAACTGGCGTGTTTTGGCGCTTTTGTGGGCATTGGTCCCGCTGTATAACGTCTATAACTTCGCCGTGTGCCCCATCGAGAAGCTGGTGGACGACGGTCAGAGCATGACGATGACGGAGCTGCTGAAGACGAAGGTGTTCTGGCTGTTCCTGCTGCTGATGGTCGGCGCAGGTGCATCCGAGGTCTCCATGGCGCAGTGGGCATCTGCTTTTGCCGAATCGGCCCTGCATGTATCCAAGGCGATGGGCGATCTGATCGGTCCCTGCGGCTTTGCCGTGTGCATGGGCATCTGCCGGGCACTGTACGGAAAATTCAGTGAGAGACTCAATCTGCCGATCTTTATGACGATATCCGGACTTCTGTGCTTCGGCTGCTATCTTCTGGCGGGACTGGCACGGATCCCGATGCTGGGTCTGATCGGCTGTACGCTGTGCGGCGCCTGTGTCGGCATCATGTGGCCGGGCTCCATCAGCATTTCCTCGGCGATATTGCCGAAGGGCGGTACGGCGCTGTTTGCCTTTCTGGCACTGGCGGGCGATTTAGGCGCTTCCGTCGGCCCGTCGCTGGTCGGTGCGGTTTCGCAGAGCGCCGGGAACAACCTGCAGGTCGGCGTGATCAGCGGCATCGCATTTCCGTTGCTCCTCGTGGCAAGCGTGGTGCTGCTGAGAAAGAAGTACAAAAGATAAACAGAAAAAACGTCACTCTGTCCGGGTGACGTTTTTCTGTTGTTTGGAATGTCGTGATACGCCTGTCGGTCATGCTTGTCAATTGACTGCGAGCAATGCCTTGAATTCCTGTTCTGTCATATGAGCCCGCTTACAAGCTTCCTTGGTATCCAGCAAACCGTCTTTCACCAGTGATACAAGCGTATTTACAGTGCCTTTGACTTCTCCCTCTGCAAGTCCTCTCTTTTCGGCATCCATTTGCAGGATCTCGTATGTCATGTG
>JAZLHZ010000165.1:0-3122 GCA_045617085.1 Clostridia bacterium
CCGTTGCCGTTCATGTCGTTGTCACGGAAGGCAACGAGAGCATCGTACAGCTCGTCCAGATTGGTGGGAACCGCCAGACCCAGCTTATCCAGCCACAGATGGTTGATATAAGCGGTGTTCTTGGTCTGGTCGCCGATGGACTTGGTGTAGTATGCATAGCCGTAGATATTGCCGTCGGCAGCCTTCGCACGGGCGAAGTACTGGTCGTAGTCCATCTTGGTCATGCCGACTGCGTCATTCAGGAAGAAGTAGCTGTACTTGTCATAGAAGTCATTCAGGGGCCGGAAATAGCCCTGATCGCCGTAGGAAGCTGCGGTGTTGCCGAAGGCGTAGGCGATGACATCGGGCAGCGCCTCGCCGGAAGCCAGACGCAGATCCAGCACGGTTGCGGTCTCGGCTGCAGGCAGCAGATCCCATACCACATGGATACCGGTCTGCTCTTCGACAAACTTGGTCAGCGCATTGTCGTCATAGTCGGTGACCATGACATGCTGTGCGGTGGCGATGGACAGGTCGACAGGCTCCACAACGATGGGCAGCACGCCGGGGGCAGTCATGTTGGCAACATCGCTCATCTCCAGTTCGTCCGCGGATGCGGCGAAGAGCATGGTCAGAGCGAGAAGCATTACCAGAATCAGGGAAAGCGTTCTCTTCATGGGGAATACCTCCTAATCAAATTAGCGGATATACCGCTTGTGCACTATTATAAATATGACAAATCCATTTGTCAAGCATTACCCACCTAAACATATTTTTAACATTCATAACATAAAAGTCCCTTCCCAGATCACCGGGAAGGGGGGACCGGCGAAGCCGGTGGGTAGGGCTGATAAAGCTATGCATTTGGTGAAACACCACTATATATACTCGTCAAGCCCTATCCGCTTCGCTATCGCTCGGCACCTTCCCCACTGAGGTGGGGAAGGACTATGGCGGCTTCGCCGTAAAATTGCTCATTATATCCTTGCTACTCCGCTCTTTCTTGCGGCTTCGGCAACAGCCTTAGCCACTGCCTGCGCCACGGTCTTGTCCAGAGCACTGGGGATGATGTAGTCGGCGGAGAGCTTGTCCTCGGTGACGAAGCCTGCGATGGCCTTGGCTGCGGCGATCTTCATCTCGTCATTGATGTCGCTGGCACGCACGTCCAGAGCGCCCCGGAATATGCCGGGGAACGCCAGCACGTTGTTGATCTGGTTGGGATAGTCGCTGCGTCCGGTACCGACCACGGCAGCGCCCGCCTCCTTGGCGAGCTCGGGCATGATCTCGGGCGTGGGGTTTGCCATCGGGAAGAGGATGGGCTTCTCGGCCATGCTCTTCACCATTTCGGGCGTGACGCAGTTCGGGGAAGATACGCCGATGAACACGTCGGCACCCTTGATGACGTCAGCGAGGGAGCCCTTGCGCATCTGCTGATTAGTGATCTCCGCCATTTCCTCCTTGACAGGATTCAGACCGTCACGTCCCTTGTAGATGGCGCCCTTGCGGTCGCACATAACCACATCCTTGAGGCCCATCGAGATCAGCAGACGGATGATGGCGATGCCGGCAGCGCCAGCGCCGCTGGTAACAACACGGATGTCTTCGATCTTCTTTCCGACGACCTTCAGCGCATTCAGCATGGCGGCCAGCGTGACGACAGCGGGGCCGTGCTGGTCATCGTGGAAGATCGGGATGTCACAGCAGGCTTTGAGCTTCTTTTCGATCTCGAAGCAGCGGGGTGCGGAGATGTCCTCCAGATTAACGCCGCCGAAGGAGCCTGCCAGCAGGCGGACGGTGTTCACGATGTCGTCCACTTCCTTGGAGCGCACGCACAGCGGAATGGCGTCCACATCGCCGAAAGCCTTAAACAGAGCGCACTTGCCCTCCATAACGGGCATACCGGCTTCGGGACCGATGTCGCCCAGACCCAATACGGCGGTACCGTCGGTCACGACGGCAACGAGATTGGAGCGGCGGGTCAGCTCATAGCTCTTATTGACGTCCTTCTGGATTTCCAGACAGGGCTGTGCAACGCCGGGCGTATAGGCAAGCGACAGATCCTCACGATTGTTCAGGGGCGCACGGCAAACGACCTCGATCTTGCCCTTCCATTCATAATGCTTTTTCAAAGATTCTTCTGCGTAATTCATGTTTATACATCCTTTCTGCAATATGTTCCTTATACGTCATCGGAAACAAATATTCCCAATGATATAATTTATATCATACTTGTGCCTGTTTGTCAACCTTTTTTGCATATTTATTCTTATTTCTTTTTTTGGGAACTAATCGCACCGAAAATGCGTCTATAATATGAATATCCGAATCTGACGGAGGTATGCTTTCCATGAAGTCTGTCAAGCGTTTGACCTGTATATTATTGATCCTGGCTATGATGCTGTGCTGCCTGCCCGCACTGGCGGCAAGCCCCACGGCGATCACATTTGCATTCAACCAGAGCTCTCTGACGCTGGAGCGGTTCGCTTCGTATCAGATCAATCCTCTGGTATCCCCGTCCGGCGCGGACAAGGATTTTGTCTGGAGCTCGTCACTGCCCTCCGTGGCATCGGTCAGCAGCGACGGTCTCGTATCCGCTGTCGGTCCCGGTACGGCAGTCATCACCTGTACCGCCAAGGGCAACAGCAGCGTGAAGAACACCCTCACCGTCACGGTTGAGGAAAAGGCCGCCCCCACCTCCATCTATCTGCGCCCGGCAACGGACGTCATGAATGCGGGCGCCACGCTGAAGCTGACGGCGATCCCCTATCCGGTGGGCTGCTCGGGCTACTTCACCTGGAGCTCATCCTCGACCGCCATTGCGTCGGTCGCCGCCGACGGCAAGGTCACCGGCATTTCCTCGGGCGTGACGGCGGTCACCGTGCGCGCCGGATCGGTTTCCAGGGACTGCATTCTCGTCGTGCTGACACCCGAAGGCAATCTGCCCGCGGGAGCACGCGCGAACGTGACGGTCGAAGCGAACAAAACGCTCGATCTCTTTGCGACCGACACCATCTGCAACGGACTGACGGGATTGAACTGCACCTCCTCGAACGATGATATCGTCACCGTGAACAACGGCGTGATCACCGGCATCGCTCAGGGCAGCGCCACCGTCACGCTGATGAACAGCCAAAGCAAGAAGT
>JAZLHZ010000166.1:0-5730 GCA_045617085.1 Clostridia bacterium
CCGTCCGTCTTCCTCGTTGAGAAGCGCCGTATGCTCCGCCAGTATCAATGCGTCCACGATCTCGTCGATGTGGCCGTTCATGAAGTCCTCGATGCTGTATATGCTCTTTCCGATGCGGTGGTCGGTCACCCGGCCCTGCGGAAAGTTGTAGGTGCGGATCCGGTCGCTGCGGTCTCCGGTACCCACCTGCAGCCGCCGCTCGGAGGCATAATCGTCCGCCGCCTTTTGGCGCATTGCACCATACAGTCGGCTGCGCAGTACCCGCATCGCCTGTTCCCGGTTCTGGATCTGGCTGCGTTGATCCTGCGAGGTCACCACCAGTCCCGTGGGCAGATGCGTAATGCGCACAGCAGAGTCGGTACGGTTGACGTGCTGTCCACCGGCGCCGGAGGCCCGGTAGGTATCTATCTTCAGGTCGCCGGGATTGATGACCAGCTCCACGTCCTCCGCCTCGGGCAATACCGCCACGGTGGCGGTGGAGGTATGGATCCTGCCGCCGGACTCGGTCACGGGCACGCGCTGTACCCGGTGCACGCCGCTCTCGTATTTCAGACGGCTGAACACGTTGGTGCCCTGCACCATCAGCGTGGCCTGCTTGATGCCGCCCAGCTCCGTCTCCTCATTGTCGGTCAGCTCGGTCTTCCAGCCCCGTTCCTCGGCATAGTGGATGTACATGCGGATGAGCTCCGCCGCAAACAGCGCCGCTTCCTCGCCGCCTGCACCGCCCCGCACCTCCACGAGGGCGTTGCGGTAGTCGTCCGGGTCCTTGGGCAGCAGCCGTATGCGGGCTTCCTCGATCATCGCTGCCAACTTCGGACGGAGCTCATTGAGCTCCTCCTCCGCCATTTCCTTCATCTCGGCATCGTCGCCGCTCTGCATTTCCTCCGCTGCCGCAATGTCCTCCATCGTTTTGCGGAACTGCACGGCGAATTCCGCATTCTCGGAAAGGGCGCTGTGCTCCCGCATCAGCTTCTGAAAAAGCGGTGCATCCGAAATAACTTCCGGCAACGTAATACGCACCGAAAGCTCCTGATACTGAGCTTCCAGTGCTTCCAGTTTGCCTGCGATCCTTGCGCAGTCCTTGTCTGTCATATGATAATCAACCCTTCTTGCGGGCGCAAACCACCCGTTCGATCCCGTTTATATCCCGGATCAGCTCCGTGTCAAAATCCCGTTTCAGCAGCTCTGCCACGTCCTGCGCCTGACCTGCGCCGACCTCCAGCAGCAGAAAACCCCTGTCCGTCAGATGATCCGCCGCCTCCGCAGCGATCCTGCGGTAGAAATCCAGCCCGTCGCTGCCGCCGAAGAGCGCCAGCCGGGGTTCATATCTGACCTCCGTCTGCAATTCATCCATATCCTCCTGCGTCAGATACGGCGGATTACAGGCGATCATGTCAAAGGTCTCCTGCGCTGCGAGGAACAGATCGCCCCTCGCAAAGCGCACATTTTTCAGCTTCAGCAGGTCCGCATTCTCCATCGCCAGGCTCAGCGCCTCCGTGCTGACGTCGCTCAGCAGTACGGAGATATCGCTTCTTTCAGACGCCAGTGCCAGACCGATGGCGCCCGTGCCGCAGCACAGGTCCCAGACCTTTGCCTCTTTTTTCAGCCGTTCCAGCGCCGCCTCACACAGGGTCTCGGTATCCTGTCTCGGGATCAGCGCCCTTTTGTCGCATTTGAGCTCGATATGCATAAAGCCCGTAGAGCCGACGAGATACTGCAGCGGTTCTCCGCCGATCCGCCTTGCGGTCAGCTCCTCCAGTGCGGGCAGCATACTGTCGATCTCCCTGTCCGCAAAGAAGCGCTGTTTGCGATAATCCCAGCCGGTCACGCATTCCACGATATCCCGGACATTGGAATATCCGTCATCGCCGGTGGCCGCTTCGATGCGGCGGATGGCATCGTCACTCCACTGCTTCAGTTTCATCGGTATCCGCATCCTCCTGCGGTTCCGTATAGTCGGGATCCAGCTCCTTCGGCAGCGGATCGGGCATGCCCAGAGCCGCCTTCAGCGAGATCAACGCTACCTCGACCATGGAATCGTCGGGCTGGGCGGTGGTGATCTTCTGCACCATCAGACCCGGCCATTTCAGCGCCCGCACGATGGGCGTATCCTCCGCCCTGCCGAGCCACTTGAGGATCTCATACGACACTCCTGCCACCAGCGGCAGCAGCAGCAGACGGCTGCCGACTCTGGCAAACACGTTGGTGCTGTTGGTGCCGAGGATCGTGAAGATGAATATCGAAATGACCATGACGATCACGAGGAAGCTGGTGCCGCAGCGGGGATGCAGCGTCGTAAACTGCTGGGCATTCTCCACTGTCAGCTCCTTGCCGCTCTCAAAGCAGAATATCGACTTGTGCTCTGCGCCGTGGTACATGAACACCCGCTTGATCTCCTTCATTTTGGAGACCAGCGCCACATACCCCAGGAACATGACGATACGCAGTACGCCGCCGATGATGTTGAGCAGCACCCGACTCGTAATGAATCTTCTCAACAGCGTCTCGATGGCCGTCGGGATCACGAAGAACAGCACGATGCTCAGCAGCAGCGCCAGGATCACGGCGAACACCATCATCACGTCATCGGCCTTCATGTGGAAGATCTCGGCAAACTTCTTCTCGAACTTGGAGGGCTCCTCCATCTCTTCCCCGGCGATCTCTGCGGACTCGGTGAGGGTCTTCATGCCGTTATACAGCTGATAGCAGAAGCTCACCACGCCCCGGATGATCGGCCAGCCGAGGATGGGGTATTTGTCCTTGGGCTGCTTGAGGGGCTTTACCTTCAGCACGACCTTGCCGTCACTTCTTCTTACCGCCAGCGCCACCCGGTCGGGGCCCTGCATCATGACGCCTTCCATCACGGCCTGACCGCCGACGGAAACGCATGCTTTTTTATTTGTGTTTTTCTTCTCGGAGGACATCGGTACATTCTCCTTATTGTATCGCATTCTTTGGAAATATGAATAAAACAAAACAGACCGGACGGCACACGCCCGATCTGATGTTGTGCTTTGAGTACGGGATTACATGCCGTAACGCTTCTTGAAGCGATCCACACGGCCGCCGGTATCAACCATCTTCTGCTTGCCGGTGTAGAAGGGATGGCACTTGGAGCAGATATCAACACGCAGCTCTTTCTTTACGGAGCCGGTCTCAAAGGTCTCACCGCATACGCAGCGCACGATAGCCTTACCGTAGTTGGGATGAATCTTTTCTTTCATTATTTCTCACCTCACTTACACAATGCATTGTATATTATAGCACATCCGATGATGATTTGCAATAGATGAACGCTAATTTTATATTATGTTTTGACTGTCAGAAGCGTCTTACCGCCACGGCAACATCCCTTGTAATCGCCTGTTCCACCCGATGCGTCAGATGATCGTAGTCATCGCCGAACATCACGTCCAGCCCGACCTCGGCCATCATGCCCCGCACCATCTCGCTTTTCAGCGTGTTGGTGTTGAAGGAGAGCGCCATTGCGCCGCCGGTTCTGAGCAGCTCTGTCCAGACCGGAAGCACGTTATAGAGCATATCCTCCAGCGGCTGCTTCCTGTCGCTTGCCGAATGCTGCACGCCGTAGGGAAGATCGCACACGATGAGGTCGCAGACCGGCTTTTTGTACACGGCATTGAGCTTAGACGAATCCGCAGAACCCATGCTCAGCGTCAGCTTGTTCCCCTTTTTGAACTTCTCCGCAGAGGCGGCGGTCTCAAAAACGGTCAGCTTTGTCAGCTCCCTGCCCTTTGCCGTCAGCGATTTCTCGGCTACGGTATGCTTCAGACGGTTCATCTCCAGATACTTCTTGAAGAATGCACTGCCCTCCGCCACTGCCTTCCCGTCGCTGTCAAAGCCCAGCGCATTCCAGCCCCGGTTGAGCGCCTCAAACAGCGTCGTGCCCTTGCTGCACATGGGATCCAGCACCGTAAGCCCTTCGCCCATGTCGAAGGAGGAGCTGCACAGCGCCATGTTCAGCATGAATTCGGTAAACGTCTCGTTGGTCTTGCCCTTGTATTTCAGGATCAGCGGCAGCTCGTCCCCAAAAACCGAGTGTCTCTTTCCCGAAACCGGCACAAGCCCGTTCTCCCCCTGCATGAACAGGAGATACAGATGTGAGGAAAGCGAAAGTGTTTCGATCTGCCTGTCGGTCAGCTGTCCGCATTCAAACTCCAGCGTATCCGCATCCATCAGGCTGCTCTGCCTTACTTCGCATGGCACGCCCGCTTTTTCCAGCAGCGCATGCGCCTCGGCGGCAGCCAGTGTCAATGCTTCCTTCCGGTAGTTCACGTTTGCGAACGGCTTCAAAAGCATCAGGTACTTCACTTGCTCTACACCCTTTGATTATGTTCTATAGATTGTACTCTTGAATGTATTCTCTCTGAAAGAACCTCTCTGCTTAAAGCAAAGAGGCTCTTTGTTACTGTGATAACACTCCGGCTTATCAGTACTTGCGCTTACGGGCTGCTTCAGCCTTCTTCTTGCGCTTTACGCTGGGCTTCTCATAGTGTTCACGCTTCCTGGCCTCAGCCAGAATGCCGGCGCGAGCTGTCAGACGCTTGAATCTTCTCAGAGCGCTTTCCAGGTTTTCGCCTTCACGAATACGTACTTCAGACATAGTGTTTTCCCTCCCCTCGCGATTGCTGGCACTGTATGGCCAATGTAGCAGCATGGGGTCGCCACACAAAGGGTATTATACTACAATACCGGCAACACGTCAATACTTTTAAATGCTAATTCTTTGTTTACTATCATGTTTCTTATCATTAGCATTTGATTAGCTTTGCAGTCAACTGCAAACTGCTCACTGTGATCAGCCCATCTTCTCCGCCAGCTGAGCGCCGCCCAGCAGATGCAGATGCAGATGGTTCACGCTCTGCGCACCGTCCTTGCCGCAGTTGGTCAGCAGACGGAAGCCGCTCTTGTCGATGCCTTCCTGCTTGGCGATCTCGACAGCCGCCTTCAGCAGATCGTCCATCAGTCCCGCCGCAACGCCCTCGATGACGTTGGCCACATGGGTCTTGGGCACGATCAGCACATGGACCGGCGCCTGGGGATTGATGTCCCGGAATGCATAGACCTTGTCGTTTTCATATACCTTGGTGCTGGGAATATCGCCTGCGATGATCTTGCAGAACAGACAATCGTTGGATACCACGCCCATTGTCTCATTCACTCCTTTTATTCACCCGTATCGTTTTTCACGAGATGTCCGAAAGCGGTGTCGCCTTCCGTCCTGTCGATGAAGACCTCCCGGCTGCAGCCGCAGACCTCTTCGTCCGCCGGCGCCCGGACCCGGACATATTCGGGCGTATAGCCCTCGCATATCCCGTCGCGGATCTCCTCGAACAGCACCTTCTGCACCGTTCCTACAGTAGATTTGACGTATTGCTCCTCTAATTTGTTCCCGAGCTCGATGATTTTCTGCGCCCGCAGATGTTTAATTTCCTGTGAAATCTGGTTCGGCATTTTGTCCGCCAGCGTGCCTGCTCTTCTGGAATACGGAAACACGTGCAGCCTTGCAAAGCCGATCTCCCCGATAAAGTCCAGATTCTCCTGCGCCTCTTCGTCGCTCTCGCCGGGGAAACCGGTCAGTACGTCGGTGGTCAGGGCACAGTTCGGGAAAGCCTGACGCAGCTTCTTTGCCGCCTCCCGGAAATCGTCGGTGGTATACCTGCGCTTCATCCGCTGAAGCACCGTATCGCTGCCGGACTGCAGCGCCAGATG
>JAZLHZ010000167.1:0-11461 GCA_045617085.1 Clostridia bacterium
GCTCTCATCCTTGAACTTGTTCAGCTTGCCGGCGGGAACCTTGATCTTGTTGTCGCCGAACAGAGCGTACACACCGTCGTTCTCCTTCTCGAGCTTGACAGTGAAGAAGTTCATCTGGGGGCTGCCGATGAAGCCTGCAACAAACAGGTTGGTGGGATAGTCATACAGGTTCTGAGGAGTATCTACCTGCTGAATGAAGCCATCCTTCATAACCACGATACGGGAGCCCATGGTCATAGCCTCGGTCTGGTCGTGGGTAACATAGATGAAGGTGGTCTGCAGGCGCTGATGCAGCTTGGTGATCTCGGTTCTCATCTGAACACGCAGCTTAGCATCCAGGTTGGACAGAGGCTCGTCCATCAGGAAGACCTTAGGCTCACGAACGATTGCACGTCCCAGAGCAACACGCTGACGCTGGCCGCCGGAAAGAGCCTTAGGCTTACGATTGAGGAGGTGCTCGATGTCCAGGATCTTAGCAGCTTCCTTAACACGGTTGTCGATCTCTGCCTTGGGGGTCTTGCGCAGCTTCAGACCGAATGCCATGTTGTCATAAACGGTCATGTGGGGATACAGAGCGTAGTTCTGGAAAACCATTGCGATATCGCGATCCTTGGGAGCTACGTCGTTGACCAGCTTGTCGCCGATGTACAGAGAGCCTTCGGAGATCTCTTCCAGACCTGCTACCATACGGAGGGTGGTGGACTTGCCGCAGCCGGAAGGTCCGACCAGAACGATGAACTCCTTATCCTCGATGTCGAGGCAGAAGTCGGAAACTGCGGTCACGCCGCCGTTGTAAACCTTGTAGATGTGCTGAAGGGATACGCTTGCCATGTGGGATTTCCTCCTCTTTAATTATATACAACTTGGTTACAGGGGGACATATACAGCTTTCGCTGTGATGTTTATATTATACTTTTTTATCGTAAAAAAATCCAGTGGCAAAACCACACAAATTTATCGATATGTTTTTCGTGCACATTGCCAGCATGCCATTCCGGGACGGATTTCGCCGTTCCTTGCTTTACGTACAACAGCATTTTTTTGTGCACATTGTATAATTGTGTGTGAATTCGTATTTGAGAACGACTGCAATCCGACGGTTACTCAACATTTGCGAACGCATTATGTTTCCGTAAATCCGCCACATCTTCGACAAATCCGTATATATAGACAAATTTTGTTAGCCGTCTACAAATTTATAAGTCATTTTTTATCTATTTGACCATAGTAGGCGTTCTTGCCGTGCTTGCGGTAAAAATGCTTGTCCTGAATATGCTGAGGAACCGGCTGCACCGACGGATTCAGCTGCACGGTATACAGTGCCATCTCCGCCATTTCTTCCAGCACCACCGCATTGTGTACTGCTTCTGCAGCATCCTTTCCCCAGGTAAACGGGCCGTGACCTCTCACCAGCACTGCGGGGGTATATACAGGATTCCGGCCTTCAAACGTTTCGACGATGACATTGCCGGTCTCTGCTTCATAGGCGCCTGCCGTCTCCTGCTCCGTCAGGAACCTCGTACAGGGTACACAGTCACGGAAGTAATCCGCATGAGTCGTTCCGAAGCAGTTGAGGTCTCTTCCCGCCTGTGCCCATGCAGTCGCCACGGTGGAGTGCGTATGCACCACACCGCCGATGCCTTCAAACGAGCGGTACAGCACCAGATGCGTCGGTGCATCGGACGAAGGACGAAGACTGCCTTCTATGGTTTCTCCCGTTGCAAGGTCCAGCAGTACGATATCCTCTGCCTTCAGCGTCTCATACGGTACGCCGGAAGGCTTGATGGCAACGATCCCCTTTTCTCTGTCGATACCACTGACATTGCCCCAGGTATAAACGATAAGTCCCCGCTTCCACAGCTCCATATTGGCCTCATAGACCTGTTGTTTCAATGCTTCCAACATATTCTGTCCGCCTCCGTTACAAACAATTTACTTGACAAACGAAACAATCCGCATTACAATCTGTGCATACCGCTGGGGGCGCTTTTGCTGAGATAGACACCTGCTGTGTCAGTCCCTTGGAACCTGTGTGGATAATCCCACCGTAGGGAAGCGGTTGCAAAACACATTGCATATCATATGCAGCAGGTTTTGCAACTTCCTTCCCGTATACGCCCGGCGTATGCGGTTTTATTTTTCCCAATTTCCCGAAGGAGGTCTTTCACATGAACCAAATCAAGAAAACAAGACTGCTGGTCGAGAGTGCCGTCATGCTGGCGCTGACCGTGATCCTG
Source organism: Clostridia bacterium (assembly GCA_045617085.1). GTDB lineage: Bacteria > Bacillota > Clostridia > Christensenellales > Aristaeellaceae > Firm-10. Next base: position 2,238 of record JAZLHZ010000167.1, read on the forward strand.
AGCTATCTGAAGATCCCGTGGGCGCTGGGTGGCAGCGTCACCGTCTGCTCCATGCTGCCTCTCGTCTTTGTCGCGCAGCGGCACGGCACGAAATGGGGGCTGTTCATCGCCTTCATTTACAGCGTGATCAAGCTGCTTCTGGGCATCGACAACGTGCAGTATGCCACGAGCTTCCTGATGGCTGTCGGCATCATCCTGCTGGACTACACGCTCGCCTTCTCCTCAGTCGGTCTGTCCGCCGTATTCAACGGTGTCATCAAGAACCGCCGCGCCTCGATCTGTGCCGGTATCTGTCTGGGGCTTGGACTGCGGCTGTTCTTCCACTTCCTCAGCGGCTGGATGATCTGGGATGCGCTGTGGCCCAACGAGCTGGGCTATGCCTCTGCATGGTACTCGCTGGTCTATAACGGCTCCTACATGCTGCCGGAGATCGCCATCACCATTGCCGCAGCCATGCTCCTCTATAAGCCTCTTGAAAGATACTGGCTCGGAAAAGAATGACCCAACGGTGCTCCCCTGCTAAGGGAGTACCGTTTTTAATAGTAAGAATCAATGACGGAGTTGACCGTCTCCACCCACTTCGTGAGATTGGTATAGTTGTTGGACGTTGTGCTGATGTCCTTCAGGATGAACTCACAGGGCGTGGAATTGCGTTTGCAGGCTTCCAGGACCCGTTTTATCTCCGCCTTCACCGGTTCGGAGTCAAAGGATTTGCCTGCCACAAAGGCCGGATTGGGCTTGTAGGACAGCACGAAATCCTTTCCGATCCTTTCTGCCGCCGCATCCGGGTCCGCCCATGCGGTAATGGAGATGCGCCGCAGGTTTTTGAAGCGTCTTCTCAGGTCGTCCACCTTCTGATGCAGCGGCTCACAGCAGCCGTAATACGAAAGACCGCACATATCGAACAGCTTCTGCATATACTGAAAATCGAACTCGTCATGCATTTTCGGCGATACCACGGCGAATATCTGCGCCATACCTCTGGCCCACACATCCTTCAATGTGATATCGTCCCTGTCCATATCCTTTACCGGCAGCTCGAAAGTGGGCGCCGGCGTGCAATGCAGATACATCGGGTCGGTATCCAGCACGTTGAGCGCCTCGTACTGTTTCATGACGGCGATATGGTTCTCGGTAAAACGATCGATCAGCAGATGCGCATATTCCGGCTCGTCATACAAATCGGTCAGCACATTCTCCACGCCGTGGAATCTCGGGATCTGATCCCATGAGGCAAGATACAGGCTAACGCCCGCCTTTTTCACCCGGAGGATGCCGCCGAAGATATCTTCGGCATCGGCAAGATTCCGCTCGGTCTGCTCCCTGTCATAAGTGATGACGGGTGTTCTGACCTTTTTCAGAAAGGTTTCGGCATCCGGTATCGTGTCCTTATATATATGCGAAACGATATGCGTTCCGGTCTTGACCGTCTTGATATCCTCTTCCACCGCCAAACCGTTGCCGCTGTCATGCAGCACAACGCCGCTGCGCCAATAGTCATGAACGATATAATTGCCCCGGAAATGCCGCAGCTGAAAAAGCTCCTGCCGCAGCTGCATCTCATAGCTCCGCAGTTTTTCATCACTGCATACCGGCTTCAATTCCTCATTATCTGCGAACTCGCCCCAGGGCTCTTCAAACACCAGCACCGGCGGCCGCACGATATTCAGTGCATTGTGACGGCGGTACATTTCCTTCGTCTCTTTGAATGTATCGCTCAGCGCAAATTCGGCATACTGCTTTGCAAGCTCTCTCAGATGCTCAAGCTCTGTCACGGCAAAAATCTCCTTTGATACAAATACGTCTCCCCGACTGATTCACCGGGGAGCGCAATTCATTTATGCCTTAATGAACAGGATCCTTCCGCAGGTATCGCAGCGGCATACGGAGGTTCCCGAAGCCACCTTGGAGGCCACGGCAGCGGGCAGAGACATATTGCAGCCGCTGCAGCGGTTTCCGGCCAGCTCTGCCATCGGCGGCGTGATATGCTGACGGGTGGTATTGTACTCCTCCATCAGCTCTGCGGGCACATCCTTGGCAGCGGCTTCCACCTTTGCCTTGAGCTGTGCCAGCCGGGTCTTCTGCTCCTTGAGCTGCTGCTCATAGTCCTTCTTCAGGGTATCGTAATCTGTCTTCTTCTGGGCAATGCTGCGGATCAGGCTGCTGATGTTCTTCTCGTTGTTGCGGGCAGTATTGGCCATCTGGGTAAGATCGGCGATATGCTGGGCAAGAGTCTCCTCCAGCTTGGAAAGCTCGGCACGCTGAGCGCTGACCTCTTCATATGTTGCATCTTCGGAAAGCTGAGGTACGGCATCGATCTGCTCCTGTACCTTTTTGATCTCTTCCGAAGTAGCCTCCAGCTTGTCGTTCAGCTTGTCGATGTTGGTCTCGAATTTCTTTACATCCTCCTGCTGGGTCAGAATGGAATCCCTCAGCTTCAGCAGGTTCTGTCTCTGCGGATCGTTGCGCATGACATCCGCAAAGCTCTCCGCTTCCATGTCCACCTTCATGTATTCAATCAACTGTTCCAACTGCATGTGTCATTTCCTCCTGTGTATCGGTTCTCCTCAGCGGAGAGTGTTTATATTAGTGTATTTTCGATATTATGCCAGCAGTCCAGCTCTTTTTTTATCGTTTCTGCGGCATGCTCGTCGTTTCCGTCCGTTGCGCCTTTCAGGGCTTTTGTCTGTATTCCGATCCAGCGTCCGACATATTCCTTCAGGACCTCCGGCTTTCTTTCAAGAAGCCTCGGGCCTGCCAGCAGCTGTTCTCTTGTATATTCCTCGCTGCCCTTTTCCGCACGGATCGCCGTATAAAACCTGCCGTTGTCTTTCGTCATGCTTTCGTCCGCAATGCGGTAGCCCAGCCTCGGAAGGCTTGCACGCACCGTGTCCGGGTTGATGTTGGGCTCCAATATCAGCACCGCATCATCCAGCTTGTCCTTGTCGTTTTCGATGATCGAAAGAATGGTGTCTGCGCCCATGCCGGCGATGATCACCGCACCGGCGTCCTTTTCCAGTTTATTCACGCCGTCCGCCACGGTAAACACGGCTTTGTCTTCCAGTCCCGCCATAGCGGTATGGAGCCTCGCCTTGTCCAAAGACGGAGCGCTGATATCGCTGAACTGCACTCTTTTGCAGATGCCCCTTTTCAGCAGTTCGATACCCAGATAGCCGTGATCGGTGCCGATATCCGCACACAGCTCACATTCCGGCACCAGCTCCAGCAGCATTTCCAGGCGCTTGTCTATCACCGTTTTCATCAGTCCAGATAGTCCTTCAGCTTCTTGGAGCGGCTGGGATGGCGGAGCTTTCTCAGCGCCTTGGCCTCGATCTGACGGATGCGTTCTCTCGTGACGCCGAAGTCCTTGCCGACCTCTTCCAGCGTGCGGGCTCTGCCGTCCACCAGACCGAAGCGCAGCTTCAGCACCATCTTTTCACGCTGGGTCAGGGTATCCAGAACGGTCATCAGCTGCTCTCTCAGCAGAGAATAGGCCGCCGCATCTGCGGGAGCGGGAGATTCTTCGTCTGCCAGGAAGTCGCCCAGATGGCTGTCCTCCTCTTCGCCGATAGGCGTTTCGAGGGAGACCGGTTCCTGTGCGATCTTGATGATCTCGTGCACCTTATCAACGGTCACATCCATCTCCTTGGCGATTTCCTCGGGCGAGGGTTCTCTGCCGTTCTGCTGAAGCAGCTGGCGGGAGATGCGGATGAACTTGTTGATGGTTTCGACCATGTGTACGGGAATGCGGATCGTCCTTGCCTGATCGGCGATGGCACGGGTGATGGCCTGACGGATCCACCAGGTCGCATAGGTCGAAAACTTGAAGCCCTTGTGGAAGTCGAACTTCTCAACTGCCTTGATAAGGCCCAGATTGCCCTCCTGGATCAGATCCAGCAGCAGCATTCCCCTGCCCACATACCGTTTGGCGATAGAGACCACCAGACGCAGGTTGGCGTTGACCAGCTTTTCTCTGGCCTTAGCATCGCCGTCCTCCATGCGTTGTGCCAGCTCCTTTTCCTCTTCCGGAGAAAGCAGCGGCACCTTGCCGATCTCCTTGAGGTACATACGTACCGGATCGTCAATGGCAATGCCCTCGGGGACGCTCAGATCATCATCCACAACACCGTCATCCGGCTCACCGATGACATCCGGCTCCTCAATGCTGACGTCCTTGATATCGTCCACATTGACACTGACGCCCATGCTTTCCAGCTTTTCGAGGATCATGTCAAACTGGTCGCTGTTGGGGTTGATATCCACAAACAGGTCAACGACCTCCTGAAGGCTCATGACTTTCTTTGTCGAAGCCTGCTTCAGAAGCTCCTCGGTTTCGGGTTTGTCGAAAATACTGATTTCCTGTCTGGATTCGTCTGCGGTTCTGTTTTCCATAAAACAAACACCCCTCTTTTTCAATCGGCAGTGAACAATCGGTCCACCTTTTCTTCATTTTCCGTTCTCTTATTGTCTGTTTTTCTGTCCCCACAGCGCACTTTTCTGTGCCGTGAGGCGCTGTATATTTTGTATGTGCAGAATGCGTTCCTTTTCATCGGCGCTGATCAGAAGCGTTTTCTCATCCTCGATCTGCTTTTCCAGTGCGCCGATCTTCAGCCGGATGATGCAGTCGGCAAGGCTTTCGCCGTGCTTGCTGTCGTCCAGCTCCGCATCGTCCGCCAATGCCTTGGCAGTGCGGTTGCGTTCCTCCTCGGACAGGCTTTCCAGTATCGAGGCCAGCTTTTCGCCCCGCATCAGCCTTCCGGCGACCTCCCGGTACAGCGGCGTCACGAAGCAGCTCAATACGCTTTCCTCGCAGGCAACGCCCTCCGACAATAGACGGATGATCATCATTTCCGCCTTGGACAGCGGCGTTTCCGGCGTCTCTCTGTTTTTTATCTGCAGACGGTGCATCTCCCGTTCTTCCCGCTTTCTCTCTTCTTCGAGAAGCTTTGAAGAATCCTGACCCATCTGCCGCTGCAGTACTTCTTTCGTGTAGCCCGTCTGCAGGGACAGCTTTTTCAGATAGTTGTCCAGCTCCACCGAGCTCTTGACATCGCAGAGGATCTTGCAGCACGCCATCGTATATCTCGTCCGATCCTCCGGCTGCTCCAGATCAAGCCCGTCCGCCGCCCGCAGCATCCGGTATTCACAGGGTTGTATCGGCTTCAGTGCCTCAAACCCGGCTGCGCCCTCTTTTTTGACGTAATCGTCCGGGTCCATGTCCCCGGGAATATCCAGCACCCGGATCGGCACATCGATCTTGGAAAAGATCTCGATCGCCCGCAAAATGGCCTTCTGACCGGCGGAGTCGCCGTCATAGCAGACCCAGATCTCCGGCGCATACCGCTTGACGAGCCTCGCCTGCTCCTCGGTCAGTGCCGTACCCAGTGTAGCCACAACGCCGGGAATGCCGTGGCTCCTCAGCGAGACCACATCCATATAGCCCTCAACGATGATGACCCGTTTCAGGCCCCGCTCCTTATGGAGCATGTTCCACGCATACACGCCCTGACGCTTGTTGAACACCGGCGTATCCGACGTGTTGAGGTATTTGGGATTGCCGTCGCCCAGCACTCTGCCGCCGAAGCCCAGCACATTGCCCTGTGCATTGATAATGGGGAACTGCGCCCGGTTGCGGAAAACATCGTAAAGCCTTCCGTCCTTTTCTCCGGTCAGATTGACCTGCTTCAACTCCTCCGGCTTGTAGCCCAGACTCAGCAAATACCTTGTCAGTCCGTCTCCCGCCGCAGGTGTTGCACCCAGACCGAACCGCTTGATGGCGGAATCGTCCAGTCCCCGCTTGTGAAGGTAAGTCAGTGCGGTGGCGCCTTCCGGCGTCCACAGCGTGCGGTGATAGAACCTGGCCGCCTCACGGTTGGCCTCCAGCAGCCGGTCCTTGAGTTCTCTGTTTTCGGCAGGGCATTTCACTCCGTCATCCTCCAGCGCAGGCACCTCGATGTGCGCCCGGTCTGCCAGAAAACGGATCGCCTCCATAAACTCCATGTGCTCCTCTTCCATCACGAAGTTGATGACGGTACCGCCCTTGTGACAGCCGAAGCAGTAAAACATCTGCGATTCGCTGTCCACCGAAAACGACGGTGTCTTCTCGCCATGGAAGGGACACCGACCCCAGAAGCGTCTGCCCTTCTGCTTCAATTCCACATAGCTTGCCACCACGTCCACAATGTCATTCCTGTTCCTGAGATCCTCTATCCATCCGTCCGGCAGCTTTCTCATTTTCTTATCACTCCTTGCTCTCCATTCTCATTCCATTACTCCATTTTTTACTCCATCGTTGCCTTCAAATCTCGCTCTCACCCTCCCGAAAAGCATGTCTTCTCCGGGAGTGCTCATAATAATTTGACGTATTTTCTCAAGTTCCTGCAAGCTTCAAGCTTATATTATGGTTAATTTCTCATTTGGAAACGCAAACGGACGGAAGCCGACGCCTCCGCCCGGTGAAAAACGATACCGTTATCTGTTGTAGTACTCAAAGAATTCGATCCGCTCGCCGTCGGGACCGGTGAAGAACACGTTCTTCACGCCGTCCAGCAGAGTCGGACAGGTAGCCACATCGCCCAGCATATTCACACCCGCTGCCTTCAGCTTCTCGACAAAAGTCTCGATGCCCTTGACCTCCACCGCCACATGGTCGATCTGACCGGCGGTACGCTCCTCATACGTGGCGCCGCAGATGAGTTCCAGCTCACAGCTGCCCGCTCTGAGGAAGGTCAGATGCGATGCGCCCAGCTGCTGCTCGGAAGAGAGTTCAAAGCCCAGCAGCTCCGTATAGAATTTCTTGGAAACCTCGGTGTCCTTTACCCGAATGCCGATATGGGCAAGACCCTTGATCACGCCCTTGCAGTCACATGCCATTCCCGTAATCCTCCTGTTTTTTTCATACATTATACCACAAAGAAGAAAACTATGCAACATTTTACAAAAGAGAATTGAAAAAAAAATCAAAAGAGGTTATAATAGTCAAAAACAAAGGAGCTGACCTGTTATGAAGAAGGATATGCGCTCATTTATACTCACCGGCATGTTCGTGGCACTGGTGCTTTTGTTCGGTCTGACCCCCGTGGGAATGATACCGCTGGGCTTTATCAATCTGACGCTGCTGCATCTTCCGGTCATCATCGGCACGATCCTGCTGGGACTGAAGACCGGTCTGCTGTTAGGTGCCTGCTTCGGCACCGTCAGCGCCATTTCCGCCTTCGGCATCTACGGCACGCCCTCGGCTCTGGCGGCGACCCTCGTGGCGGCGCAGCCCGTGCTGGCACTCATCATGTGCTTCCTGCCCCGGCTGCTCGTTCCCACCGTAACCCACTTTGTGTATAAGGCACTGGCTAAGAAGAACAGCCGCAGCCTGAAAGCCATCGTACCCGCAGCAGTGCTCGGCTCGCTGACGAACACCGTATTCTATCTCGGTCTTATGCTGCTGTTTTATGTCATCTGCGGCATCGATACCGCAAAGGTCCTCGCCATCATAGGCGGCACCGGACTGATCGCCGGCGCCTCTGAGGCAGCGGAAGCCGGGCTTCTCGCCAAGCCCGTACTGAGCGCCGTATGGAAGCTGGAAAAACACATCTGATTTTAATATGAGGTATTGAAAAAATGATTCTGACACTGGATATCGGCAACACCAACATCAAAACAGCACTTTTTGACGGCGACAACATGGTGCAATACTGGCGGCTCACCACCAGCAAGACCAAATCCTCGGACGAATACGGCATACTGCTTGCCAACCTGTTCGCCCACAACAACCTCGACATGAACTGCGTTACCGGCATCATCTATTCTTCGGTCGTCCCCTCCATCAATTTCACCATTGAGCACATGCTGACCAACTATTTCGGCATCAAGCCCCTGTCGGTCAAGTCCGGCATCAACACCGGAATCAGCATTCTCTATGACCACCCCAACGAGCTGGGCTCCGATCGTATCGCCAATGCCGTGGCAGCCTACGAGCTGTATGGCGGACCCTGCATCTATATCGATTTCGGCACTGCCACCACTTTCGGCGTAATGAGTGAAAAGGGCGAATTCCTCGGCGGCGCCATCTGCCCCGGCCTCAAGCTGGCGGCGGAAGCCCTCACCGACAGAGCTGCCAAGCTCCCCCACTTTGAGCTGATGAAGCCCGCCTCAGTCATCGGAAAGAACACCGTCGCAAACATGCAGAGCGGCATCGTCTACGGCTATGTGGGACTCATCAGCCACCTGGTCGACAAAATGCGTCAGGAAATGGGCGCACCGGACGCCAAGGTCATTGCGACCGGCGGTCTTGCTCTGCTGGTCGCCGACGAGACCGACAAGATCGATGTACTGGACGGCACGCTGACTCTCAAGGGACTGCGGCTGATCTACGAAAAAAATGCGCAATAAAAAACACAGTATTCGGAGGTATTTGAATTATGGTTACTTTCTCCAAGGACAATGAGATCACCGTCAAGACCCGCATGCGTGACGGCAACGGCGACATCATCCTCGCCAAGCTCCTCCCCGAAAATCCCGCACATACCCGCCTTTTCAACGTCATCACCGTCAACCCCGGCTGCTCCATCGGCTACCATGTCCATCAGAACGAGACCGAGATGTTCTACTTCATCTCCGGCAAGGGCAAAGTCAGGGACGATGACAAGGAGATCGAAGTCACTGCAGGCGATGCCATGAGCACCGGCAGCGGTCACGGCCACGGCGTAGAGTGCATCGGAGATGAGCCTCTGAAGATCCTCGCCTGCATCGTACTGGACTGATTTGTTAATTGTAGGTTGTTTGAAAGATTACCCCTTGACAAATCATGCCGGTAGTGGTAAAATAGCTTTTGTTTGAAGGGCGGAACCGCCTTTGACCGATGATTTGCGGGCGTGGCGGAATTGGCAGACGCGCCGGATTTAGGTTCCGGTGGGAAACCGTATGAGTTCGAGTCTCTTCGCCCGCATTTCAAACAAAAGCTTATCTGCGGTAGTAGCTCAGTTGGTAGAGCGCCACCTTGCCAAGGTGGAGGTCGCGAGTCCGAGTCTCGTCTACCGCTCCACTTATGTGGTACCATCGCCAAGTGGTAAGGCAAAGGTCTGCAAAACCTTTATCCCCGGTCCGAATCCGGGTGGTACCTCCAAAACAGCGGTTCCAACGGGAGCCGCTGTTTCTTTGTAGTATTATGGTTCTTTGGCTTCAATGAAAAATCCTGTGGGAAAAAGACTCAATTCCAAACTATGTGGGAT
>JAZLHZ010000168.1:0-2431 GCA_045617085.1 Clostridia bacterium
GCCTTCCTCCGTTGTCCTGACCTTCCAGACAGTACACCACGGGACCCCGCATCACGCATACCTTTCCGGCGGCTGCGGCGATCTCGGGATGCCCCTGCATCAGCACCGGCTTCATGTCCAGCGTGAGCAGGATGTCGGTACCGTCCGCATTTTCGATCACGGCATAGCCTTTTTCAGGAACATAGGCCGTATTCAGGCGGAAGGAAGCGCACCAGGACGGGATACGGAGCATCAGCTTTTTCCTGCCGAGGCCGCCGACACGGAGCTTGATATCGCCGCTGACGGGGTAGTCGGTCTCGACATGAATGGTGACGCCTTCGTAGCTTGCCTCGGAATTCATGTACTGATCGATGACGACGGCTTCGTCGTTCACGGAATACAGATAGTCTCCCACCGAGGCGACGAATCTCGTGATGTTGGGCGGGCAGCAGGAGCAGCTGAACACCTCGACACGTTGGGTCGGAGGCAGCCAGTCCGTGTTGGCGGTGGTGGTGTGGCGGTAATGCCTCGATACGTCGATCTCCAGCGGATTTGTATAGAAGAAGTGCTTGCCGTCCAGCGACGTGCCGGACAGGAAGCCGTTATACAGTACCCTTTCGATCACGTCTGCATACTTGGCATCCGCTTCCAGCTGCGACATGCGCCTTGCGAAATATGCCAGAGAGATGGCGGCGCAGGTCTCGGTATAGGCGACGTCGTTGGGCAGGTCGTAATCGATGGTATAGGTCTCGCCGATATGTGCGGAGCCCACGCCGCCGGTGATATACATCCTGCGGAAAGCGATGTTGTCGAACAGCTTGCGGCAGGCGGCGGCAAGCGCCTCATCGCCGTATTCCCTTGCGATATCCGCCATGGCGGTATACAGGTATCCGGCTCGTACGGAATGGCCGACGGCCTCGAACTGCTCCCGGACGGGCAGGTGGCTCTGGTTATAGCCGCACTGCCTGGTGAGATCCCTGTCCTTTTCAAAGGAGAGGTCTTCCGGCTGCGTGCCCCGCTTGTCGATGAAGAATTTGCTGAGCTCCAGATACCGCTTTTCGCCGGTAGCGTAGTACAGCCTGACCAGCGCCAGCTCGATCTCCTCGTGGCCGGGCGTGGTGAACTTTGCGCTGCCGTCCTTCACGAAGACCTGCTCGATATAGTCGGCGTAACGGCACATCATTTTGAGAAAACGGTCTCTGCCGGTGGCATGCTTCCAGGCGACAGCGGCTTCGATCAGATGTCCGGCGCAGTACAGCTCGTGATCGCTGCGCCTTGTCCAGCGGGCGGCGGGCTCTACGGAGGTGAAGTAGCTGTTGATATAGCCGTACTTGTCCTGATTGGCTTCAAAGGCGTCGATGGTTTCTTCCACGACCTTTTCCAGCTCGGGCATCGGCTGTTTTTCGATGATATAGGCGACGGACTCGATCCACTTCGCAATGTCGCTGTCCCAGAAAATGTGGGGCTTCAGCGGATCGCCCTCCCGCCAGTTGCAGTCGGCGGCGGCAAATCGGCCGGTATCCATGAACCGGTTCATGACGGCGGTGATCGTGGTATCGGCGTTCAGCTTTTGACGGGCATGCCAGAACCCGCCGGTAATGTCGACGGCGGTAAAAGGAATGGGAGTAAACATAGGCGTTGACCTCCTGTGGGTTAATCTTTCTTCCAGTCGCTTTTGAGAATGCCGTAATAGGTCAGGTCGAGGAAGCTGCCTCTCTTTTTGTATTCCTGACGGCGGGTGCCTTCCTCGGTCATGCCGCACTTCCGGGCGACCTTGCCCGAAGCGGGATTCAGTACCGCATGGCACAGGCAGATACGGTTGAGGTTGACTTCGGAGAACAGGAAATCGATGACGGCTTTGCAGGCCTCGGTCATTAGCCCCCTGTTCCAGTAAGCCCGACCCAGACAGTAGCCCAGCTCCGCCCACTCGCTGTCGTTGTCCGTGTGGACGACACCGATGCTGCCGACGGGCTTGCCCTCGTATTCGATGACCCAGTTGTAGAAGGACGGATCGTCGTACCGGGGCAGCCAGCTATCAACCAGCTTTTCGGTGTTTTCCGGTTTCTCGTGGGGCTCCCAGGTGACATAGCGGCAGACGACCTCGTCGTTGCAGTAGTTATCAAACATGCCGGGCGCATCCGAACGCGCAAAACGGCGCAGCGTCAGGCGGGAAGTGGTCAGGGTTACGGTTCCTTTGTGTGTAAGCATAGGTTAGTCTTCTTTCAGTGAGGAGTGTGGAGTTAGGAGTGAGGAGTTAATAGCCCAGCGGCTCATCCACGAGGATGATATGGAAAGTTCTTCCGTTGGGCTTCTTTTCGAGCTTCTGGAATACCTTGCACATGCGCTGCTTGGAGTCGCAGCCGCCGGCTCCGACACATTTGTCAAATTGGGCGCAGTAGGTATTGAGATTCAGCCGCCTTGCGTTTTTGCCGCAGGCCTCGGTTTTGATGCG
>JAZLHZ010000169.1:0-6024 GCA_045617085.1 Clostridia bacterium
TGAGGCCGAAAGCGGCGCATCCACGCATCAGGCGGACTACCTGAACGAGGCGCATCTGCAGGCGGGCTTTGGCTGGGACGTCAATTATCCCAACATGTATGACGGCTTCCCGGCACACGGCTGCACCAAGGCGATCGGCGATGCCGCAGTGAAGATCAATGCCGAGCGTGTGGCAAAGATCATCAAGGTCGTCAAGGACGACGACAAGTGCCTGAAGATGGCAAGACACGAAATGATTTGAGAATGATCGGGAGGTAATTGTATGAATTGGGAACGCATGGCATCCTTTGAGTTTGACGAGGCGATCAAAAAGTCCGGCGGCGTGTGCGCCATTCCGATCGGCTGTACCGAAAAACACGGCCAGCATCTGCCGGTGGGCTCCGACTGCTATGAAATACAGATGTGCTGCGAAAAGGCAGCGGAGATGGAAGACTTTATGATCTTTCCGACGACCTTCTGGCTGGGTGACGTCTGCGGCTATCATTCCCGCACGGACGAGGTGCTGGAGCGGCGCAAGATGAAGGGCGGCATCGGCATCAATCCGGAGCTGCTGTATCGGGTACTGGAGGAGCTGTGCGACGAGATCTACCGCAACGGCTTCAATAAGATCCTGTTGGTCAACGGCCACGGCGGAAATGTCCCGTTCCTCAACTTCTTCGTCCGGGCAATGCTCTACAAAAAGAGGGACTATGCCGTGATGTGGACCAGCGGCTTCATGCAGGACAGCATCTACGGCCAGATCCTCGACCGGCGGGCAGAGTTCCCCGACCTCACGGAAAAGGATATTCAGACGCTGGAATGGTTCAAAGAACACGGCAGCGGCGGCGGACATGCCGACATGAAGGAAGTCATGCAGATCATGTCCCTCGACCCCACACTGGTGCACGAGGACAAGTATGAGGCCGAAAGCGGTGATTCCACCCACGAGACCGACTACCTCAGTGCGGCGCATATCGAGGCGGGCTTCGTCTGGGACGGCAACTTCCCGAACATGTACAATGGCTTCCCGGCTTACGGCTGCACCAAGGCCATCGGCGATGCGGCGGTCAAGATCAATGCCGAGCGTGTGGCGAATGCCGTCAAGGTGCTGAAGCACGACGACAAGTGTGTGGCATTTGCTACGAAGAAGATCGATTGACGTGGATAAGGCAATACTGTGGATCGTGGCTGTCGGTGCGCTGATCGGCGCACTGGACAGGATCACGGGAAATCATTTGAAACTGGGCGAGCAGTTCGACGAGGGTCTGAAGGCGATGGGCACACTGGCATTGGGCATGGTGGGCATCGTCTGTCTGGCGCCGGTGTTCGCCCGATTGGCGGGTCCGGTGCTGACGCCGGTGTTCGGCATTTTCGGTGCAGACCCTGCCATGATCGGTTCGTTCATCGCCAACGACATGGGCGGTTATCAGCTGTCGATGGAGCTGGCAAAAAACCATGAGGCAGGCCTGTATTCGGGTACGATGGTGGCCTCCATGCTGGGCTGTACGCTGGCGTTCTCGGTGCCTGTGGGCTTCAGCGTGATAGAAAAAGAAGACCGGCCGTACTATTCCAGAGGCCTGCTGATCGGACTGATCGCTATTCCTTTCGGAAGCCTGGTCGGCGGCTTTGCAGCGGGCTTTGAGACGGCGGCGCTGATCAGGAACACGCTCCCGGTGCTGGTTGCTGCACTGCTGCTGGCGGCGGGACTGAAATGGATCCCCGAAAAGATGATCAAGGGCAGCATGGTTTTCGGCAGGATCGTTACGATCTGCGGCTATGCGGGCATTTCCTGTGCGGCGTTTGAGCATATAACCGGCGTGACGATCATCCCCGGCATGACCGACATCATGGTCGGCATGAACTCCGTGGCGGAGATCGCCATCGTGCTGATCGGTATGCTGCCGATACTGACCCTGCTGATGAAGCTGCTGAACAAGCCGCTGGACAGGCTGGGCAAAAAACTGGGACTGGATGCCGTGACCGCCGCCGGGATCATCATTTCGCTGGCAAACTCCGTGCCGGTGTTCACGATGATGAAGGACATGAAGAAGCGGGGCATCATTCTCAATACCGCATGGCTCGTCACCGCAACGGCGGTGTTCGGCGACCATCTGGGCTTTACGGCGGCTGTCGAGCCGAGCATGATCACCCCCGTGATCATCGCCAAGCTCACCGCAGGATGTATCGCACTGGCGCTGTCCTTCGTTCTTACAAGAAACATGCAGGAATAAGAAAAGTACTTCCCCACATCAGTGGGGAAGGGGGGACGCCGAAGGCGGTAGATAGGGCAGATAAAGTAACGCAGGTGGAAAAAGCATTTAACGGTACTTGTCAAGCCCCACCCGTCTGCTGGCGCAGCCACCCTCCCCAGTGATCTGGGGAGGGACTTTCGGCTTCGCCGGGTAATGATGTCAATTAATTGCTAATTGCACATTGCTAATTGCTAATTCATCAATCCAGTTTTTTCGTGATGGTGAAGATATTCTTGTCGTTCTCGTAGCGGTAGGCGACCTCGTCCATCGTCTTTTTGACGATGTAAATACCCAGTCCGCCGATACCTCTTTCCTCTGCCGAGAGGGTGGTGTCCGGCTCCGCATTGGTCAGCGGATTGTAGGGTACACCGGAGTCGGTGAAGGTGAGGGAGACCGTGTGCGGTGCTTTGCTCTCGTGGATGCTGAGCTCGACAAAGCCGCTGCTGCCGGGGTAGGCGAACTTGACGATGTTGCTGTAGATCTCGTCGATGGCGACATTGAGCTGCATTGTGATCTTCATGGAGCAGCCGATGCGCTCGAACTCCTCCTCCGCCAGCTGGGTGAGAGTCGGGATATCCTCGAGGACAGCCTTTTCGAACCGCATACACCAGTCGGGTTCGACGCCGGTGTACTTGACCGCCAGCATGGTGATATCGTCAAATTGGGGCGCTTCGCCGACGAATCTGTCCACATCCGCCTTGATGCAGGCACAAAGCTCGTCCGGAGTTTCAAAGCCCGCACTGTTGGCGCAGTCGATAAGCCGCTGGTCGCCGTACAACTCGTTGTGTGTATTGGTGGCCTCGGTCACGCCGTCGGTATAGAGGAACAGGATGTCGCCGCGCTCCAGCTTCATTTCGTTCAGCCGGTACTTGACGCCGTCCATGCCGCCTAAGATGAAGTTGGGCCGGGACTTCAGCATTTCAAAGCTGCCGTCTTTGCGGCGGATAAGCGGCGGGTTATGTCCCGCATTGACGTATTTCAGCGTGCCGGTCTGCAGATCAAGACTGCCCTGCCAGGCGGTGACGAACATGCCCGCCTCGTTGGAGGCGCACAGGTCCGCATTGCTGCGGGTGAAGGCGTCGTTGATTGCCATGCCGGATTCGGTGTTGTTCTTGAGCTCGGTCTTGGAGCTCATCATGAACATGGCGGCGGGGATTCCCTTGCCGGATACGTCGGCAATGACAAAGTTCAGCGTGTGGCTGCCGGTCATGTAGAAGTCGTAGAAGTCGCCGCCGACCTCCTTGGCGGTCTGCATGAATGCGCCAAGCTGCACATCCTCACGATCCGAGAAGTTGGGGCGCACAGAGGGCAGCGCCGAGGCCTGAATGCTTCGTGCGACCTCCAGCTCCTTGTTGATGCGCTCCTCGGCATCGCTGATATACCCCTTCAGCGTCAGCACCGTGCGGTTGATGTCGTCGGACAGGGAGGCAAACTCCTCGCTGGTACGCACGCTGACGAACTCGTCCAGATCTCCGGAGCTGATCTTGTTGAGTGAGGAATTGATGCTGTGCACCTGATTGACGACGACCTGCTTGATCAGCTGATAGATCATGCCGAACATCAGCGCAAACACCATGATCTCCATGAACGTGTTGACATAGATGGCGATCGTGCGCAGCTGGGTCGCCTCTTCTGCAGGCTGGAAGGAAATGATGTCATAGCTCTCGCAGGAGATATGGCGGGTATAATACTCGATGTCGTCGATCATGCAGGTGGATGTGACGTTCTCTTCGCCCTTGAGCACCTCGGCAAGGAACGATGTATCCTTGATGTTGATCGTATCGGGGCTGCTGATGATGTTCAGCTCCGAATCGGTGATGATGATGAAGCCCGTATCGCCCACATGACGGTTCTTTGTGATGCCCACGATCTGCGAGGCGATGTCGTTGTAGAAGCTGTTCTCCGTGTAGCCGAATTGGATGATGTATTCGCCGCTGCGGATACCGGCATACTTGCGGTGGACGTTGGCGTCATAGGAGATGTTCATGTACGGCTGTACATACGAGTCCTGCCCCTTCATGGCGTTGAGGAAGGCGGAGGACTGGGCACCGGAGTTCATGTCAAAGCCCATGAACTCCTCTTCGGTGGTGCTGATGATAATGCCGTTGCTGTCGATGATGTTGATCTCGTCAAAGCCGTACTTCATGGCGGTGATCTTCAGGTTGTTGCCCTTCACATCGTTGGCTGCCAGACGGGCCATGGCGACCATGTTGGCATCGGAGGCGTCCTGAATGTCGCTGACGATCTCGTCATTGGAACGCTGCAGGGTCCGGTCGGTCTGCACCTCGGACAGCTTGGTCTGCATCGAAACGACGAAATACGAGGTCACGAGGAAGGCGAATACCACGGTGACCAGCAGCCAGAGCAGCACGGTCTGGGAGATACGGATGCGGTCCTGATGGATCTTGAAGGTGTGCGGTTTGGAAAGATAGACCATGATATCGCAGATGGCCAGTGCAATGCCGTTGGTGATCGCCATGGGGGCGATGCATACCTTTACCACCGCCATGGCGGTCAGCGGTTCGCTCATATTGGTAATGAACAGAATGGTCATGTGGATGACCTCCATGACCACGCCGATGGCAAACGCCATGATCGCACCGAGGTTTTCATCCTCGAAGATATACTTCCTCAGCAGAGCAGCATAAAGACCGGCAACGACTGTCGCCAGAGAGCAGGCGAGCCGGGAATACATGCTGATGCCCCAGTATACCGCAAACCAGCGCTCCACTCCGCCGATGACACCGGCGATGATGCCGGCAGGTGCGCCGAACATCAATCCGGCACACAGCGGCGCTGCATCCCGGCAGTTGATCTGGGCGTTTTGCACAGGAATGCTCCACTCGGTGCCCAGGCAGGCCAGTGCGCCGAAGAGTATGCCGATGATGATCTGCTTTGCCATATACGGAAGGTTCTTAAGCCCCGTATGCGTGTTCAGCAGATACAGAAGCCCTGCCAGCAGGCCCGGCGCCAGTATCGTGATCCCGAATTTCACATAGTCAAATATCATAGTGGCTGCTCCTTACACAGTGTTTGTACGGTGGCAAAGCCCTTGCCGAGGCAGGAAAAGGGGTCGCCGTCCCAGGTCTCCTGCTCGGCAAATATAACCGGTACTCCGGCTTCCCGGCAGGCTCGTGCCGCAGCAGCCAGCGGCACGATGCCATCGCCGACCACGCAGGTCTTGCCGGTTTCGTCCATGTCCTTAAAGTGAATGCCGATGATCCTGTCGGAATGCCTGCGGATAAATGCGGGAATGTCGGCATTGGCCTTCATCAGATGCTGGCAGTCGGGGATCAGCTTCAGTTCCGGCAGACGGGAAAGCACCTCGTTCAACCGCCCGTTGATAATGTCATCCTTCAGCGGGTGCAGCGAGACGGTAAAGCCCTCGAACCGCTGTATCAGCGAGTGCACCTTATCGCAGTATTCACCTATGGCGTATTTCTCCGGAATGCCGCTGATGCAAAGATCGCTGCCGCCTGCGGTTTTCAGCAGGGTGAGGTAATAGTCCGGGTCCGCCAGTACATCGTCAAACTTGTCCTGCACGCCGGTGGAAACGAGGCCGTGCCTTTTCAGGATATCGGCGATCACTTCTGCGGAAACCGACGGGTCGATCCACTGAAGCTGGGTAAGGGCACAGCCCATTTTCTGCATCTCCGAGGCGACGTTTTCCAGCCCCTCGGCGGTTTTCATCAGCGGACGGAAGCTGGATATCTGGATACCTGCATTCATGTTTTTGCTGAGGCTCCTTTGTTTTTTCGGTATGTCAAAAGTATATCATAAAGAGGGATGGATT
>JAZLHZ010000170.1:0-4936 GCA_045617085.1 Clostridia bacterium
CAACGGCGGCGACAGAACCCTGTACTTCAAGGCTGCCAACAAGGACGGCGTGTACGGCGATCTGTGCGAGGCCAAGGTCACCGTAGGCACCATCCCCGCCGTGAAGAGCGCCGCATTTGCAGCAGGCGCTGCCGCAGGCAAGCCCGTGACCGTCACCGTAAAGACCACCACCGACGCCGCATCTCTGACCATGTGCTCCGAGGGTAAGGCAGCGGTCAAGACCTGGACTGCCGGCTATACCGATGCCAGCGGCGTAAGGACCTGGACTGTCAGCTACACCTTCGTCAACGGCGGCAACAGAACTCTGTACTTCAAGGCTGCCAACAAGGACGGCGTGTACGGCGATTTGTGCCAGGCCAAGGTCACCGTGGCCAATAAAGTCGAAGTGAAGTCCGCCGCATTTGCCAAGAGCACTGCGAATGTCGGCGAGGCCGTTACCGTCACCGTGAAGACGAGCACCAACGCCAAGAATCTGGCTCTGTGCGCAGAGGGCGGCAGCGTCTGCGGCACCTGGAGCGCTGATGCGGCCTCCAAGATCGTCGGCAGTGAGCGTGTCTGGACCGTGACCTACAAGTTCGGCGGCGCAGGCAACCGCAATATCGGCTTCAAGGCTTCCGAGGACGGCAAGACCTGGAGCGCCACCGTTTCCGCCAAGATCACCATTACCAAGTAAGCGAACCAATGCATCCGGCATTCGGAATGGATGCCGGATGTATATATGATTGGTATATATTTCTGTTGACAAAACAAGTTTCGTGTGATACAATACAGACAATACTATTTTGAGGAGGATTCTCTCTATGACAAAGAAGCGTTTGGCGGCATTGCTGATGGCGGTGCTGCTGTGTATCTCCTGCATGAACGTCGGTTATGCAGAATGCGAAGCGCATTGGACGGAATGGATTTCCGATGATTTTCATCATGAAAAATACTGCAGTATGTGTACTGAAAGTGAGCAGTATGGTGGTCACAGTTATGACGAAAACGGCTATTGTCCCGTCTGTGAATATCAGTGCACCCATTCCAGCAGCAAGAACGGCGTATGTGAATACTGTGGTGTTGTCACCTGCGAGCATGAATTTAATGACGAAGGCGTCTGCACGAAGTGCCAAGCCAAGTGCGAGCATAAGGAGAAGGATTATGAGGAATATACCGACGAATTGCATCGTGCACATTGTGCGGTGTGTTTGTGCGTAATTAATGAAAAACATACGTACAAAGATGGCGTATGCACTCTTTGCGATCATGAATGCGGGCATTCCAGCTACAAAGACGGCGAATGCGAATACTGCGGTGCTGAGTGCAATCATGTTTACGGTACCAATGGCTTCTGCACGAAGTGTAATACCGAGTGTGAGCATGAGTGGGACTATGGCTATTATGATAGTTACAATCATGAAAAGTATTGCGATATCTGTGGGAAGACAGAATACGAGGCGCATGGCGATCTGAGCTATGTCGAGAATGAGCATTCGCCCAATTCTTATCATGTTGTTATATGCGGAATATGCGAGGATGACTTTAAAATTGATGGACAACACGAATATCAATTGACTAACGGTCAGATGAAGTGCACTTTGTGCGATCATGTGTGCACTCATGAAGTTGTTAATCACAACGAATACTCTGATGAATCACATGCCGTAAACTGTGACGATTGTTTTCACCAATGGACGGAAAAGCATACATATGAAAACGGTGTATGTTCTATTTGCGACTATGTATGCGGGCATTCCAGTTATAACAATGGCGAATGCGAATATTGCGGTGCTGCCTGCATGCATGAGTTGAGAGACTATTACGGCAACTGCGAGAACTGCGGCTTTACCTGCGATCATTCCTTCGATGAGGATCATACCTGCACCCTGTGCAACTGGACGTGCGGGCATCAAGCTGAAATAGCAGTAGGCTGGATCGACGAAAAGCAGCACAAAACAGAATGTCAGGTGTGCGGATGGTATCAAATAGACTATCACGACTTCAGCGACGGCGAGTGCGGTGAATGCTACTATGAGTGCGATCACGACGCAGGCTTTGACGAAGACGGGCTTTGCAAGAACTGCCACTCTACCTGCAAACATAAATCAGTCTGTTGTGTAGACGGCGGTGATGATGCATACCATGATATGATATGTGAGATTTGCCATGAGTGGGTAGAAGAAGGCGATCACAGGTACGAAGACGGTGTCTGCTGGCAGTGCGATCATGTGTGCAATCATTCCGAGAGAGATTCTGAGGGCGATTGCGGAATCTGCGACTTTACCTGCGAGCATACCTTCAACAACGAGTATGTCTGCACCAAGTGCAACTGGGCATGTGAGCATGCTTTCATATGGACGAAGATGCAGACTTCGCTGCAGCACGCAGAAGTATGTGAGATCTGCGACAAGAAATTCACATTTGAAGATCATTCATTCAGTGACGGTTACTGCTCGGAATGTGATTATAAGTGCACTCATCCCAACGGCTATAATGACGAATACAAATGTGTGATCTGCGGGCAGACATGCGAGCATAAAGGCATGCTCTATCAGTCCTGTGACGAAGAATGCCATGACGGAGAGTGCCAGGATTGCGGTTATACCGTAACAGAAGAGAAGCATAACTATGTCAACAGTAAGTGCACACTGTGCGGCTATGAGTGTATTCATCATGTGTTTGACGACAAGGGTGAATGTCAGATCTGTGACTTCGTATGTTCTCACAATGGCGGCATCTATTACGATAAGTCCAGAACAGGTCACGACAAGATATGCAGCATCTGTGATTCCCTGATCGAGACCAGTTCACATACCTTCAACGAGGATCATATCTGTTCTGTCTGCGAATATGAATGCCAGCATGAGAGTATCAAGGACGGCGTGTGCCCGGATTGCGAGTTTGTATGCACTCATACATCGCATGACAAGGAGACCTGTCTGTGCACCATCTGCGGCGCAAAGTGCGAGCATAATTATGTGGCATCGTCCAGCGGATATTTGACTTATCACAATCTTACTTGTTCTGTCTGCGGTGCAACAAGCAAAGAATCCCATCACTATGTGAATTCCGTCTGTGAGCTGTGCGACTATGTCTGCCAGTATCATCATGACATATTTGTTACCATAGACCCCACTGAGACCGAAATCGGCTATCGTAATCAGAGTGTCTGCGAATACTGCGGCCGTATCAATTTTATAGGTACTCCCATACCTCCCACGAATTACTCCGATCTGTTTGGCGAGCTGGACGAGGATATCCGTGAGTACTGCGATGGATTTGAAGTGGAGCATCTGGACGAAATCATCGACATCATGGAGGATAAGCTGAAATATAACTTCTCCCTGACCCTGGGTGAGAACATCGAAACCATGATGGAGACATTTGAAGCCTGCGAGGCAGATGTGGCAAGGGCTGCTGTCGACTTTAAGGATTTCTATTCCGTAGTTGATCAGATCAACAACCCCACGATCCTTGCATTGCTTGAGACAGATACCGATAGTATCAGGTGGAATGCTGTAGTAACCTACATAAACAGGTATCCTCATGAAGGCGAAGCCACGGTGGGCGACGTCAAAAAGACCTATGAGAAACTGGCGAGGGATTGCACTCAGGCCAACGCAGTGGATGAAGCTGCCGGTGACAGCACGGATCCCGAGATCGTGAAGCTCGTGGAAGACTACTACGCTGAGATGCTGGAAGATATCAGGACAACGGAAGTGCCCACCGGTTACAAGGACTTCACCGATCTGACCAATGAGACCATCGAAAAGATCAAGGCCAGGATCGAGACTCTGCAGAACCCCGTTGTTAACGACGTGAAGTCCGGCACCGTTGTCAATGCCGGTACTCCCGCATGGTTCACCGTAAAGACCACCACCAATACCGCTTCCCTGAAGCTGCTGACTGAGAGCATGGGTACCGCCAAGACCTGGACGAACGGCTACACCGACGAGGGCGATGTGCGTACCTGGGAAATCAGCTACAACTTCCTCAACGCCGGACAGCGTACCCTGTACTTCCAGCCCGTTGCAGCAGACAGCACCAAGGGTGAGGCTTATCGTGTCGGCATCAATGTCTTCGATAACGCTATAGTCAATACCGTATGGTATGACGGCGAGATCATTGCCAGCAAGGCAGAGCATTTCACCGTTACCACCAGCACCAATGCGACCGCTCTGACCCTGTACGCCGAGAACAAGGGCGAGGTAAAGACCTGGACGAAGTATGCCGACAAGAACGGTCAGCGCACCTGGGAGATCGATTACACCTTCGCCAACGGCGGCGACAGACATGTATACTTTGCTGCTGCCAACAGAAGCAATGTGTACGGCAGCATGTTCGGTGTGGACATGAAGGTCATCGTACTGCCCACCGTGAAGAGCGCTGCCTTCGCAGCAGGCGCCATGGCAGGCAATCCCGTATCCATTACCGTGAAGACCAGCACCGATGCGACCAAGCTGGAAATGCTTACCGAGGCAAAGGCGGTTGCAAAGACCTGGACCAGCGGCTATACCGATGCCAACGGCGTAAGGACCTGGACGGTCAGCTATTCCTTCATCAACGCAGGCACCAGAAACCTGTACTTCCGTGTTGCCAACAAGAACGGTGTGTACAGCGATATGGTTGCTGCCAATGTCACTGTAGCGAAGAAGGTCGAGACCAAGACCGCCACGTTCACCAAGGTTACTGCGAAGGTCGGCGAAGCTGTTACCATCACCGTAAAGACCGGCACCAATGCCAAGAAGCTTGGACTGTGCGCTGAGAACGGCGTGATATACGGCAGTTGGAATGCCGAGGGCAATTCCAAGATCGTCGGCAGCGAGCGTGTCTGGACCGTGACCTACAAGTTCGCCACCGCAGGCAACCGCAATATCGGCTTCAAGGCTTCTGAGGACGGCAAGACCTGGGGCGCTGCCGTTTCCTCCAAGATCACCATCACCAAGTAAGTGATAAC
>JAZLHZ010000171.1:0-7345 GCA_045617085.1 Clostridia bacterium
CAGGAAATAAGTGCGCCGTTCTTATCGAATATTGCCTTGATGAAGCTGTTCTCAATTGTGGAGTCGTTAACGCTGACAGTCGGCCGAATTTCATCACCAATTTCAGACGTGCAACCCATCGCAGGAATAGTCAGATTGTAGAACTTGCCATTGACATCGTGAATTATACTCCTGTTCCAAGAAAGGCTGTTGAAATAGGTCTTCTCGGCTGAGATTGACTTTCGGCATTCCTCGATCAACTCATTGACACGATCAAGCAGTATCGCATAGCGGGCACGGGATTCAGTGTAAACTCTTTGGATAGAAGAACCGGGAAGGATATCATGGAACTGATAAAGGAGTGTTTCCTTCCAGATTTTGTCCAATTCTTCCTTGAATCGTTTACCGGTCAGAATGCACATATATTCCAGTTCACGAAGGGCCAATTCCATCTTCCGATTGTAACGCTTGTTCTTTGCGGATGTCGTGAATGTTCCCTGATGCCGTTCCAGATACAGTTCACCGTGCCATACCGGAACCTTGTCAAATACCTTGTCCTTTAAACGCAGCAGCATAGGCTGAGCTTCTGCCTGTTCAGCGGGGCAAAGTCCATAAAGGTTCTTGACACGCTTTGCTGCTTCCAGATGTTCCACACCGGGGCCTCCGCCTCCATCACCGATACCGAACAATATGAGTGCCTCATCACAAAGACCACTGTCAAAGTAGTTTTCCTCGGCAAAACGCAGAGAGCGGGGCAGAAGAGGTGAGTTGTATGTTTCTTCCGGAAGCATATGCGTGAATATTTCTGTGCCGTCAATGCCTTTCCAGCGGAAGCTCTGGTGCGGGAATTTATTGTGCTGACTCCAACTGAGCTTTTGCGTCATGAAAACTTCATTGCCGCTTTTTTTCAGGATCTGAGGCAGTGCACCGTTATATCCGAATACATCAGGCAGCCACAGAACCTTGACATCTTTTCCAAATTCCTGTTTAAAGAAATTCTTTCCATACAGGATTTGTCGAACCAGTGCTTCGCCGCCTGATACATTGGTATCAGCTTCGACCCACATGCAGCCCTGAACCTCAAGACGTCCTTCTGCGACCTTCTGCTTAATGCGCTGATATAATCCGGGATATTCTTCTTTCATCCACTGGAACAGCTGTGGCTGGCTTGCACCAAAATGATAATCCGGATACTTATCCATCAGCCCGATGGCAGTAGCAAATGTACGGGCTCCCTTGCGCTTGGTTTCACGGATAGGCCAAAGCCATGCAAGATCCATATGAGCATGTCCGATGGCAGTGAATTTCAGCGGAGCATCTCCGCCCTTCATGGAAACCAGCTTTTCGGCAGAGGCAGCAAGTCCGGTATAATCCTTTTTGCAGCAACCATCATACAGCGTAAACAGGATCTGCTTATATCTGGCGGTTTTCGGATCAGAACACTTCAGATAGTCATACAGTACCACCATATCGTAGTACAGCTTGAACATTGCTTCATCGCAAACGCCGATACGGGCTTGCTTGACCCTGCCGTCATTGCGCATGACACCAAACAAGTCATTGCAGGCACCGTCCATCCAGAAGGAGACTTTCTCGCCGGGAACGCCCTTTTCCACCCATGGATAGACCCACTTTCCGGGAGCGCCCAGACTGCGTTCAAATTCGGAATCCACACAGGTGATTCCCTGCACGGGTTCACCGTTTTCATCATAAATAAGGCCTTCACCGCTGATGTCGATCAGCATGACCGTCTTTTTGTCTCTGCATTCCTCGGGAATCACACCCTCAAAAAGGAACCATCCGCAATCAAAAACGTTATTGCCCCACTTGTCTCCCTCATTCAGTATGAGCTTCGTTCCTTCAGTTCTATGCGCAAAATCTACAGGTTCTTCCGTGGCGTAACATGTCATGGTAAGCTTGGCATAAGGAGTGTATACCTTTTCCTGAATACGCATCAGTGTCTGTTCGACTGTGCGAAAATATCGATCTGTCAGATACGGCATCGAAAAACCACCTTCCCTTTATTTTAGTTTTATTTTATCACCTGTGAGAAATATTGTCAATAGTCTTATTTTACAGATTGACAAATCACACGTATTATGTTAAAATCTGTATCAAATGAATTCAACGGAGGTTCGATGATATGCGTACAGTATACAACATGGATAAAGCCTGGCTCTTCCTTCGTGGTGAAGGCGATGAAGTAATACATAAAACACATTCTGACTCCTATCAAGCGGTAAAAGCCGGAAATATGGGCGGCTGTGCCGCAAGACAGTGTGACGTCAGTAATTGGAGAGAGCTTGATCTGCCTCACGATTATCTTTCGGAAAGCAGTTTTTCCCCTGAATATCTGCATTCCCACGGTTACCGTGAGAGGTGCAATGCGTGGTACAGAAAAAGCTTTACTCTTGATAAATCTCTCGAAGGAAAGCAGCTGTATCTCTGTTTTGAGGGAACTGCTGTCAATGCAGAGTTCTATTTCAACGGTTCGCTGATGGCTCGCTCTTTCTCGGCATATACAGAAACCGTATTCGATATCACCGAAAGAGCCTATACCGACGGCAGACCCAATGTACTGGCAGTACATATCAATGGTTTGACCTTCGAAGGCTGGTGGTACGAAGGTGCCGGCATTTACAGGCACGTCAAGCTGTTTGCAAAGGAAAAACTGCATATTGCCCACAATGGTATCTTTGCAAAACCGGTTCTGAAAAAGAATACAAAAAACAGCTGGCTGATCGATCTGGAAACTGAACTTGAAAACTCAGATTACACAAAACGAAATGCCTGTGTTAATGTCAAGGTATATGATCACGGTACACTGGTCGCCGAGAATACATCAAAAAACACCGATGTTGATTTTACATCAAAAGCAGTTGTCAAACAGCAGCTCAGCGTCGGTAAGGTCCATCGCTGGGATATTGATGATCCGTACCTTTATGACGTTGTGTTTACCGTAATAGAGAACGGAGAAGAAACCGACAGTGATTCCTGCAGGATCGGCTTCCGAACCATTCGTGTGGATGCAGAGACAGGTTTCTGGCTGAATGAAAAGAACATCAAGATCAAGGGTACCTGCAATCATCAGGACCATGCAGGTGTCGGCGTCGCCATTCCCGATACGCTTCAGTATTACCGTATAAAGCGTCTCAAAGAAATGGGAACCAACGGATATCGCTGTTCCCATAATCTTCCTGCAAAGGAAGTACTGGATGCCTGTGATGAGCTTGGTTTGATCGTCATGGACGAAAACCGTCGTTTTGAGACTCGTACAGAGGTTCTGGACTATGTTGAAACGATGGTTAAACGTGACAGGAACCATCCCAGTGTGGTATTTTGGTCACTCTTCAATGAAGAACCGCTTCAGAACAGCGAAGAAGGTGCCAAGATATTCAAGCGTATGCGTTCTGTCGTAGAGCATTTGGATGATTCCCGTTTCATTACCGGAGCCATCAACGGCAATATGGATGGTGCCGGTTTGGAAATGGACATCACTGGCATCAACTACTGCATTCCCAAGGTTGAGGAGCATCGAAGCAAGTATCCGACACAGCCCGTCATCGGTTCCGAAAACAACTCTGCGGTAACGACCAGAGGCTGCTATCGATCCGACAGAGAAAATGCACAGGTACTGGCCAATTATGACGAGGAAACTGTACCGTGGGGACAGACGATCTGTCAGACATGGGATTTCGTAAGAAAGCATGACTGGTTTGCCGGGATATTCATTTGGACCGGATTTGACTATCGCGGAGAACCTACTCCTTTTACATGGCCTTCCGTTTCGTCTCAGTTCGGCATTATGGATACGTGCGGCTTTGCAAAGGATTCTTTCTACTTCAACAAAGCATGTTTTACTGATAGACCTATGGTGCATCTGATGCCGCATTGGAACTGGAAGAAAGGCGATACGGTCCGAGTGATGGCAGTAACCAATTGTGAAGAAGCAGAATTGTTCCTCAACGGCAAATCTCTGGGCAAGAAAAAGGCCGATGTATGTAAGCAGCCTGAATGGATGGTCGAATATGAAAAAGGTCGTATCGAGGTAAAGGCATATAACAACGGCAAATGTGTCGCAAAGGATATCTGTAGAACTGCTTCCAAGCCTTATGCAGTGGTTATGGAACCTGCAGCTGAAGAGGTCAGTGATGACGGTCAGGATGTCATGATCCTGAATATCCATGTGGTCGACAAGCAGGGACACATCGTTGAGACAGCCGACAATATGATCCATTTCGACATTCAGGGTGATGCCATGCTTCTGGGCGTAGGAAACGGTGATCCCAACAGTCATGAATCCGATGTCGAACCGATGCGCAGACTCTTCTGCGGCAGATGTCAGGCAATCGTCCGGGCAAATCAGAATGCGGAACACATCACCGTGGTCGCTTCTTCCGAGGAACTTGTATCTGCATCCTTCTCTCCGGCGATCCTCCATGTCCCCGAGGTCAATTACATGCCCAGCTGCGTCAATTATGACATTGCGGGCTTCACCCTGTCTCCGGTATACGACAAGCGTCCCGATCCGTCCCGTGTGTTCACTGATGACGATATGAACAGTTTCTCTCCCTTTGCTTTCAGTCAAAATTATCCGGGAGAATACTATAAAGGTTATCGTATGTATCGTGTTGTCACCAAAGCCAATTTCAAGAGTGGAAAAATGGCACTGGAACTGGGCGAAATCAGGGTTCACGGTCTTGAAATCTATATAAATGGCAAAGAAATCTATAACAGGTATACCGGCAGTAACGAACTGCTTGCATTGGAAGACAAGTTTGTTTTCTACGCAATGCAAGGTGAAACGCTGGATATCCGACTGCTGTGTTATAAAGAGGACGACGGCGATATCGGCGGTATTCGCAAATATGTACGCATAAAGGATAATGTATGAACATCACGCTCCCTTATACTCCCAAATACGTATTGGAAACACTGACTAAGGCAGGGTATCAGGCATATATCGTCGGCGGCAGTGTCCGGGACAAGCTGCTCGGTCATGAGCCGGACGACTATGATGTAACCACCAATGCCCTGCCTGAGGAAGTAATGAAAGTATTCCGTCATGACAGATTGATCCCCACCGGTATCAAACACGGAACGATTACTCTTCTGAAAGCCGGAATGACCGTAGAAATCACGACCTTCCGTATCGACGGCGACTACAACGACAATCGCCATCCGGAGGATGTCTTATTCACCGGCAATCTGTATGAAGATGTTCAGCGCAGGGATTTCACGATCAATGCCATGTGCTGGAATCCGAATACCGGACTGATCGATTATACAGGTGGCAGCGACGATATAGAAGAAAGATTGGTACGTTGCGTCGGCATTGCCGAGCAGCGATTCAATGAGGATGCATTGCGGATTCTCCGTGCACTGCGTTTTTCTTCCGTGCTTGATTTTGACATAGAGACAGATACAGCCGCCGCCATTCATAGCTGTTGTCATCTGTTGAAGAATATCGCAGTCGAACGTATTCTGGTAGAGCTGAATAAACTACTATGCGGAAAACGGCCGGAGGAAATTCTGCTGGAATACAGAGATGTATTTAACGTCATTCTGCCGGAGTTGTCCTCTATGGATACAAATACCTATTTGCTGACTGCCCGGCGCATCAGTCTTATTCCCACAGCACCGGTGCTTCGAATGGCAGCACTGCTGTGTGACCTTAATGAGAATGAAGTGTTGAATTGTTGTGTGCGCCTGAAAATGAGCAAAGCAGACCGCAGTCTTATTACGGGTATTGCTGTCAATGCATTAAAGCCCATGCCATGTGACAGATTCTCTGCAAGAAAATCAGCTTCTGAAATCGGAACCGATTTGTTGAGCGGTGCCATACAACTGAGATATGCTAATTCAATGGCACTTTGCCACATGGTAATCCAGCAAAATGATTGCATCAGTATCAAACAGCTGGCAGTTAACGGCGAAGATGTATTCAGAGCCGGTGTAACAAGACGAAATACCGGAGTCTGTTTACAAGGCCTACTGGACGCAGTAATTCGTGATGAGGTTGAAAACACAAAAGAGGCGCTGATAGAGTTTGCCAAATTGAGATATGCAACGGCTAAACCACAATAATCAGGAGGTATATATAATGAATTCTGCTATTACCGAGTTCTGTAAACAGGGAAGTGCATACGCACCGAGATTGAATACCGACACGCTGTTCCCGCTGTGTACTAATTACGATATCAAGGGCCGACTGGCTGATGAAATATCCTTTATCACAGATTGGCAGCTTTGCGATGCAAACACATGGAAGTTGTTTGTTAATCAATTCCGTCAGGGAAATGTAGATGATGCAGACACTGGTTGGCGTTGTGAGTATTGGGGAAAGATGATGAGAGGCGGATGCTTCGTTTATCAGGTAACCGGCAACGAAAAGTTATATGCCGCACTGGAAGAAACCGTATATGAGATGCTTACCGTACAGGATGAGCTCGGACGTTTTGCTACCTATTCCGTAGAAAAGGAATTTGACGGTTGGGATCTTTGGGGAAGAAAGTATATCCTCCTCGGAATGCAGTATTTCATTGAGATCTGCAAAGACGAAGCACTCATCAAAAAGATCGTCGCTGCTCTGTGCCGTCATGCGGACTATATCATTTCCAAGATTGGTCCCAAAGACGAAGGCAAGCTTGAGATCAACGAAGCCACAAATTTCTGGCTTGGGTTGAATTCCAGTTCCATTCTTGAGCCTTTTGTACGTTTGTATAACATCACGGGTGAAAAGAAATATCTTGATTTTTCTGCATACATCGTTGAAAGAGGCGGCTGCAGCGGTGGTAATCTGTTTGAAATGGCATATGAAGATCAACTGGATCCGTATCAGTATCCGGTCACAAAAGCCTACGAGATGATGAGCTGCTTTGAAGGTCTGTTGGAATACTATCGGGTGACTGGAATCGAGAAATATAAAGAAGCCGTTATCCGTTTTGCCGACAGAGTATTCCGTTCCGATGTCACGATTATCGGCTGCTGTGGTTGCACACATGAACTGTTTGACCATTCTGCGGTAGAACAGTTTAATACAGAAAAAAACGGCATCATGCAGGAAACCTGCGTTACCGTAACCTGGATGAAACTGTGTTATCAATTACTCTGTCTCACCGGAAAAGCTAAGTATGCCGAATGGATGGAAAACTCCGTATTCAATGCACTGATCGGTGCCGTAAACGACGATAAAGTAACGTTGAATAAAGGCTTGCCATTTGACAGCTATTCTCCGCTGCGTGCAGGTACCAGAGGCAAAGCTACCGGCGGCTATAAGGTGATGGAAAACGGCACGTATTACGGCTGCTGTGCATGCATAGGTGCCGCGGGACTGGGACTTGCTGGAATGTCCGCTTTGATGTAT
>JAZLHZ010000172.1:0-7990 GCA_045617085.1 Clostridia bacterium
TGATGATGATTACCCTTACGGAATGCCGATGAATTATTGGTTTGACGAGGCAACGGGGAACATCTATTTCCACGGCGGGAAAAGCGGGCACAAAATCGATGCTATAAAAAAGCACGATAAGGTGAGTTTTTGCATTTATGACGAAGGCTTCCGCAGAGATGGCGAATGGGCACTCAATATCCGCAGTGTCATCGTTTTCGGAAAGATAAAGCCTGTGGAGGACTATGACAGGGCTATGGAGGTCAGCAGGCAATTAAGCTATAAATATACGCAGGACAATGAGTACATCAAACGTGAAATCCGTTTTTCGGGCCCGGTAACATTGTGTTTGGAATTGGTTCCTGAATATATAACAGGAAAAATGGTCAATGAATCGTAGGTGAAAGCATGAATATTCAAATACGAAAGGCTGTATCAGGAGACTATGACGCTGTTGAGAAGATCATGAAGCAGGTTCAGCAGCTGCATATTGATTTGAGACCGGATATATTTTGTCCGGTGGATACGGTATTGAGCCGGGATGAATATGAAGAAGAAGTACAACGGGAATGCTGTTTTGTTGCCGAAATCGATGGGCTTGTCATCGGATTGGCTTCAATTTTATACAGACACGTGAATGTACCGCATATGGTCAAAAGAGATGTTTTGTTTATCGAAACGCTGGCTGTCGATTCCTCATATCGCAGGCTTGGCGTTGGGAAGGCACTGTTGAATTATTTGATAGAGTTGAAAAAAGAGAAGAATATGGATGGGCTTGAGCTCCAAGTCAATGCAAGGAATATGAATGCTCTGAAAATGTACGAGGCCTGTGGTTTTACGATGAAATCTATCAATATGGAGATAACAGAATAAAATAAGGAACCGTATCCGGTTGTGGATACGGTTCCTTTGTGTTCATCAGAGTATTAATCGGAGACAGGCAAGTACGGTCAGCATGGAAGGAAATGCAACAGCCGCACCATATTTACTGAACTGTCCGAAAGTCAGCTTGATGCCTTGACTGCGCAGCATTCCCATCCACATAATACCGGCCAATGCACCTACGGGTGTCAGGAATGCTCCGATATTAGATCCGGCAATGGAGGCAAACAGAGCCTGAAGTCGTGTGGCACCGGACAATGGTTCTATGACGGATGAGAACAGCACACTCATGGGGATGTTGTTGACGAGGTTTGCACTCAGGAAGGAAGCTGCTCCATAGGAGAATACATTGTTTTCCGAAGAAAGCAGTCTGTTGATGCCGTCGGTGAGCCCGGCTGCCTGAAGTGAAAGGACAATGACGAACATAGAAATGATGAACGGCACAATTTCATACGGTGTGCGTTTCAGCGAGGTAATAATCGGCGTGAAAGGGCGCTGATTGAGAACCAGGTAGGCGAAGGCTGCTGCATACAGGGCAACAAAGCAGACAAGAGAGATGATCCACATGGGAATGTCAATGTAAGATGATATGGTCATCATTACGATGCAGATGAAAAGAGAGATCAGGCCCATCAGCATAAGCGGCTTATCCAGCTTGACTTCCAGATATTCGCCGTGACTGATTGGCTGAGACAACTTCTTTGAGAACAGAAGAAGCAGTACACCCATAGAAACCAAGCCGGAAGCAATTGTCGGCAGCAGCATAACTTTCACATACTGCATAAAGTCGATACCTGCAAAACCTGCTAAATAGATATTTGTGGGGTTGCCTATGACCAGTGACATGCTCCATGTATTAGCTGCGACAAATTCGCAGAACAGATAAGGGATCGGATCGATCTTGGCGTTTTTTGAAAAATAACAGATAAACGGAGTAAATGTCAAAACGATGATATCGTTGCTGGTAAATACAGTTAGTATTGATACGGTAGCGTACAGCATCAGCATAAGTGATTTCTGACTTTTTCCCGATCTTTTGAGTGCTGCCATGGCCAGGTATCCGAAGAAACCGGTATTATCGAGGAAGATGGAGATCAGAGTCATCGATATGAACAGTACGAGAATCTTGATCGGGTTGACATCGTTGTCAGCAGTCAGGCCGGCAATAGCCTGTTGCGGGCTGACAAGTCCGAAAATCAACATGATAAGTGCTCCAATCAGAGGGGCCAACCAGTAAGTACTCAGAATTGCTTTCCCGATTTTTATATTGGGCTTGAAGAATACAAGCCCGATCATTGCGGCACAAGTGATTGCCGCAATAATACCTGTCAGCATCTGAAATAACGCTCTCCTTTAAATGAAATCTTTTTGGATCAGTGTTTCCAAGTGGCGTCATACTGTTCATGCATCAGTTTTTCCGCATAGAGGACATCATTGTCAAGCTCTGCAGCAGCCCACATCAGCATTCCGACGGCCGGCATGTCATATTCGCCATTTGTCTCGGAAAAACGGTTCTTTTCGTAAGCACCGGTATGAAGAACGGCTCCGGGCAGCTTGGGTGTGCTGGGAAAGAACTGACCGAATACAGGGCCGCAGGGCTGATTAAATCCGACACATTCGATGGAGCTTTGGTCGAACTCATTGGCACCTACGACGCAGTCCCACTGATGCTGAGCAAAGGTGAGGTATGCATCATTTCGTAGGATCCTGCCGAGCCGGGCAAGGTAGCTTGCATTTTCGGCACCGAGGGCACAGGAATGGGTTTCCCGCCATTTACAGCTGACCTTTTTCCCGGATGCATTTGAAACATAGCCCAGTACGGGACTGTTCGCAAAGCTGCTGCCTATGGTTTCTACAGGTTTTCCGGGTGCCGGATGTCCGGTAGGCTGTGCCATGTTTTCCTCACTGCCGATGGATGCCGGATAATGCCACGGATTCATACTGCAAAAACGCATGCGGAGGTCGGCGTTCTTTTTCAATGCTTCCAGCCAATTGGATGCATATTCGCAGAAGGGCAGTGTACACCAGGCGTCAAGCAATGCACCGAATCCGCTGCCTGTCCAACCGTAGGAACCGCCGCACTGCATCAGCTTCAGAGAATCATCGTCCGTTCGAATCGCTCCGGCAACGGGATTGTCCTCACCGTCTACAAGACGTGTGGCGAGCTTGTTGGCAGAAGAAATGATCTCATCTTCCCACTCTTTTCCCCCCTCAAGCTTATAAATGGAAACGGCTGCAGCGAGACGGGAGCAGAGGTCCGAGCTGGAATCCTTGAATGATGCGGAATAGAAATTATCTGCATCCATACCGCGGGGAAGGACATCCGGGTGGCGGTAGATCTTTTTTTCTCTGTTTGGGCGGGTGAGGTAGGCCCAGATACGTTTGGCATAAGACAACAGACGGTCGGAATATGATTTGTCTTTATCCTCGAAGTACTTAGCACCAAGAGCGAGAATGATACAGTTGTTCCACTGACAGCATTCGGGTGCGCCCGCTGCATAGAAAAGTCTTCCGCTCCAGCCCAAGGGGGCATTCAGAGTATTGTACACACATCCGGAGGGAGAAACGACTTTCAGGTAATAATCGCAGGCCCATCTGATTTCATCACTGATGCAGCCGTTATCCCACATCGGATGCTTCTGAAGTGCCCATCGCAGCATGCCTATGACCCCGATAGAGACGCCGCCGG
Source organism: Clostridia bacterium (assembly GCA_045617085.1). GTDB lineage: Bacteria > Bacillota > Clostridia > Christensenellales > Aristaeellaceae > Firm-10. Next base: position 3,551 of record JAZLHZ010000172.1, read on the forward strand.
GTGATTTGCGCAGGTCACTGGACTGATGATATCCGCCACGAAAATCCGCTTTGTCTCCGGTTTCTGTGATATAGCCGTCGTCCTGATGGCAAAGACCAGCCCATCCGAGAGGAGAACCACAGCGCTGAAGAGTAAAATACTGAAGCATGAGCCGTTCAGCCATGTCATAAGCATTATCCGTAATGACGAAATAGCGGCTGTATTCGCTGCCAACCTTGATACGGTAGTCACAAGGGTCATTGACGGCAGAAAAATCACCTTCATAGATCGTTTCCGTCAGTTGATGCAGCTCACCTTTGTAAACACAGGTATGAACACAATGTACAAGGGATTCAATTTCAAATGTCATAGAGTCCGGTTTGATGACAAGAAATCGCTTGAAGGAATGACGGTTGAAGCCTACATGGTTCAAAAGGATCTTATTCACAGGTGTTATCCTCCGTTGCATTATTAATCTAACATATTATACGACGAGTTGCTCGTATGCTCCAGCACAGATTGGTAAAAAAGCAGATATTTAATAGACGACACAGTAAATTAACTGACAAAATAGGGCGTCTTGTTGTATACAAGATGCCTGTTAAAAATAATACCCTCAATATTAAAAAAATAATTTGACAAAAATATGAATCTGTTATATAATTTGCTTATGTATATAATATGCAGGGGTGATTAGTTTGTTCGATTTCGATGTTGCCGTAATAGGTGCAGGTGTTGTCGGCTGCAGCATTGCCAGACAGCTTTCCAGATACAACATCCGGCTCGCACTGATCGATGCATGTGAAGATGTGGCGATGGGCGCATCCCGTGCCAATTCCGCCATTGTACATGCAGGATACGACTGTCCCGTCGGTTCTGTTGAGGCTCGCCTCAATGTCAAGGGAAATGCACTATTTACCAAGTGGTGCGAAGAGCTGGATGTTCCGCTTGACAGATGCGGTTCTTTCGTCGTGGCATTCGGCGAGGAAGAAGAAAAGGTGTTGCAGGATCTCTATAACAGAGGTATTGCCAACGGTGTTCCGGAGATGAGCATTATCACCGGTGATGAGGCCAGAGCCATTGAGCCGTCCCTGTCCAAGGATATCACGGCTGCTCTGTTTGCAAGAACCGGCGGCATTACTTGTCCGTATCAGTTTACGATTGCCAATGCAGAGAATGCACGAAAGAACGGTGCACAGTGGCTGCTTGGTAAGGGCGTGACGAATATGAAGGCCATTGATGGCGGTATCGAGATCACACTGGGCGGCAGCGATGTTATTACAGCTAAGTACATTGTCAACGCTGCCGGCGTATTCTCCGATGAAGTTGCGGCCATGCTCGGAGATACTTCCTTCAAGGTGACTCCCCGCAAGGGCGAATATATGCTGATGGACCGGAAGGCAACATGCGTCAAGACAGTCATCTTCCAGACGCCTACCAAGATGGGTAAGGGCATCCTTGTTTCTCCCACTGTGGATGGAAACATGTTTGCCGGTCCCACTGCTGTGGATCAGCAGGACAAGAGAGATAATTCCGTAACGGCAGAGGGCATCAAGGTACTGACTGATATGGCGAAGAAGTCCGTTCCCGGGATTGATATGCGTTCTGTCATTACTTCCTTTGCCGGTATTCGTGCACAGCCTTCCACAAAGGATTTCGTTATCGGGATCTCCAAGGCCAATGCACATATGATTCTCGCTGCCGGCATCTGTTCTCCCGGTCTTACTTCTTCTCCTGCAATTGCGGAAGAGATCGATATGCTTCTGCATCAGACGGACCTTACTCTTAAGGAGAAGGCAGATTTTGATCCCATCCGGAAGGCAATCCCCGAATTCAGAAAGCTTTCCAACGAAAAGAAGGAAGCTCTTATCAAAGAGAATCCCGCATACGGCAGGATCATTTGCCGCTGTGAGACCATCACCGAAGGTGAAATCGTTGAGGCGATTCACCGTGGTGCACGGTCTCTGGATGGTGTAAAACGGCGTACCCGTGCCGGTATGGGTCGCTGCCAGGGTGGTTTCTGTTCTCCCAGGGTCATGGAGATTCTTGCAAGAGAGCTTCACGTAGAAATGACAGAGCTCACTAAGTTCGGCGGCAATTCCAAGCTGCTGGTCGGAAAGCTCAAGGAGGTATGACAAAATGCATACTGAATATGATATTGCGGTAGTCGGCGGTGGTCCTGCAGGTCTGGCGGCGGCATTGGAAGCAAAAAAGAATGCGCCCGAAGCGAAAATAGTCATTATTGAGAGAGACAGTGAGCTGGGCGGCATTCTTCAGCAGTGTATCCACAACGGTTTCGGACTGCATTTCTTCGGTACTGAGCTTACCGGTCCCGAATATGCCGGAAGATTCATTGCTCAGCTTCCGGGAAGCGGTATTGACGTATTCAAGAATACGATGGTGCTGGAACTGAACTGCTCTGAAGAAGGAAAGCATCATGTCGTCTGCGTCAGTTCCGACAGAGGTCTTGTCGATATCGAGGCGAAGGCAGTTATCCTTGCAATGGGTTGCCGTGAGCGTACAAGAGGCGCACTGAACATCCCCGGCTATCGTCCTGCAGGCATCTATACCGCAGGCTGTGCTCAGAGATTGGTCAATATGGAAGGCTTCATGCCCGGCAAAAAGGTCGTTATCCTGGGCAGCGGCGATATCGGCTTGATTATGGCTCGCCGTATGGTTTGGGAAGGCGCCGAAGTCAAGGTAGTAGCAGAGATTATGCCTTTCTCTTCCGGTTTGAACAGAAATATCGTACAGTGCCTTGTGGACAACAATATTCCTTTGAAATTCAACCACACTGTTACCGATATCAAAGGCAGAGAGCGTGTCGAAGCAGTTACGATCGCAGAAGTCGATCCCAAGACAAAACAGCCTATTGCAGGTACGGAAGAGACCTATGAATGCGATACGCTGCTCCTGTCTGTTGGCTTGATTCCTGAAAACGAGTTGACTCAGGCAGCGAATATCCAGATGGATCGCATCACCAACGGCGCAGTGGTCGATGAAAACCGTCAGACTTCCGTCAAGGGTGTATTTGCCTGCGGCAATGTTCTGCATGTCCATGACCTCGTAGACAATGTATCCAACGAAGCTATGATCGCCGGCAAGGCTGCAGCAGAATACGCACTCGGAAAGAAGGCAGCTGATGATTACCGTAAGGTAAGCGGCATCAATGGTGTTCGTTATACCGTGCCTCAGCGGATCAGCAGTAATGCAGAAGGAAAGCTTGATATCTATTTCAGAGTCGGCACTGTGTTCAAGAATTCGTCCGTTGTGGTCAAGTGCGGTGATGAAGTGATATTTAAGCGGAAAAAGCAGATCATGACTCCCGGTGAAATGGAAAAACTGACCGTTGATGCAGAAAAGCTCACTTCTGATGTGGTGCTTTCGATTGAGGAGGGACAGTAATATGAGTATTTCCAAACAGATGACCTGCATTTGCTGTCCGATGGGTTGTATCCTGACCGTGGAGAAAAATGGTGATGAGTATACCGTTACCGGAAATACCTGTCTGCGTGGTAAGAATTACGGTATTCAGGAGATGAGCTGCCCCATGCGTACTGTGACCTCTTCCATTAAGGTTGAGGGCGGCAAGAGACCTGTTTGTTCTGTCAAGACGCAGATCAACGTACCCAAGAGCAGCATTCCCGAGGTGCTGGGCGAGATCAATAATGTCTGTGTCAAGGCTCCTGTTCATATCGGCGATGTGATCATTGAGAATATTGCTTCAACCGGTGTTGCACTGGTCGCAACTGCAAATGATGAGGCAGGTGCAAGATAAATGACCCATGCCGAAAAGGCAAAGCAGCTTTTTGAAAGTGGCTATAACTGTGCACAGGCAGTTATGTGTGCTTTCAGTGATGTTACCGGATTTGATACCGAAATGTCGGCGAAGTTAGCATCATCATTCGGTGGTGGTATCGGCAGGCTCAGAGAGGTTTGCGGTGCCGTTAGCGCAGCAGAGATGATTTTGGGTCTGATGCAGGGATACGTTATTCCGGATGAAGGAGCAGTCAAAAAACAGCATTATGCGAGAGTCCGTGAATTGGCCAATGCCTTTGTTGAAAAGGAAGGTACCTATATCTGCCGTGAGATTCTAAAAGATGTAGAGACCACGCCGGGCGGTGAACCTGAGGCCAGAACACCGGAATATTATGCAAGACGTCCATGCAGCAGATGCGTGTATGAAGCAGCTGAGATTCTTGATTCAATGCTGAATTAGTAATATAGTAAAACAGACCGAAGTATATTTGATATAATCCCCATAGAGTAGACACTTGAAATAACAAAAAGTTTCAAGGCAATACTATGGGGGTTATTATTAGGTTCTTCACGGAAAGTTGGGGGAAGCTAAGAAGCGGACAAGCAGAAAGAAGTAGCAGTCGTCCCTGAAACCGTACCCCACACGCTTGGCGACTTTGATTTTGTTGTTAAAGCCTTCCAGTTTACCGGTGGAAATAGGAT
>JAZLHZ010000173.1:0-3259 GCA_045617085.1 Clostridia bacterium
AAATAAGGAGGGACCTGCCAGCATGGAAATGTGGTTCAGCGAGTATCACACCAAGGATGTGCGTCACTCTCTGCGGGTGACCCGCCACCTGTATGCCAAAAAGAGCGACTATCAGCAGATCGACATCTTTGAAACGCCGGAATACGGACGTGTTCTTGCGCTGGACGGCAACGTACAGCTGACGGAACGGGATGAGTTCATCTACGATGAAATGATCACGCACGTTCCCATGGCGGTTCACAATGGGATTCAGGATATTCTTGTAATCGGCGCCGGTGATGGCGGCGTTGTGCGTGAGTTGACTCGCTACGACCGCGTAAAACGCATTGATCTCGTAGAAATGGATCCGCAGGTCGTTGAAGCGTGCCGGGAATTTCTGCCGGGAAATGCCTGTCGGATGGATGACCGGAGAGTTCACATCTTTTTTGAAAACGCGCTTCGGTTTATCCGACGCTGTGAGGCTGAGTACGATCTTATCATCGTAGATTCCACGGATCCGTTCGGTCCGTCGGAAGGGCTCTTTACGAAAGAATTCTACGGAAGCTGCTATAACGCATTGAAAGAAGACGGCATCATGGTAAACCAGCAGGGCAGTCCTTTCTATACACACGATGCGGAGGCCATGAAACGCAGCCATAAGCGTATCGTCGAAACATTTCCAATCAGCAAGGTCTATCAGGCACATATTCCAACCTATGCGGCTGGCTACTGGCTTTTCGGTTTTGCCAGCAAAAAATACCATCCGACGGACGATGTGGATTTTGAAAGTTGGATTGCGCTGAATCTGCATACCCGTTACTATACACCACGTCTGCACATCGGCGCATTTGCGCTTCCTGCCTTCCTTGAAGATATGCTTGTGGAGGTTGAACCCCGATGAGTCTGACACCCAATATCGAAACCTTTATTGGATGTGACAGCACCTACGAGGATGCTGATATCGTCCTGTTCGGCGCACCGTTCGACTCCACCACCTCATTCCGTCCGGGCGCTCGGTTCGGTCCCTCCGCCATACGGCATGAGAGCTTCGGTCTGGAAACTTACAGCCCATATCAGGACGCTGATCTGACGGACTTCTCAGTGTTTGACAGCGGAGATTTGGAACTGAGCTTCGGTAGCGCGGAAAGTGCGCTCGCGGATATTGAAGAAAGGGCGCAGACCATCCTTGAAGACGGAAAGCTTCCGCTTCTGATCGGAGGCGAGCATCTTGTAACGCTCGGAAGTGTCCGTGCCGTTCAAAAACTTTACCCCGATCTGCACATCATTCATTTTGATGCGCACGCTGATCTGCGTGACGAATATCTCGGCGTAAAGCTCAGTCATGCCTGTGTTCTGCGCCGCTGTCATGATCTTCTGGGAGACGGACGCATCCATCAGTTCTGTATCCGCAGCGGCGAACGGGACGAATTCCGCTTTGCCAAAGAGCATACCGATATGCACCCGCTGACATTAGACGGTCTGCGTGAAACAGTAACGGAACTTCGGAAAGCGGACGTGCCGGTCTATTTCACCATTGATCTCGATTGTCTTGATCCCTCAGTATTTCCCGGCACCGGAACACCGGAAGCCGGCGGAATCAGTTTTCTGCAACTTCTGGATGCTATTCGAATCGTTTCGGACTGCCGCATCGTCGGCGCGGATATCAATGAATTAGCACCCATGCTGGACAGTTCCGGCGCATCGACAGCCACTGCCTGCAAAGTCATGCGTGAATTGTTATTGGCACTATTGAAACATTAAAAAGGAGAAATAAACATGAGCAGAGTATTAGTAATCGGCTGTGGCGGCGTTGCATCAGTCGCTATTTCCAAATGCTGTCAGGTCAGCGAAGTTTTCACAGAGCTTTGCATCGCTTCCCGTACCAAGTCTAAATGTGACGTACTGGCTGCAAAACTAACACCCAAAACTTCTACCAAAATTACAACTGCACAGGTCAATGCGGACAATGTGGATGAGCTTGTCGCACTTATCCGAAACTATCAGCCCGACCTTGTTATGAACATCGCTCTTCCGTATCAGGACCTGACCATCATGGACGCCTGCCTGATCTGCAAAGTCAATTATATGGATACCGCCAACTATGAGCCGGAAAATACCGACGATCCCGAATGGCGCGCTATCTATGAAAAGCGCTGCAAAGACGCCGGGTTCTCCGCATATTTTGACTATTCATGGCAATGGGCATACCGCGAAAAATTTGAAAAAGCCGGTCTTGTTGCTCTGCTTGGCTGTGGCTTCGACCCCGGTGTGACACAGGCGTACTGCGCCTACGCAAAAAAACACGAGTTTGATTCTATCGACACGATTGATATTCTCGACTGCAACGGAGGCGATCACGGATATCCATTTGCCACAAACTTTAATCCGGAAATCAATCTCCGCGAAGTCAGCGCACCAGGAAGCTACTGGGAGAACGGACATTGGGTAGAAATTCCGGCGATGACCATTAAGCGTGAATATGACTTCGATCAGGTCGGACAGAAGGATATGTATCTGCTCCACCATGAGGAAATCGAGTCACTCGCGCTGAATATTCCGGAAGTACAGCGTATCCGCTTCTTCATGACATTCGGTCAGAGCTATCTGACGCACATGAAGTGTCTGGAAAACGTCGGAATGCTTTCCACAATCCCCGTGACGTTTGAAGGCAGAGAAATCGTTCCCATTCAGTTTCTTAAAGCTCTCCTGCCCGATCCGGCAAGTCTCGGTCCACGTACCCACGGCAAGACCAACATCGGCTGTATCTTCACCGGAAAAAAGAACGGTGAGGACAAGACCTATTACATCTACAATGTCTGCGATCATCAGGAGTGTTACCGTGAGGTCGGCTCACAGGCCATCTCCTACACCACAGGTGTACCCGCAATGTGCGGCGCGCTGATGATGCTCACGGGAAAATGGACAAACGTCGGAGTTCATACTGTGGAAGAATTTGATCCCGATCCGTTTCTCGATGCGCTGGATCAGTACGGTCTGCCTCGCAGCGAAAACCGCTCGCCGGTTCTGGTTGACTGATGGCAGCGGAGGAGAATCGCGCACCGTTTGCCGCGCTCGGCGGAAAAGATCCGTCAAGACTGTTCGCGGATATTCCGACGCCGGCGTATATTCTGGATGAATCGCAGCTACGGCGGAACGGAGAGATTCTTTCCGGTGTGGCGCTGCGTACCGGCGCAAAATTTCTGCTTGCGCAGAAGGCATTTTCCAATTACGACCTTTACCCGGTTGTTTCCCCTTACCTGACCGGTACGGAAGCCAGCGG
>JAZLHZ010000174.1:0-3047 GCA_045617085.1 Clostridia bacterium
AAAACGGTCATCAACGAGGGCATCGGCAGCAATGTTTTCGACGTGTGCAACACCCTGTTCATGATCTTTTTGAGCCTTGTCGTCCTGCTCCCGTTCTGGTTCCTGCTGGTGCAGGCGCTGGATACGTATAACCGGGTCGGCGGCGGAATCTATCTGTATCCCAAGCAGTTCACGCTGAAGATCTACGGAAAGGTGCTCAGGAGCCGCTATATCTGGACAGGCTACCGCAACACCATCATGCGTGTCGTGCTGGCGACCACACTGGAGCTGTTCTGCGATTCCATGGGCGCCTATGCCCTGTCCAAGAAGTATTTTCCGCACCGCACGTTCTGGACCTTCTTCATGCTGTTTACGATGTTCTTCGGCGGCGGTCTGATCCCGACTTTCCTGTGGTACAAAGAGCTGGGCTTCATCGACAACTTCGCCGTGTACTTCGTTCCCGGCATGATCAACGTGTACAATCTCGTCATGATGCGCAACTATATTTCCACCATTCCCGCAGAGATGGAGGAAAGCGCACGTCTGGACGGCGCCGGAGATTTCCAGACGTATCTGCATATCATACTGCCCATGTCCAAGCCCATCATCGCCACGGTGGCGCTGTGGGTCATGGTCGGCCACTGGAATGCATGGTTCGACTGTCTGGTCTACATGCGTTCATCAAGTAAGCAGGTGCTTCAGGTGGTGCTGCGCCGCATCATCAACGAGGGCAGCAACGAAATGCTGGAGGGTGCCAGTGTAGATGATATGGCATCCAATCCCGATATGCTGAAGGCGGCGGCGATCTACGTTTCCACCGTTCCGATTCTGGCGGTTTATCCCTTCATACAGAAGTACTTCGTCAAGGGCATCTATGTGGGCTCCTTGAAGGGATAACTTTTTGACGGGAACCGGTTCCTTCCGTATTTCTCAATTAATCTGTTGTTTCAAGGCGGGGTGTATTACATGCATACGCCTGCCGAAAAGCATAATCTATTTACAGGAGGCATTTTCTCATGAAGAAAATCGTGACTCTCATGCTGGTGCTGGCTCTGGTATTCTCCTGCTTCGCTTTCAATGCTGTTGCAGAAGACGAGCCCTACACCTACAGCGTGCTGACCTATCAGGCCGGTGTGCTGGATGATGATTGCTACATGGTCAACTACTGGAACAACTATTACGGTGTAAACTTCGTGATCGAGAGCATTGAGCAGGGCAGCGAGGGCGAGATCATTCCCCTGCGTCTGGCTTCCGATGAGGTTCCCGATATCATTAAGTGGGGACGCACTAACCTGATGAACCTCGTAGACGAGGGCCTGCTGGGCACTGTCTCTTATGAGATTCTGAATCAGTATGCTCCCAAGGTATACGAGGAGATGGCAGCTCATGAAGGCCTGCTGGACTACTGCTCCATCGACGGCGAACTGTTTGCCTTCGGTTATATGCCCAGCACCTCCCAGTATCCTGCAATGGCAGTATGGCGCAAGTCCTGGCTGGATGCCATCGGCGAAGAGATGCCCACCACCCTTGAGGATGCTGAGCGTGTATGGTATGCCTTTGCAAAGAACGATCCCGACGGCAACGGCGTAGACGATACCTACGGCCTGTCCAAGGGCGGCATGACCCAGGTTTACAACGCATACGGTCTGGCTACCGCATGGATCCGTGACGAGGACGGCAAGCTCATCAACTCCAACGTCAGCCCCCGCAGACGTGAGGCTCTTGCAAAGCTGGCTCAGTACTATGCAGACGGCGTGCTCGATCCCGAGTTCATCACCGGCGAGAACAACGGCGGCTACTGGGGCGTAACTCATGCCTTCACGAGCGGACGTATCGGCTTCACCCAGCACGGCAATTACACCCATTGGCCCATGAGCAACGGCAGAACCACGGCGGACACCTTTGCCAATGCCGGTGCTATCTTCCAGAACTTCCCCGAGGAAGTAACCGAAGATTCGATGCCCTATATCTTCGCAGATCCTCTTGAGGGTCCCTACGGCGATGCTTCCTACGGTGCCGCAGGCTTTGATACCACTACCGGTTTCTCTGCTGCTCTCGTAGCTGATGAGGCACGTCTCGGACGCTTCCTTGAGATCGCTCAGGATCTGGGCGGTTACAATGACAGCGAGACCTACATCACTGCCCGCTATGGCGAGAAGGGTGTACATTGGGATTATGATGAGAACGGCATGCCCATCTCCTTTGAAGGTTTTGATACCGTTGCCGACCGTGTTGCCATCGGCGGCCTGATCACCTTCCAGTTTGCCATGAGTGATGCTGCCGAACCTTCCATTATGGATATGGATGACATCAGCGGCTATACTGCTCTGCAGAATGTCAACTACAAGACCGTACTTAACCCCGTTCCCAACAAGCTGCCCTCCGCAGCCGATTATGAGGAAGAGCTGAACAAGCTGACCAGCGAGACCTTCATGGACATCATCACCGGCGCAAAGCCCATCGAGGCATTCGACGAGATGGTGGAGACCTGGTATGCTATCGGCGGTGACATCCTGACCGAAGAGGCCAACGAGATCTACGGCTGATAACTGAATTCCTTTGAGCGTTCACGCTCGGCTTTCCCCTTCCGATGCATGTGCGGAAGGGGATTGATTATTGAAGAAAACTGTGGTATAATGGTTTCAAAAGTCTCGCCCCACCTCAGTGGGAACGAGCGTTAGCGAGTTGGGTTCGGAAGTGAATGACAGCGCAGTGCGCTGTCAGAGCCGAACCCTGACCGAGTCGCAGCGAGAACGAGCGTTAGCGAGTTGGGTTCGGAAGTGAATGACAGCGCAGTGCGCTGTCAGAGCCGAACCCTGACCGAGCCGCAGCGAGAACGAGGTGGCAGCGAAGCTGACGGAGTGGGGCTGATAAAGATATGCAAGAGGTATAAACACCACTGTCAATACATATCCTGCCCTATCCGGCGCTTTGCGCCACCTTCCCCTGTGAGCAGGGGAAGGACTTCGGGATAATAAGGAGGTACAAAAATGGAATTTATCGAAAACGGAGCAGAACTTATCCAGCAGCTCATCGACAATGCCGTATCGGACGGCAGCAACACCTGT
>JAZLHZ010000175.1:0-4051 GCA_045617085.1 Clostridia bacterium
TGAAATACGATGCCGTAATATTTGATCTGGACGGCACGCTGACCGAGTCCGCACCCGGGATCACCAATTCCGTCAAGTATGCGCTGGAGAAGCTGCACCTGCCCGAGCTGACCGAGGCGCAATTGCGGGTATTCATCGGGCCGCCGCTGATGGAATCCTTCATCAACGTGGCGGGACTGGACGATGCCACGGCACAGCTGGCCGTTGACACCTATCGGGAGCGATTCTCCACCGTCGGCTGGAAGGAAAACAGCGTCTACACCGGCATTGCACCACTGCTGCGGATGCTGAAAAAGCACGGCGCCTACATCGCCGTTGCCACCGGAAAGCCCGAAAAGTTCTCGAAAAACATCATCGAATACTTCGGCATGGCGCCGTACATCGACAAGCTCTGCGCCATCACGCTGACCGACCATCACGCCGACAAGGTAAAGCTGGTTCGGAATGCCCTGCCCGAAAAATATACGCATGCCTGCATGATCGGCGACCGGGGCAGCGATGTGGACGGCGGCGTGAAGAACGGCATCGACGGCATCGGCGCCCTGTACGGCTACGGGACCCGGGAGGAGTTGGAGGCGGCTGGCGCCTGCTATATTGCGGAAAGCGTTGCCGACCTTTCAAGGTATCTTCTGGGCGACATTGCCCCCGAGGGCCTCTTCATCAGCTTTGAAGGGCTGGACGGCTGCGGCAAATCCACCCAGATGAAGCTGGCGGGACAATACCTGAAGGAGCGGGGCTATGAGATCCTCGTGACCCGGGAGCCCGGCGGATGTCCCATCTCCGAGCGCATCCGGGAGATCATCCTCGATGTCGCCTCCGAGGGCATGACCGCCGAGTGCGAAGCGCTGCTGTATGCCGCCGCCAGAGCCCAGCATGTGGAGGCCGTCATCAAGCCTGCACTGAAACAGGGATATGCGGTGCTCTGTGACCGGTATATCGATTCCAGTCTTGCCTATCAGGGCTACGGCAGGCAGCTGGGAAGGGACAATGTGGCGCAGATCAACGCCCCGGCGATCAAGGAGCTGTATCCCGACTGCACGCTGTTCTATGACATGGACGAGGAAAGCGCCATCAACCGCCGCCGCAATGCCACCGAGCCGGACCGGCTGGAGCTGGAAAACGAGGCATTCCGCCGCCGCTGCCGGGAAGGATTCCTGGAGCTTGCCGCCTCTCAAAAACGTATCGTCAAACTGAATGCCGCCGGAACCATCGAAGAGGTCTTTGCCCGCACCGAGGCGGCACTCACGTCACTTCTGGCAGAATCGTAAGCAGAATCGGTAAAGGAAGGTTTTTACACTATGGATATGTCTAAAATTTGTCTTTACTGCATGAAGGAAAACAACGGTGAGGACGTTTGTCCCCACTGCGGAAAGTCAGCTTCGGCACCGCTGATCGCCAACCATCTGACGCCCGGCACCGAAGTAGGCGGCCGTTTTATCGTAGGCCGTGCCTCCGGTCAGGATGCGTCCGGCATCGTATACACCGTTTTTGACACGATGAAGGAGCGCAAGCTGCGCATCCGGGAGTTCATGCCCATGAACATTGCCGGAAGGAATGACGGAGAGACCGAGCTTTCTCCCCTGCCCGGCATGGAAAACGAATATCTGCGGCGCATCGAAGTTCTGAAAGCCAAGGCACAGGAACAGTCGCTGCCCTGCTTTGAGGAGAACAACACGCTGTATATCGTCATGCGCAACGGTGAGAATGACGATAAGGATACGCAGGAAAAAGAGCCCGACAAGCCCAAAAAGGAGTCCTTTGTCAAGAAGAACCCCGCCATCGTCATTGCGGCTGTCGTCATTGTGCTGCTGCTGGCAGCAGCAATATTCATGATCCTGCGCAAGACGGCGCAGGACACCACGATCGGCGCCGATCCCGTTTCCACCTCCGGCGCATGGATCGCCCCCACCGAGACGCCGATGCCCACCATCAGCGCCACCGGAGAAAACGGCACCATCAACCCCGTAACACAGGACTGGCAGAACCAGCAGGGCGGCTATGACATCGACAGTCCCTATGTGACTGCCACGCCCGAGGGCTATGTCCCCGAATGGCTCAATTATACGCCGGACCCCGAGACTCTCGTATCGTATGTTCCCACCGATACGCCCGTTCCCACGGCCACGCCCAAGCCCACCTACACGCCTTCTCCCTCGCCCATCCCCTATACCACGATGGAGCCCAACCAGATCGACGGCGATGCGGATGAGGAGCAGATCAAGCTGCTGCAGCAGCGTCTGATCGAGCTGAACTGGCTGGTGCTGGAGGACGGCCCCACCGGCTATTACGGTTCTGTCACGATGGATGCGGTGCGTGCTTTCCAGCAGCTCATCCATGACCGCTATGACCCCAATATGGTCGCCGACGGCGTGGCCGGACGCATCACCATCGGCTGGCTGAACCGCAGCGATGCACCCTGGAATCCCAACGATCCCAACGCCTCGCCGCTGCCCAGCACGCTGCCCACGGCGACTCCCGAACCCACCGCCACACCGGAGCCCACTGAGACCCCGAAGCCCACGGCTACGCCCGAGCCCACGGCAACGCCTACTCCCTCGCCTACGCCCTTCAATCCCGATGCGGAATCGGCGATGCAGATCCAGAGCCGTCTGGCAGAGCTGTTCTGGCTCGATCCCGCTTCTGTCACCGGCAGCTGGAATGATGCTTCCGATGCGGCGCTGACCGAGTTCCAGATGTACGTCAACTCCATTCATCCCGATGCCAAGCTGCCCGAAAACGGCGAGGCTGACGAGAACACGCTGCAGTTCCTGCTCTGGGACAGCGCACCGCAGCGTCCGCAGGACATCGTGCTGACACCCACCCCCGAACCTACCGCAACGCCCGAGCCTGCCGTGGTGTATTCCGAGATCATCGACACCGAATCCGATGCCGAGGCGATCACCTGGCTGCAGACGAGGCTGGTGGAGCTGGGCTGGCTGTCCGGCGAGCCCAACGGCAGCTATGACGCCGCCACCAAGCTGGCTGTCAGCCTGCTGCAGAAGCGGCTGAACGAAAAGTACAGCCTCACGATCGAGGAAAACGGCATTGCCGCCACCGCCACGCTGAGCTACCTCAACAACGACTATAACAAGGTCACCAATCCCGAGCCCGACAAGGCGCCCCGGATCAGCGACCCGCTGGACTATCCCGAGTTCTACGATCCGTCCTCGCCCATCGACGCCAATTCCGACGAGCAGAATATCCTGTGGATCCAGCAGCAGCTCATCGAGCTGGGCTGGCTGTGGGGCGAACCCAACGGCGTCTATGACGACACGACTTCCGCCATGGTCAAGAAGCTGCAGGAGGCCATCAACGAGCGCTTCCATCAGAGCCTCGACGTGACCGGCATTGCCGATCCCTCCACCGTCGGCTACATCAATTCGTACCCCGAGATGCTGTACATCTGGGATCCCAACGATGCGATGCCGCTGCCCACTGCAACGCCCGTACCTACCGCAACACCCGAACCTGTGCCCGATGTCACGATCAATGCCGAATCTCCCGCCCAGGATATCCTCGACCTGCAGAACAAGCTGGTGGAACTGGGCTGGCTGTGGGGCGAGCCCAACGGCGTCTATGACGAGGCGACCACCAAGGCCGTCACTCTGCTGCAGCAGGCTATCAATGACCGTTTTGACGTATACTATGACGTGGACGGCATCTGCAACCCCGTCACTGTGAACTTCCTGAACAAGCGGTTCGACGAGCTGCTGATCTATGACCCCAACGACGCCATTCCGATCCCGACGCCCACGCCCGAGCCTGCGCCCGTGGAGCCCATCACGCCCGAATCCGACGAGGAAGCCATTACCCGGCTCCAGCAGCAGCTGATCACCCTCGGCTGGCTCTCCGGCGAACCCAACGGCTTCTGGGATGAGGCCACCGAGAAGGCAGTCGTATGGCTCCAGTACGTCATCAATGACCGGTTTGAGGCAGGTCTGGAAGTGAAAAACGGCGAATGTCCCGCCGAGGTCGTGCGCTATCTCAACGACAACTTTGAAGGACTGAAGAATCTGGATCCCGACAACAAGGAGCGCATCCACGCCCTTGC
>JAZLHZ010000176.1:0-3489 GCA_045617085.1 Clostridia bacterium
TCCAAGCGCACCGGCGTTCCTGCTCTGTATTATTCCATGCCCGAGCAGAGCGGTGACGAGCTGGAAGACAAGATCCGTGAAGGCGGCTTCCTGGGCCTGAAGAGCTATCTGTCTCTGTCCCCCAAGTACCTGCCCGAGAAGGAGATCCGTATTTTCGACTTCTTCCCCCGCTATCAGCTGAAGAAGATGGACGAGATGGGCGCTATCGTCATGCTGCACATTCCCCGTGACGGCAGACTGAAGGATCCCGTCAACCTCAACCAGATCCTCGAGATCAAGCAGGAGTTCCCGAACATCCGCCTGATCATTGCCCATATCGGCAGAGCATATGCCGAGTGCGACGTCGGCAACGCCTTTGAAGTACTTGAGCCCTGCAAGGACCTGATGTTCGACTTCAGCGCCAACTGCTGCGACTTCGCCATGGAAGCACTGGTCAAGGCCGTCGGCACCGACCGCATCATGTTCGGCAGCGACCTGCCCATCCTGCGCATGCGTACCCACCGTATCGTGGAAAACGACACCTATATCAACCTGGTTCCTCCGGGACTGTACGGCGATCCCAAGCAGGACAAGCATCTGCGTGAGGTCACTGCGGAAGAAGCCGAGAAGATCACCTTCTTCATGTACGAAGAGATCCTTGCTTTCAAGCGTGTCGCCACCAAGCTGGGCCTGACCAAGAAGGATATCGAGAAGGCATTCTATCTCAACGCAAAGGGCCTGATCGACGGCGCCCGCAAGTCCATTTACGGCGAATAAAAGCATATTATAACAACAGAAAGAGGAGATACTTATGAGCAAAATCAAGGTCGGCTATCTGCCGCTTTACATCAAGCTGTATGACGATTCCAACCCCGCAAAGCGCATCCCCCTCGAAAACTACATGCACACCCTCGTGAATATGCTGGAGACCCATGACATCGAAGTCGTCCTGGCTCCCGTATGCCGCATCAAGCCCGAATTCGAGGCAGCCATGGAGCTGTTCAAGAAGGAGAACGTCCTCGCCATCGTGACCCAGCATCTGGCATACAGCCCCTCTCTGGAGTCCATCGATGCACTGGAGAGCGCCGGTGTGCCCATCATCGTTCTGGATACCACGCCCGATTACAGCCTTGTTGAGAAGGCCGGCTACATGAACGGCATTTCTCCCAACCACGGCATCCACGGCGTTCAGGATATGTGCAACCTGCTCCGCAGAAGAGGCGTTGAGTACTATCTGTGCGCAGGTCACGCCATGCACAGCGACGTCGTCGCCCGTGTAGCAGGCATGTGCCGTGCAGCAGTCGCTGCCAAGGCTTACAAGACCGCAAAGGTCGGCTCCGTCGGCGGTTCCTTCACCGGCATGGGCGACTTCCTGGTCTCCGATGAGGACTACAAGGCCAAGATCGGCGCCGAAGTCAAGTACATGGATACCGAAGTCGTCAAGGAGTATCTGCCCAAGGTCACCGAGGAAGAGATCGAAGCTGAGATCGCTTTCGACAAGGCACACTTCACCTACGAGATCACTGACGAGGCAGCCTATAAGGAAGCCACCCGTTCCGGCCTCGCCGTCCGCAAGTGGGTCGATGACAACGGCTTGACCGCTCTGACCGTCAACTTCCTGACCCTTGACATCTGCGGCCTGCCCAAGATGCCCTTCCCCGAGTGCTCCAAGACCATGGTTCGCGGTCTGGGCTATGCAGGCGAAGGCGACGTTCTGACCGCCGGTCTGGTCGGCGCTCTGCGCAAGGTCTATCATGACACCACCTTCACCGAGATGTTCTGCCCCGATTGGAAGGAAGACGTCATCCTGCTCAGCCACATGGGCGAGGCCAACTATGATCTGGCTAAGTGGAAGCCCATCCTGCGCACCGTTCCCTTCAACTACAACAGCTGCGGCGATACCGCTGCCGCATACACCAGCTTCCGTGCCGGCAAGGCTGTTCTGGTGAACGTTGCTCCCTCCAAGGACGGCTTCTCCATGATCGCCACCGAGGTCGAGATGCTGGATTGCGCTCTGGAGTTCGGTGTATACCGCAATTCCACTCAGGGCTGGATGAAGCCCGGCAAGCCCCTCGAGAAGTTCCTCGCCGATTACTCCGAGCTGGGCGGAACCCACCATTCTGCGCTGGTCTATAATGCGGATATCAACGAGATCCTCGCTTTCGGCCGCATGATGGGCTTCGAAGTACATACCATTTAACAGGTGAAGAATATGTTTTCCATTCAGGAATACTTGAAGGATCTGACGTATCTGTGCTCCATCGACTCCGGCAACCGCAATGCCGAGGGCACCAAGGCCATGGCCGCCTTCTTCAAGGAGCGGTATGAGGCGCTGGGACTCAAGACCGAGATCCGCTATTATAACGACAACGATTTTGCTCCCTTCCTGCTGGCAAGAAACAGCGACAGCGAGAAGATCGATGTACTGTTCATCGCACATATGGACACCGTGTTCCCCGTGGGTCACGGTAAGGAACGCCCGCTGACGGTCGATGCCGAAAACATCGGCCGCGGCCCCGGCATTATCGACTGCAAGGGCGGCTGCCTTCTGGTTGAAAGCCTGCTGAAGGAAATGCGCAACGCCGACGGAACATGGAAGTTCAACTTTGCCGTCGCCTATAACAGCGACGAGGAACGGGGCTCCAAGTTCTCCAGAGCGTATTTCGAGGAGCTGGCACAGAAGAGCAAATACTGCTTCGTGTTCGAGCCCGGCAGAGCCAATGATGAGTTCGTGTCTGTCCGCAAGGGCGGCGCTAACTACATCCTGCATTGCCACGGCATTGCCGCACACAGCGGCGTGGAACCCGAGAAGGGTGCCAGCGCCATTCTGGAGCTGAGCAAGTGGGTATCCGAGCTGTATGAGCTGGTGGACTATGCCGCAGGTACGACTCTGAATATCGGCCGCTTTGACGGCGGCGGAGACAACGGCGCTGTGCCGGATTATGCCGAGTGCACGCTGTCCTTCCGTTACCTGGATCCCAAGGCGCTGGAAGGTCTGAAGGCAAAGCTTGCCTACATGCAGGAGCATCGGTTCGACATGCGTACCACCATCGAAGTGGAGCAGGTGTCCCTGCGTCCGGCAATGATCATCCATCCCGCCACTGCCGCCCTCATCGATGAGCTGGAGGCAGCCGGCAAGGAAACCGATCAGCCGATCACGCATCTGACCACCGGCGGCGGCTCCGACGGCAACTTCGTATCTCCCTACGGCGTGGCCACATTGGACGGCTGCGGTCCCTGCGGTGCAAACCTGCATACCGTGAATGAGTACCTGAAGGTCGGCTCCGTGGAGAAGCGTTTGGTTCTGATGCAGACGCTGCTGAACAGGCTTTTCAAGTAATAAACATACTACCGGAGGAACAGACCATGACCCATACTATTCCAGAAGGCGATATCCGTGTAGGTGTCCTGGGTGCATTCCGAGGCAAGGCATTCGCCAAAACTGCAGCGGCATCCGGCATGAAGCTGGTCGCCATCTGCGACAATTTCAAGCATCGTCTGGACGAGGTC
>JAZLHZ010000177.1:0-8762 GCA_045617085.1 Clostridia bacterium
CCGGGTCCCGTAGCCGTACAGGGCGCCGATGCCGTCGATGCCGTTCTTCACGCCGCCGTCCACATCGCTGCCCCGGTCGCCGATCATGCAGGCATGCGGATATTTTTCGGGCAGGGCATTCCGCACCAGCTTTACCTTGTCGGCGTGATGGTCGGTCAGTGTGATGGCGCAGAGCTTGTCGATGTACGGCGCCATGCCGAAGTATTCGATGATGTTTTTCGAGAACTTTTCGGGCTTTCCGGTGGCAACGGCGATGTAGGCGCCGTGCTTTTTCAGCATCCGCAGCAGCGGTGCAATGCCGGTATAGACGCTGTTTTCCTTCCAGCCGACGGTGGAGAACCGTTCCCGATAGGTGTCTACGGCCAGCTGTGCCGTGGCATCGTCCAGTCCCGCCACGTTGATGAAGGATTCCATCAGCGGCGGCCCGATGAACGCCCGCAATTGCGCCTCGGTCAGCTCGGGCAGGTGCAGCTTCTCCAGCGCATACTTGACGGAATTGGTGATCCCGGGTGCGGACTCGGTCAGCGTGCCGTCCAGATCAAATATTACGGCATCGTATTTCAAATCACAGTGCATGTTGTGGCAGTCTCCCTTTTTTCCACAGTAATGTTGATAAAACCCCAGGTTTATCCACAAATGCTTGTGGATAACTTGCGGGATTGTGGATAACCTGTGTGCGTACCACAGGTATTGTGCATTTCTCTCATTGTACCCGAATATGTAGGTTTTTGCATTAAACGGGCTTGATTTTTGTCTTAAATTACAGCTCGACGGTCTGTCCGTCCCGGGACAGGATATAATTGAGTCCGGGAATGGCGGAGAGCTCGGCTTCCGTGGCTTCCATGTTCTGAAGGACAAGTCTGCCGTTGTGCATAAATATCAGCAGCGGCGGCAGAGCATTACGCTCCTTCAGATCATTGGCGATGGCCGTCGGCGTGTGGTGGCCGTTCTCGTGCATCAGCACGTCATAGCCGCCCTCCGTCAGCGGAGCGAAGTCGTCATAGCCCTTGGTGTCGCCGGTATAGACGATGACTTTGCCCTCGCACTCAATACGGAAACCGAAGGCACGCCACGGCGCACCCTCCTCGTGGGAAAGGTGATGCGTGTGCAGGGCGGTGACCTTCAGACCGTTTTTGTCATAGATCATGCCGTCTTCGATCAGAGAAGGTGCGATCGTGAAGTCGATCACGAAGTTGCCCTCGGTCAGCCGCAGTATGTTTTCCACAGCCGGCCACAGCTTTTCGTCCGGCTGATACAGCTCTACGGTTTTGCCGGCCATCGTGTCCCAGGTGGGGTGATGCTTGCAGTGGGTCAGCTTTCGGATGTTCCAGAACAGATTCGGAAGTCCGCCGATATGATCCATGTGCGTGTGGGAGATGAAAATCGCCTTTGTCTTCAAAAGGTCCAGCCCCATGTTGAAGGCGGTAAAGGAGCAGGTCTCTCCGGCGTCAAACCAGTACAGCTCCCCCGCATGCTCTATCGCAAACGAGGTGTGATGGGCATTCGGTATCGGCTCGGTTCCCGCACAGGACCCGAAAATATGCAGCTTCATAGATATTCCTCCGAAAAGAATCAATATTGCGGCGAAGCCGCGGATAGTCCCTTCCCAGCTCACAGGGAAGGGGGGACCGCCGCAGGCGGTGGGTAGGGCTGGATATGTATCGGTAGTGGATTTACAACTGAGAGTTGATTTGCCTGCGGCAGTTGATTTCTGCTGCGCAGAGCTTAGGCGGCGCAGCCGCCAACTCCTCACTCCTCACTCCACACTCCTAACTTCTCCATCAGTTTTCCGTATACTCTTTCGATCATCCACGGCTCGGAAACAACGGTGAGTACCTCGTCATAGGGTACCCATTTCACGCCGCTGTTTTCGTCCGCCTTGATCCGGACGGCGTCGCTGTCGTCCGCCTCCAGCAGGTAGGTGACGTTGAGGTGCAGGTGTGAGGGAACATATTTCCCCCGTTTGATGTGGCCGGGCACGGTAAGCGTCTCGATAGAGAAAGGCGAAGTGCGCAGCGGATGGATATGTACGATGCCGGTCTCCTCCTGTGCTTCCCGCAAAGCGACGCTCAAGAGGTCGGCCTCACCGTCGGCATGTCCGCCGGTCCATGCCCAGGAGCGGTAGATGTTGTGATAGATCATCAGCACCTTATTGCGCCCGGGGTTCACGATCCAGGAGGATGCCGTAAAGTGCAGTGCCTCGTTGGTGCGCTCCAGCGGATGCGTGCCGGTCCGAAGAAAGGCCAGCATGACCTCCCGGTCTTTTTCCTCCTGCTCACAGCAGGGGACATAGTTTTCGAGTGTGGCGATCAATTCCTTCATACGGTGGCAACCTCTGTTTTGATAGAATAGCGGCGAAGCCGCAGATAGTCCCTTCCCTCATCAGAGGGAAGGGGGGACCGCCGCAGGCGGTGGGTAGGGCTGAAAAAGTCAAGCAGTTGGCGAAAGTACCACTATACATACTTGTCACGCCCTATCCGTCGCCTACGGCGACACCTTCCCCTGTGAGCTGGGAACGAGCAAAGCGAGTTGGGTTTGGGAGCTCTGACCGAGCCGCAGCGAGGAAGGACTTTTGGTGGCTTCACGGCCCAATTGCTCACTTTCCTGCTTTCCGTTTCTTGTTCTTTCTCTTCCTGCTTTTCCTTCTGGATGCATCGATGATCTGTATCACGCAGACGACCAGCAGCAGCGCCACGGCGGTCAGCATCATGCTTTCGTAGGTGTGTGAGTTCTCGTTGATGCGCATGGAGTCTCCGTCCGGGATCGGCAGACGGCTCTCCTGCTTTTCGTTTTCCGCCGAAATGACCGGTTCACAGTAGATGGCGCTGCCGTCCTCGGTATGCAGGACGAATTTGAGCGCTGCCGCATCGTCCGTTTCCCAGAGCACATCGGTACAGCCCTCGGGCAGGAACAGCAGCTCCCGGGAGCCTGCCCCGCTCCTCTCATACAACGTGCAGTTTTTCAGCGTGATGCCGCTGTTGTTGTCGATGCGGATCATAACGCCGCCGTTGCAGGGCTCGGCTTTCAGCGTGATGCCGGTGCCGTTGGTGAGTATCGCTTCGGGCGTAAAGGCGAGGTACAGGTTGCCGGACGCATCGACGGCCCGAACCATGCAGCTGTATACGCCGGGGTCTCTGGCGACACGGAGGATGTAGCCTTCGCCCGGGGCAAGCGTGTCGATGGTCAGACCGATCTGCCTGCCCGTGGAATCCTCGGCGATCAGTCCGGTCAGCGGGACATTCGACGCATTGTCCAGCGTCAGCAGCAGCATCTGCTCGCCGGCCGCCGAGAGCTCGGCCCGAAGACCGTCCTCCGGTGCATCGGGACTCGATACCAGGATCGTCTGCCCCTCGTTCAGCTCGGCTTCAAAGGAAAAATCGCCGTATGCCACGGTTTGCTTTGTTTGCATGTTGTTTTGAACTCCGATACAGATTTACTCGCTGCGCAGGGCGGCGAGAGAGGACTGCTTCATCGCCCGCCGTGCCGGAACGATGCCGGACAGCAGTGCAATGACGACAGCGAACAGATAGGCGCTTCCCGCCAGCGAAGGCGATATGACGGATGCGGCGCTGCCGGACGTGAATATCTCATATCCGGAAAGTACCTTTGCGACGATCTCCTGAAGCCAGCGGACATTGTTTACCGCATACGAAAGCAGGAAGCTGACGATCAGCCCCAGTCCGCCGCCGAAAATGCCGATATAGGCGGCTTCGCACAGGAACATCGCCCGAATGGCGCCGAGGCTGCAGCCCAGCACCTTCATGATGCCGATCTCCTTCGTGCGCTCATAGACGGACATCATCATCGTGTTGGCGATGGACAGTGCCGCCACCAGCATCGATATGGCGCCGATAAAGCCGAGGAAGCCCTGCATCGTGGCGATCTGGCGCTTCATCAGCTGCACCGTTTCCAGCGGGCTGGAATACTGGATGCCGTAATCGTGGAGCTCCTTCAGTATCGGCTCCACCGCATCCACACTGTCCGCCAGCACATACGCCGTGTCATAGGTGCTGATGTCCAGCCCCTGCTCGGCGCAGAACTCCTTGTGAGAGCGGACGAACTTTTTCAGCCAGTCCAGATTGACGATGGCGCAGTAGGAGAAATGCGGGTCGTTGATGTCCGCCTCCATGATGCCGGTCAGTGCGGCCTTCTGGGAAATGCGCTCGATCTCGGGCTCAAAGTTGTTGGCCTCGTAATTTTCGTAGTTTTCCCACTCGATATTCAGCTCATATCTCGAATCGTACCAGTCGATATCCGGGAGCGGCAGCTCTTCACCGTTTATCAGCAGCGAATAGGCATCGTTCCAGATGTACGGTTCGTCCGGATCCCGGAACTCCATAAGCGATATCTCCGACATGATGAATTCCATCCGGTCGGTGCGCTCGGAGAAATATGTGCCGCTTTTGAGCGGTTGGATCTTGGCAAAATCCGAGGGTGACACGGCGATCAGCGTCGTGCGGTTCTCGTAATTTCCGGTCTCAATGATGTACTGGGAGCCGGTCATGACCGTGACGATGGGCGTGACGGCGGCGACGTGCGGAATCGAGCGCAGATCCCGTACCGTGTTGTCGTTCATGCGGGTGATCCTGCCGGAGGCGGCGCTGTAATAGGGATATACCTCGATCAGGCGCAGGTTCTCGGTGGATTCCAGAAGCTCCATCTGTGCCTGTTCCGCACCGGCGCCCAGGGACAGTGTCACCACGATGGCGGCAGTGCCGATCACGACGCCCAGCATCGTCAGCAGTGTCCGCAGTTTTCTCCGGAAGAGGCTGCGCAGGCTCTGCAAAAGGATGTCACTCAGCCGCATCATATATCGTCCTCTTCAAACATCCGCTTTCTGCGGGAACGCACGCCGAGGGCGACAAACAGCACGGCGATAAAGTAGATGCCGCAAATGCCTGCATATACCCACCAGGGCAGGTGTGTCACGATATAGTCCACCGTGGCTTCGGGCATGGTTTCCTGACGGGACATTCCGTTTTCGGGCGCCTCGGCAGAGGTCTCCTCCGGCGGTTCGGTGACGATGGGCTCATCCTTGACGGCGTTTACCGAGGCATAGCGCAGCTCGGTATATTTCGCTCCGAAGGCGTCTTCCCAGCAGACGGTGAACGTCAGGTCGTGATCGCCTTCCGTTGTGGGGATCAGCGACATCTCGCAGCTGCGGGCGGAGCCGCCTTCCATGTTGCCCAGATATCCTGCGGCGGGCAGTATCACGCTGCCGTCCGAGGAAGGCGTGACCGTCACGTTGTAAATGGCGGTGCGGCCCTCGTTGATGACCTGCAGCGAGGCGATGCAGTCCTCGTTTTCATAGACATAGCTTTCGTCCAGCAGCGCTTCGCCGACGTTGACCCGCATCTTCTGGGCAACGTTGACCACCAGCTGCTGGTTGGCGGACAGCGACGAAGCAGCCTGATCCTCATATTCCGCCGTGATGTCCACCTTGAGCGGCCGATCCGGCACGTTCATGTTGGCACGGACGTTCCAGCGCAGCTTCCGGCTCTCTCCGGCGGGGATATTGTCGATATACATCGTGTTTGAGCCGGAGCTCGGGATCAGCACATCGTCCTCGGAATTGAGCGTGATGCGCATGTTCTGGATATATTGCTTTTCGCTGGTGTTGTGCAGCGAGATCACCAGATCGAAGGTGTCGCCTGCCTCCACATTTGCCGGGTCGGTGGTGATGGAATCCACGATCAGCCGGGCCTGCGGTGCGGCGGTGGGCGAGGAATAGGACGAGGAGGTATAGGAACCGGAATAGGAGCTTCCGCCCGAATAGGCGGAGGAGCTGCTTGCTCCGGCGATGTTGACGATGGCGTTCAGCTCCGTCGTCAGATAGCTGTCGTTGGTCAGATCGTGATAGGTGACGGTGATCGGCACGGTGGCGGTGCCGTTGGCGGCATCGTCCCGGACGGTGAGACCGCTGAATACGCCGTAGCCGTGGTTGGCGGCATTACTGACCACCTGCGCCGTGACGCCCTGCTGAGACAGGGCAAACGGGAATGCGGGGCTGACGGCGGCGGTGTCGGAGATCTCCAGCTCCAGATAGTCCACATACAGCAGAATGTCGTCGCTGAACCCGCTGCTGCCGGGCGCCAGCACGTTGCCGTCATTGTCCCGGTTGCTGTATACCCTGCCTTCGGCGTTGGAATACGAGACGGGTACCGCCAGCGTGACCCCGGTCTGTCCGGGCTTCAGCGTCTGTATCTCCATCTGTCCGATCAATACCTCGCCGGTGTCGGGCTCGTCAAAGGGGATCGGCGTATTCGTGGGCGCAGGCGTGAAGGTCGTCGCATCGGTGGGAGCGGCGGTCGGCGTTTCGGTAGGTGCTTCTGTCGGCGCAGCCGTGGGTGTTTCGGTGGGTGTTTCGGTGGGTGTTTCTGTCGGTGTTTCCGTGGGAACGGCAGTCGGTGCCTCGGTGGGGGCGGCTGCCGAAACATCAAATGTCACGGTGAAGCTGATCTCCTCGGTGTTGACGAGGAAGGCTTCCCTCTCATAGCTGAACTTGATCGTATATCTTCCGGGGGCGGCGGTCTCCCTGATATGCAGCAGGAATACCGAGTAGCCCTTGCAGTATGCCGTTCCTGCGGGGAGCTTCCACTCGTTTTCGTCCGGAACAGAGGCGATCATGCTGCGGCTCGTGCCTGTCTCCTCACTGAAAAGTCCGTTCACGCTGTCCGAAAGCGTCCAGGTGAGCGATAGCGGCAGCGAGAGAATGGCGGAAGAGAAATGGAAGGGCGTGCATTCTTCATAGGGGCTCCAGCCGCCCTGCGAGCCGGAGGCATTGCTGTACAGCACACCGTTTTCGGTCTCGATGAGTATCGGCAGCGCCACCAGCAGCGTGCCGCCCTGCCTTGCATCGGAGACGTTCACGATGACGGCATTCGGATCCAGTGCGGCTCTCGGATAGATCGCCGGGGTCGCCGTGGGTACTGCCGTCGGTGTGGGAGTCGGCGTAGGAGTGGGCGTGGGGGTCGGTGTATCGGCAGTGGGTTCCTCAATGGGCGGTTCCTCTGCGGGCGGCTCTTCCACAGGCGGCTCCTCGACGGGCGGCTCTTCGGCAGGCGGTTCCTCCACAGGCGGTTCTTCTGCGGGCGGTTCTTCGACGGGTTGGCCGTTTTCCGGCTGTTCGCCCTCGATCTCATTGGCGGAAGCAGCGGGGAGCATCAGCAGCAGAAAAACCAGCAGCAGGGAAAGCAGTTTTCTTATTTTCATGAATAAATTCCTTTATGATCTGTCGTCGATGATCTTGCCGTCCCGTATCGTGAGGATACGGTCGGCACATTCGGCGATCTCGTTGTCATGAGTGACCATGATCAGGGTGGTATTGTTGGCACGGCAGGAGGAGCGGATCAGTTCGAGAATCTCCTTTGACGTGGCGGAGTCCAGATTTCCGGTGGGCTCATCCGCAAAAAGGATCATCGGCTCGGTGACCAGCGCCCTTGCAATGGCGGTGCGCTGCTGCTGGCCGCCGGACAGCTCCGAGGGCAGGTGCCGGATATGATCCTCCAGCCCCACGGTTTTCAGCATTTGCCGGGCTTTGACGGTGCGCCGCAGCCGGTCCATGCCCCGATACATCAGCGGCATGGCCACGTTGTCCAGCGCCGTACAGGCGGGAAACAGGTTGAAGGACTGGAAGATGAAGCCGGTGTACTTCAGCCGCAGCTGTACCAGCTGGCTTTCGCTGAGGCGTTCCATGTGCCTCCCGTTCAGCAGGATGCTGCCCCGGGTCGGCTTTTCGAGGCCCGCCATCAGGTTCAGCAGCGTGGATTTTCCCGAACCGGAACGGCCGATGATGCAGGTGAATTCGCCCTTGCGGATGTCCAGATTCACGTCGTCCAGCGCCTTCAGCTTCTGCGAGCCGACGGTGTAGATCTTCGTGACTTCCTTCAGCGAAATGACCGGCTGTTCCATGCGGACTGTCCTTTCAAACCATACTACTTCAGTATATTAGTATATCAGAAAAAAGTTAAGGATGCAAGAGATTCACACAAAGTTAGACGAAAAAAAGTCCCGAAATGTTGCGGAGCCGGAGGGAATGTGGTATAATCAGAGCGGAATGAAAATACAAGGCGGTGCTGTTTATGCATACAAAACTTTCTTTGATGAAGGATCTTGAAAATATGGGCCTGAAGCCCACCGATACCGTAATGATCCACAGCTCCATCAAGGCTGTGGGCGAGGTGGAAGGCCGTGGCGAGACCATTCTCGATGCGATGATGGAATATTTCAAGGACGGTCTGCTGCTTCTGCCAACGCTCACTTGGACGCTGACGAGGTATTCTCCGCTGCTGTATGTCGTCAAGAACTCGGTGCCCTGCATCGGCACGCTGCCGAGGCTCTTCCTGGAACGGGAAAACGTGTACCGCACTTGGCACCCGACTCACTCGCTGGCAGCCTACGGCAAGGACGCCGAGGCGTTCGTCGCAGGCGATGAAAAGTGCGATTCTCCGGTCAATATCAACTCCGCCTGGCACAGGATACTGGATCGCAACGGCAAGATCCTGCAGCTGGGCTGCACGCTGACCAGCTGCACATTTATCCACGGCATCGAGGAATGGTGCAATATCCCCAACCGTCTGGGCACGATGCGCACCTTTGAGGTCATCACATCCGATGGCAGCAGCATCACCGTCAATACCCGTCCCCACGGCGGCAGATCCAGCTCCATGACCTATCCCCGGATCGAGGAGCGGCTGATCAACGAGGGCGTACTGACCTTCGGCAGGTTCGGCGATGCCAAGGTGTACATAATGGAGGCGCGG
>JAZLHZ010000178.1:0-10768 GCA_045617085.1 Clostridia bacterium
AGCGTGCTGAAGAAACTCCGTTGGACACTTCTGACGAACGGAGAAAAGTTGTCTGAAAAACAAAATGCCCATTTGAATACCATCCTTGACGCCCATTCATCCCTTGCGGTCTGCTATGCGATGAAGGAAGAGATGATTTCTCTGTTTCACATCCGTAATGCTGAAGATGCCGCAGCCGGTTGGCATAGATGGTTCGATGCTGCAAAAGCTTCGGGCATTCCCGCATTAGTCCGCTTTGCCGAACTAAAAGAGAAAAGGATAGACGGCCTGATTGCTCATGCCATCTATCCTATTTCCACCGGTAAACTGGAAGGCTTTAACAACAAAATCAAAGTCGCCAAGCGTGTGGGGGACGGTTTCAGGGACGGCTGCTTCTTCTTTCTGCTTGTCCGCTTCTTAGCTTCCCCCAACTTTCCGTGAAGAACCCTCATTTTGGTTGGAAATTTCGATGATGGTTGATGGGGTCAATGTTGTTTGTTCAGTAAGAAATAGCTCGGGGAACATATTCGATGCCCTGAGCTATTTTGTTTGTAATAATATAAAAGGATGTGGCCGAATTAGACTTTTTCCAATAACCAATCCGCAATATTGATAATTCGAATTCCCTCATGTTGATATTCGGGATGCCATGTATTTGCCAAAAGAACCTTTGGATAGGCGTCTTTTATCTGCAACAGCGGAGATACTTCTCTGTCAAAGGTGGCTTCTTCCGAAATATTATCGGAAACCTGAAAGTATATCTTTTCACTTTGACGGACTGCGACAAAGTCTATTTCCTTCTGATACAGCTTTCCCACATATACTTCATAGCCCCGACGTATCAGTTCCATTGCTACGAGATTTTCGTATGCTCGACCATAATCGGCATTTCGTGTGCCGAGAATTGCTCTTCGCATTCCCAAATCATTCAAATAATATTTGTTTGATGTTTCAAGGTAGCGTTTTCCCTTGATATCATATCGTTTGACCGGATAGAACATGAATGCCTGACATAAGTATTTTATGTATTTACCGATTGTTACGTGATTTGTGGGGTAAGAATTTGCTTTTAATTGATCGCTGATTTTGTTGGGAGATGTCAGATTGGAAATGTTGTCCATCATATACTCAGCCAGATGCTCCAGTATGGCTGTATCCGGCAGCTTATATTTATCAACGAGGTCACGATTGATAATGGTTGAATATACGTCTTTGACATATGCGACTATATCTTCTTCCGAAGAATAAGCATAAGAACCGGCAAGTCCTCCTTTTTGAACGTATTCATCAAATAAGGTTCTGATATCCGTTCCAAAGTCATAATACGTACAGAATTCTGAAAAACTGAACGGGTATACGGGTATTTCAATAAATCTTCCCGTAAACAACGTAGTCAGGTCTGAACTGAGCAGGAATGCGTTCGAACCTGTAATATATATGTCGTATTTTTTGCTGTTATGCAGGCTGTTGACAGCAAGTTCAAAATTCGGACAAAGCTGAACTTCATCAATGAATAGATAATTATTTTTTCCTTCGACAAATCGTTCTTTTACATAGCTATGTAATGCCCGGTATTCTTTCAAGTCATCAAATTCCAAATCATAATAATCAATGAAAATGATATTTGCTTCCGGATCGGTTTCTTTCAGAAAATGAATATACGCATGCATTAACTCGGATTTTCCACAACGACGGATTCCGGTGATGATTTTTATATCGGGTGTATTTTTCAGGCCTTTCAATCTATCCAAATACTTACTTCGTTCTATGTAAGGCATAACAGAACTCCTTTGACTCCGAGACATAATAAAATTATCATTGTTGCAATCGGCATACAGCGCGATTTCGAAAGCAAAATAATTTTTCACTTTCGAAATCGCTTATTTTTAATTTCTGTCTTTCTGAAAGTCTTACTCTCCTTACGGAGGGCATACCGGTGTGGGTCTGTACTTTTATATCAGTTGAAGGCCAGTGCTGAAAGGATTGTGCAGACTGCTTTGAAGCTGTATGCTATATACCTCTGAAAGTTACTTTAAGGCAATTATCTGCAGAACATGATAATATGCCACTCGTGCCGATTTCCTGAAAATGCAATGTCCCGTTACATATCGGGCAACGGTTCTTTGTTGTGCAATCTTTTGCTGATTCTTTAACTGCGGTCAAAATAATATCGGAGAAAGGTTACAATTCCTCATTGTCAATAGCCATATAACATCCTCCATCATCATTTGTTTCAGGCGATGTTTTCTCTCGTGAGCTTGCGGACCCAGGTGTAGCGGTTGACCTTGACCACGGCGACGAAGCACTTGAGGATCTGGTCGCACTTGAGGAACAGGAACACCCATACGGGAGGGAGCTTCCACACGAAGGCTGCCAGCAGGCTGGTGGTGATGACGATTCCCCACTGGAAGATCAGATCGTTGTAGAACACGAAGCTGGTCTCGCCGCCGCCCTTGACGATGCCGCTGAGGGCAGGCGCCTGATACGAGGTGCCCACAAGGGTGATGGAGAGCACGGTGAGGAACTGATTGGCGAGGGCAGTGGTGTCGGCAGACACCTTATAGAAGCTGATGATGAGCCCCTTGAGGCTGAACAGCAGCGTGCCGGAGATGATGCCGATCATCAGGAACATGAGCTGGATGGTATTGACATACTCGTGCAGGCGGGAATGATCGCCGCCGCCGATATACTTGCCGATGAATACCGCAGAGGCATTGCCGGAGCCGTAGGCAACCACCGAGATGATGGAGAACAGGGAGGCGGCGATGCTGTTGGCGGCAACGGCGCTGCTGCCCAGATGACCGAGGATCGAGGTCTGGATGAACTGGGCGATGCCCCAGGATGCGCCGCCCAGCATGATGGGTACGGCGACCTTATAGTAGTCCTTCGTGATGATGCGGTTGCCCTTGAACAGCTGGCGTACCTTCATCCTGAGCTTCTTGTCGACCTTGAAGGTGAATACGGCGGTGAAGATCAGCTCGCTCAGCCTTGCAACGAGGGTTGCAATGGCGGCGCCCTCCACGCCCAGCCTCGGGAAGCCGAGACGGCCGAAGATCAGGCAGTAGTTGAGGAAGATGTTGACGACGAGCGCCAGCACGGAGGTGTACATGCCGATATGCACGTTCTCGACGGCACGCATTGTACACAGCAGGATGGTGGTGACGCAGTAGATGACATAGGTCCAGCAGATGATGCGCATGTACTTGACGCCCTCTGCGAGGATCGGCTCCTCATTGCTCAGAAGACCCAGCAGCTGATGCGGGAAGAAGAAACCCGCCAGCGTGAAGATCGAACCGATGATGAGACCGATGATCAGTCCGGTGCAGTTGATGGACGGAATGGTGCCCGGATCCTTCTTTCCCCAGTACTGGGAGGCGAGGATGACCACGCCTTCACCGGCGCTGGTGACGATCATCTGAAGCAGGAACTGGATCTGGTTGGCGAGCGCTACGCCGGAAAGCGCTTCCTCGCTCCAGCGTCCCAGCATGATATTGTCCGCCAGATTGACGCAGTATACGATGAGGTTCTGAAGTGCGATGAAAACCAGCAGGGAAAAGAAATCGCTGTAGAATTTCCTGTCACGGGTCATGAGAGCCAATGTCTGTCACTTCTTCCGTATCTTAATTATTCTTCACTGTTTACGATCTTCAAAAGCATGGTGTGCTGTTCGTCCATTTCGATCTCCAGCAGCTTCTCCTTTTCCAGCTCCTTCATGATGTCGCTGAAACGCTTGAAGCCGATCTTGCGCTCTTCAAAGCCGGGATAGGACGAGCGGATGTCCGCCTTGAGGATCGAGGGATTGATGCGCTCAAAGCCGTCGTCGCTGAACTTGCGCAGGCTCTGACGGAAAGCGGGCAGCCAGTTGCTTCTGTTCAGCTCCGGCTCGCCGGCTTCGATGCCTGCGTTGAGGCCGACCAGCAGGGAGGAAGCCTCTGTCCAGAACCGGATCTGGGGGCAGACGGAGGCCAGCCTGGAGACGAATTTGCCGAAGGTGGCGCAGCCGTAGCTGCGCTCGTCAAAGTCGGGATGCAGACGGGTCAGCGTATCCTTCAGCTCGCTGGCGTACATCTTGTCGTCATCCTGATCGTGCAGGATGTTGAGCGCGGTCTTGCACAGGTCATCCAGCGAGGGCTCGGAGGAGCGGTCCTGCTCGATGCGCACCTTTTCATGCTTGGCATTGCCTGCGGCGACGGATTCGAGGAATATGAACTCGTTGCAGGCTTTGATGAAGATGCCGCTGGCGACCTCGCTGCGGGAGATGCCCAGCACGAACTTGCCCATGCTTTTGAGCTTGCCTACGAGGGGCATGTAATCGCTGTCGCCGGATACGATGCAGAAGCTGTCGATGAGGGGATTGGTGTAGGCCACCTCCATCGCATCGATGACCAGCTGGATGTCCAGACTGTTCTTCTGACTCTTGCCGTGGCGCAGCGAGGGGACTACCGAGAAGGTATTGGAGAGCAGACATTCCTTCAGCGAGGAGTAACGGTCGGTATAGCCGTACACCTTGCCGATCAGTATGTCGCCCCGGATCTTCACCTTTTCGATGATGTTGTTGATGACGGATTCCTTTCCGCCTGCGTTTTCAATATCGATGAAAACCGCAAATCTTGTCTTTTCCATTTTTATGTATGTTACTGTCTTTTCAGTCTTTTTTCGGTGTGAATTTGGGTTGGGCAGGCGGCTGATAGTCGATGGTGCCGGTGCTGCCCCGGACGCTGCCTTTTTCAATGACCAGCTGCACCAGCTTGGCGGTCAGGGTCGGACCGCCGCTGCTTTCCAGACAGTTCTTCCAGATCGTGAACTTGCAGCCGTTTTTCCATTCCGAGCAGCCGAAGGCCTTGGAGTTCTCGGTCACATGTCCCTTTTTACAGACCGGACAGGGGATGCCGATGTCCGTGACCTTGGAAGAGGCCGAGGCAGCGCTCTTTCTGCCCTTTTTTTTGTATTCTTCTTTTTCGAACTGCATTTCGGGCGCAGTCTTGCCCTGATCTACGAGGAAGGCGGCAAACTTGTGGATGCCTTCCATGAAGCGGTCTGCCATGGCGGAGGCATCGGCAGCGGCGCTCTGCTTTGCCATGCCGGAAAGCACCTTTTCCCAGCGCCCGGTGACGACGGGCGAGGTCAGATCCTCGGGCGCCACGCTGATGAGCTTTTCGCCCTTTTCCGTGGCTTCGATGGCCTTGCGCATCCGCTTTGCATAGCCCTTCTCGATGAGGTGCTCAATGGTGGCGGCCCGGGTGGCGGGCGTGCCGAGGCCGCTGTCCTTCATGCTTTCCCGCAGCTCCTCATCGTCGAGGATCCTTCCGGCGGTCTCCATCGCATGCAGGAGGCTCGCATCGGTATGGGGAGCCGGGGGCTTTGTCTTTAGTGCTTTGGTGGTGACCCGATGCACCTTTTTCTCGGTGCCCACGGGCAGCGGCGGCACCGGCGGCTCCTTGTCATCATCATCGTCGAAGCCGTAGACCTCCTTCCAGCCCATGACGGTGGGCGTGGAGCCGGAGGAGCGGAAGGGCTCGCCCTCCACCGTAGTGATGAGCTTCACCGCATCGTACTCGTAATCCGGATAGTGGATGGAGATCAGACGCTTGGCGACCATGTCGAATACCCTGCGCTCGATATCCGAGAGTCTGGACAGGGCACTGTAGTTGCCCGTCGGCACGATGGCGTGGTGATCGGACACCTTGGCGTCGTTGTAGTACCGTCCGCTGACGGGAAGCTTGGGCAGCGCTTTCAGCTTCTCGGTGAGGGCGGTATACGGCACCGGAAGCGTGTCGATGATCTTTTTGACCTTCGGGATCATGTCATGGGGCAGATACCGGCTGTCGGTACGGGGATAAGTCAGCAGCTTGTGCTTCTCATACAGGTCCTGCACGATGCTCAGCGTCTTGGCGGCGGACAGCCCCAGCAGTTTGTTCGCCTCCCGCTGCAGCGAGGTGAGGTCGTACAGCTGCGGAGAGGGCTGCTTTTTGTGCTCGGAGCTGCTCTCGGTGACGGTGCCCGTCTTGCCCCGGACCTTTTCGGCAACGGCGTTGGCCTTCTGCTCGTCATAGCAGCGGCATTCATTGGACTCTCTGTCCAGCCACAGCCCCGTATAGTCGCCGAAATCCGCCTTGATCTCCCAATAATCCTTCGGCACGAATTCCCGGATCTCCCTGGCCCGCTGCACCAAGAGGGACAGTGTCGGGGTCTGCACCCGGCCGATGGGAAGCTGGGCGTTGTAGCGGATGGAGAATGCACGGGAGGCGTTCATGCCGATGAGCCAGTCCGCATCGCTGCGGCAGCGGGCGCTGATGTACAGGCTGTCGTAGTCGGAATCCGGCTTCAGCGTACGGAAGCCCTCCTTGATGGCGGCATCGGTCATGGAGGAGATCCACAGCCGTCGCACGGGCTTTTTGCAGCCCGCCTGACGATAGATATAGCGGAAGATCAGTTCGCCTTCCCGTCCCGAGTCGGTGGCGCAGATCACGTCGTCGATGTCGCTTGACAAAAGCAGGCTCTTTACCACGCTGTACTGCTTGCGGCTCTGGGAGATGACCTTGGTCTTCAGCTCCTGCGGCAGCATCGGCAGCGTCTCGAACTTCCACTGCTTCCAGTCGGGGTTCATCTCCTCGGGATTGCAGATCTCGATCAGGTGGCCGACTGCCCAGCTGACGATATATTCATCGCCGGTGATGCAGCCTTCGCCCTTGCCCTTTACGCCGAGCACCCTCGCAATATCACGGCCGACCGAGGGCTTCTCGGCGAGTATCAATGTCTTGCCCATGATCCCTTATTCTTCTGCCCAGTGTACGTCTGCGCCGAGGTCACGGAGCTTTTTGTCGATGCATTCATAGCCCCGGTGGATGAATTCGGTGTGCCCGATGTCGGTGGTGCCCTCTGCCATGAGGCCTGCGACGATCAGTGCAGCGCCTGCCCGAAGATCGGGGACCTCCACCCTTGCGCCGGTGAGCTTTTTGACCGGATGGATATAGGCGGTCTGGCGGTCACCCTGCTTGCCGGTGCCCCTGACGTCGATGCTGGCGCCCATCTTTTCCAGCTCTTTGACATAGGCGAAACGGTTCTCGAAGATCTCCTCGGTCACCGTGCTTTCGCCGGGAGCGGTGGTCAGGAAGCTGACAAAGGGCTGCTGCAGGTCGGTGGGATAGCCGGGATATACCTGCGTCTTCATGACCGTGCCCCGATAGGGCTGGGAGCCGACGACACGGATCATGTCGTCCATCGATTCGACGAAGATGCCGATCTCCATCAGCTTCAGGGTCAGCGCCTCCATGTGCACGGGAATGGCGCCCCGGATCAGCACGTCGCCCTTGGTGGCGGCGGCGGCGATCATCAGTGTGCCGGTCTCGATCTGATCGGGGATCACGGGGTGGGTCCTGCCGACGAATTCGTCGATGCCGTTGATGCGTATCTCATCGGTGCCTGCACCCTTGATCCGTGCGCCCATGGCGGAGAGGAAGATCGCCACGTCGACGATATGCGGCTCCTTGGCGGCATTGCTGATGGTGGTGCGTCCCTTGGCGCCGGCAGCCAGCAGCATCGTGTTGATGGTGGCGCCGACGGAGGGACAGCCAAGCACCACATTGGCGCCGTGCAGCTCGTTTTCGACAGAACCGATGATGAAGCCGTCCTTTACCTCGATGGTGGCGCCGAGGGCACGCCAGCCCCGCAGCGTCTCATCGATGGCACGCTCGCCGATGTTGCAGCCGCCGGGCAGATGCACATGCGCTTTGCCCAGCTTTCTCAGCAGCACGGGAACGAGATAGTAGGAAGCTCGCATTTTGGAGGCGGGTTCCGGAGACGGGGAACAGCCGGTCAGATCGGTGGGATCGATGACGGCGGTGTTGTCCTTAAATGTGATCTTGGCGCCCAACTCCTCCATCATGCCCAGCATGGAACGGATATCGGATACGTCGGGCAGGTTTTCAATGGTGCAGGGGCTGTCTGCCAGAAGGGCGGCGGCGAGTATGCCCAGTGCCGCATTCTTGCTGCCGCTGACCCGGACCTCGCCCTCCAGAGGCTTGCCGCCGTTGATTCTCAGTATTTCGCTCATGGGTAGTCCTTTCGGAAACACAGTATTCTATAATATTATAATATTGCATGCTTGTACAGTTCAGTATACCATATTTCGGCAGTTCTTACAAGTGTATTCTGTTACTTTCCTCTTTATATGGCTCGATTTTACATACTGTTATTGATATTTGAGATAGACAAGACAATATCACGGCTGTATAATATGATACTGTTCCGAAAAAAACGAGAAGGAAGGTTTGTATATGCTGCTTCAGGTGATCATTATCCGGCGTGTGGAGCTGCTGCCGCATTTGCTTGCAGAATTGACAAATGCCGGTATTCAGGGTTCTACGGTGGTGGATTGCGAAGGCGCACTGCAGGTGATGGGTCAGAGCAATACGGAGGATCTGCCGATATTTGCTTCACTGAGAAAATTCATCAATCCCGATCACGAGTGCAATAAGATGGTGCTGACCGTTATGAGCGAGGAGACCTATCCCAAGGCCCGCAAGGCGGCGCTGGACGTGATGGGCGATATCACCGCTCCGGGTACCGGCATCATTTTCACCGTACCCATAACAAATGTGGAAGGACTGGCAAAGCGTACTGATGGAAACGCTGATTGATACCCCGATTCTGGCATTGGCATTGGCATTAGGCTGCGGACTTTTATTTAATAGAATTGCGAAAAAAATCGGACTGCCCAACGTAACGGGCTACCTTGTGGCGGGTCTGCTGATCGGCGGCAGCGTGCTGAAGCTGATCCCGTTTGAAATGACCAAGAGTATGAGTTCCATCACGAGCGTGGCGCTGGGCTTCATCGCCTTTTCGATCGGCGGCGAGTTCAAGCCGAGCCATATCAAACAGCTCGGTTCGAGGATCATCACCGTCACCTGCTTTGAGGCGCTGACCGCCGTGGTACTGGTGGATGCGGCGCTGATCATTGCGGGCTTCCCGATGAGCGAGTCGCTGGCGCTGGGCGCCATTGCGGCGGCAACCGCTCCTGCGGCAACGCTGATGGTCGTGCGTCAGTATAAAGCGGACGGCCCCGTGACAAGGACGCTGCTGCCCGTGGTCGCCATGGACGATGCGGTGTGCCTGATGGCGTTCTCCATTTCCGTGTCGATCGCCAAGGCGTTGGAAAGCACCGACGGCGTGAGTCTCGTCAGCATGCTGGTGATGCCGCTGGCGGAGATCGCAGGCTCGCTGGTGCTGGGCGCCGTGATCGGTATTCTTGTGTGCCTGTCCCTGCGTTTCTTCAATTCCCGGGGCAATCGGCTGACCCTCGTGGTGTGCGCCGTGTTCCTGGGCACCGCACTGGCGGATAAGCTGGGTCTTTCGTCCCTGCTGCTGTGCATGATGATCGGCGCCATGGTCGCCAATCTGTATAACGATCTGGACAAGCTGCTGGATGTGGTGGATCACTGGACACCGCCGCTGTTCCTGCTGTTCTTCGTGCTGTC
The DNA here is from genome assembly GCA_045617085.1 of Clostridia bacterium. Lineage (GTDB taxonomy): Bacteria > Bacillota > Clostridia > Christensenellales > Aristaeellaceae > Firm-10. Next base: position 9,456 of record JAZLHZ010000178.1, read on the forward strand.
CGGCGCAGACCTCGATCTGTCGGTCATCCCGCATGTGGGACTGATGGGAGTTCTGTACCTGCTGCTGCGCTCGGCGGGCAAGTACCTCGGCTCCTATATCGGCTGTAAGATCGGCAAGTTTGACGATAACGTCTGCAAGTACCTCGGCGTTACGCTCCAGCCGCAGGCCGGTGTCGCCATCGGTATGACCACCATCGCTGCCGTGGAGCTGCCCCAGTACGGCGCTCAGATCCGTACCGTCATCCTGTGCGCCACGCTGGTGTACGAGCTGGTGGGCCCCGTGCTGACCAAACTGGTGCTGACCAAGGCAGGCGAGATCAAGCCCGCAGCGGTAAAGGTAAAAGCATAAAACCATTCACGCAAAAAAACGGCTGTTTACCAGCCGTTTTTTATTGCAAGATCAAACCTCTTTGAGGAGAACGAAGGAGTCCTTGGGCAGACTCAGCACGTCGCCGCTCTTTACATGACCGAGGGAGGCTTCGGTATTTCGCTTGTCGGTGCGCAGGACTTCAAACTCGGCATCGGGGTCGGAGAAGTTCAGACGGATCTTTTCGAGAACGGCGCCTTCCTCCTTGTAGTTGGCGAGCAGCACCAGCTTCTTGTCGCCGGCAGCGGCGAGGACGTAGACGTTGCCGTTTTCGATGGAGGCTTCGACCTGATTCTTCTGATCGACCAGATCCGCATACGCCTTGAAGGGATAGTAGGGCTTGTTGCGCTCAACGACGGCCATACCGCCGTTGATAGGGCTGACGACCTTGGTAAAGAGGCCGCAGAAAGCGCCTTTGGGCTGAGAGGAGTAATAGGCTGCCCGGTCGGCAAGCGAGTTCTGCATGGCGCACAGCATAGCCGCATTGAAGGCGGCGCCGTGCTCGTTGGTCTGAAGAACGAAGGTCTCGGGCAGATCTTTCCAGGAGCGGACATAGTTCCATTCGGAGCAGATGAGCTCGGTATCGTCATAGCCGAACTCGTGCAGGATATTCCGGGCGAACTCGGCACGTTTGACACATGTGACGGGTTCCTGCGGGTAGCACTGATAAGAGCAGAAATCATAGGGTACACGGCTGCCGTCCTTCGTCATGTATTCGAGGAAGGAGCGAAGTACGCCGCCCTCGATGTGGGCAATGACGCTGCCGCCGAAACGCAGCTCCGGGAAACGGTTTTTGAGGTAGGTGACGGTGACCTTGTAGAACTCAAAGAATTCATCCCACTCGCCGTACCAGATGTTCTTGGTGTTCGGCTCGGACCAGATCTCCCAGTCCCGGATATTCAGGTGCATGCCGTCCGCCCAGCCGTAGTTGTAGTGCATGATGATA
>JAZLHZ010000179.1:0-10770 GCA_045617085.1 Clostridia bacterium
ATCTGGAGATGACCGAGGGCTATGTTCTGAAGATGGCTCTTGACAAAGACGATCAGGTTTGCGGCTACCAGTTCCTGTCTCTCGGCAAGATGATGGACGCCATTAAGAAGGGCATGTCCCCCAACGAAGCCTACGAGAAGAATATCGGCACCTACGGTCGCTTCAAGGCTGAAGACGGTGCGGTCAAGTGGATTGACCCCCGCAAGGAATAATCAAAAAATCGAGGAATCGATTCTTTGGAACACGAAACGGCATATACAGATTATTAGTATAAACGAGGTGCAAATATTATGGCTCTGTTTGAAAACTACGAAGGCCGTATGCCTCAGCTCCAGCCCGTGCTCGATAAGTACGGCTTCAAGGATTTTGAGGAAGTCAAGGCTTACAACAATTCCAAGGGCGTAGACGCCTATAAGATCGTCGAGAGCACTCAGCCTATCTGCTTTGAAAATGCTAAGTGGGCATACGAACTCGGCGCTGCCATCGCCATGAAGAAGGGCGTTAAGACCGCTGCCGAAGCCGCAAAGTGCATCGGCGAAGGGCTGCAGGCTTTCTGCATCCCCGGCTCCGTCGCTGACCAGCGTCAGGTTGGTATCGGCCACGGCAACCTCGGTGCAATGCTTTTGGATGATGCTACCGAGTGCTTCGCTTTCCTCGCCGGCCACGAATCCTTCGCTGCCGCAGAAGGCGCTATCAAGATCGCTCTGAACGCCAACAAGGTTCGCAACAAGCCCCTGCGCGTTATCCTGAACGGTCTTGGCAAGGATGCCGCTATGATCATCAGCCGCATCAATGGTTTCACCTACGTACAGACCAAGTATGATTACCTGTCTGCAGACGTTAAGGAAGACCACGCTCTGACCATCGTCAAGGAAACTCCCTACTCCAATGGCGACCGTGCGAAGGTTCGCTGCTACGGTGCTGATGACGTCCGTGAAGGCGTTGCCATCATGTGGCATGAAAACGCCGATGTTTCCATCACCGGTAACTCCACCAACCCCACCCGTTTCCAGCATCCCGTTGCTGGTACTTATAAGAAGGAACGCTGGGAAGCCGGCAAGAAGTACTTCTCCGTCGCATCCGGCGGCGGCACCGGTCGTACTCTGCATCCCGATAACATGGCAGCTGGTCCCGCCTCTTACGGCATGACCGATACCATGGGTCGTATGCATTCCGACGCTCAGTTCGCAGGTTCCTCTTCCGTTCCTGCTCACGTCGAAATGATGGGCTTCCTCGGCATGGGCAACAACCCCATGGTCGGCGCTACCGTCGCTGTTGCTGTTGCTGTTGCTGAAGCAATGAAGTAATCACGATTCATATAATAGCACTTGTCCGCTCAGACAAGTGCTATTTTTATATTGTGGCCGCATTATTATTTCATGATATTCTATGATCGATATGCTCTGCAGCAAGCTACTCACATTTTCCACTGAAACATGTTCCACAATTGATGTCCCTGGATTCACAACTAACATGCCAATCATCGAACAATTTGAATCGATTAGTTTGACCGCTTCCATGGTTGCTGATAAACATGGGAACAAAAAAAGATGTCCCCTCCTACAAAAATGAAATGCTGGAATATAACAATTGTCACTATATCAATGCAAATCTGTATGAAAGTTCAATCGCTGAAAGCTTTAACGTCTTAACCAAACAAGTCTATCGTGTTGCTCGGGAATTGACCGGCACTTTTTTTCTGATAATGTAAATGACTTACACATTAAGCAAGCGACCAAGCTGTTAGACGAATCAGATTCCCCAGTCAATACTATTGCCATCAACTGCGGTTTTAATTCTCTCAATTCGTTCTATCGATCTTTTAAACGCATATACGGTATTTCTCCTACAGCTTACCGTACAAGGAAAAACCAAATATATGATTCTTTTGTTTACTGAGCACTTAGAATCATATAATACTCTATAATAAAAGGCATACAGATTCCAGACTTTGGAACCAATATGCCTTTTTCTATGCACTTGGCTATACTGTACCCGCTTCGTTTATTTCTGCTCTTGAAGATATGTTCTCTTTTGCATCTTTAGCGCCATAAATACCTTTTCAGCCGTAGCGGGCAAAGAATGGATATCCGCACCCACTGCATTCCGGATGGCGGCAATGATTGCAGGAGAAGGGGTATTGATAACCACCTCGCCGATACTCTTCGCTCCGAATGGGCCACTGGGCTCATAGCTCTCCTCAAACGCCACATGCATCTGCGGCAGATCGAGGCGTGACGGTATTTTATAGCGCATAAAGCTGTTCGTGGCCAGTTTACCCGTCTCAGCACAGCATACTGCCTCAGTAAGAGCCATGCCCGCCCCCTGTGCCATGCCGCCTTCCGTCTGTACTCTGGCAAGCGCCTTATTGATCACCGTTCCGCAATCCACGACCTGTACCAGATCCAGCAGAGTGACCTTGCCCGTTTCGATATCAACCTCCACCTCTGCAAAACCGGCTACAAAGGGCGGCGGCGAATTCTCGCTTGTAAACGCAGCCGTCGTCATAAGAACATCATGCGTACCGTTTACATTGTCACGTCCTAACTCATACAATGATATCTCACGGCCGTCTGCTGCGGTGAATCTGTCACCGTAAAAGCTGATATCCTCCGTTTTTACCTGCAGTCGTGCGGCGGCTTCACTGCACATCAGCGGGATCAGCTTTTTTGCTGCCTGCACCGTGGCATTTCCCGTGACATACGTCGTAGAAGAGGCGTAGCTGCCCTTATCATAGGGACTCTCTGCCGTATCCACGCCCGATACGGAGATGCTTTCGGGATCACACTGCAGCACTTCGGCCGCCATCTGTGCAAGGATCGTATCGCAGCCCGTTCCCATGTCCGATGCACCGATGGCAAGCGAATACGTTCCCGTATCCTCCAGCCTCAAAACGACCGTTCCCCTGTCTATATGACTGATACCGCTGCCCTGCATGGTACATGCCATACCGACACCCCGATATGTATGCTCGCCCGATTTTCTCTGATATGGCTTATCTGTATATTTTTCGTCCCAGCCGATCATCTTTTTGCCGGTAGCGATACATCGGTCCAGACTGCAGGAGGTCAGTATCTCGCCATAATAGGCACTCATGGGCTTCCCGACCTCGGGAAGGTTCTTCAATCGCAGCTCCGTCGGATCCATGTGCAGCTTTTCTGCCAGCTTGTTGACCGTGCTCTCCACGGCAAAGCAGCCCTGAGTCGCACCGAAACCCCGGTATGCGCCGCCCGGTGTGGTATTGGTATACACGACCTTCTGAGTAAACAGCCAGTCCTTTGCTTTTCCGTACAGTGGGATCGTTTTGGCACCGCTGAGTCCAATCACGTTGACGGCATGCTCGCCGTATGCACCCGCATTCTCAAGACTGTCGACCCATATAGCCCGGACCGTACCGTCCGTATCGGCACCTATCCGCACACGGATACGGAAGGCATGTCGGGTATTGGTGCAGCCGCAGGTTTCCTTACGGGTGAACTCGCAGTAAGCGCTTCTGTGCGTGAGGTATGTCACCAACGCCGCATAGACCTCGGTGCCGATGCTCTGTTTGGCGCCGAATCCGCCACCGATGCGGGGCTTGATCACACGTACTTTGGACTGGGGAATGCCCAAAGCCTGCGCGACGATGCGTCTGGCGTGAAATGTCACCTGAGTGGAGGAAACGAGGGTCAACCTACCCATAGCATCATAATAGCTGTATGTGCGGAAGGTTTCCATCATCATCTGCTGGCACGCCTGTGTATAATAGGTTTCATCTATCTTTACGGCACACTGACTGTACATCTCCGCAAAATCACCATCCGACCGTGTGCTGCTGGCGAGAATATTTCTTGACAGGTCTCCGCCGATATCCATCTGAAAATGATAATCATCCTCGGGATGCACCATGACCGGAGCTTCCTCCGCAGTTTCATAGTCCAGTACGGGAGACAGTACCTCATATTCCACCTTAATCAACTTCAGCGCCCTGTTCGCAGCCGCTGCATTTTCAGCCGCCACGATTGCTACAGGATCGCCTACATAGCGAACCCATTGATCCAGAATACATCTGTCCATCGGATTGTTGCCGGGATAGCTCGCACCCGCATAGCTGTGTCGGATGTTCGGCACATCATCATGCGTATATACGCCCACTACACCGGGTACCAAAAGTGCCTTGGACGTATCCACATACAGCACCTTCGCAAATGCATGGGGGCTGCGCAGCAGTTTCACCACCAGTGCGTCGGCAGGAACCACGTCGCCGGTATAAACCGGAGCGCCGCCCATGATCTGATAAGCGTCTGTTTTCGGCACCGCCTTATGAACAGCATTATAATTTTCTTTATTCATTTGTCTTTTCCTCCATTCCCAGATATCTGTGAATGGCTCTGAGCTGTGACATGTAGCCTGTGCAGCGGCACAGATTGCCCGAAAGATACCGGTTGATCTCGACATCTGTGGGATTTTTCAATTCCTTCTGCATAGCCAGAATCGTCATCAGCAGGCCGGGGCTGCAAAAGCCGCACTGGTCTGCACCTTCCTCAGCAAAAGCCCGCATCAGCGGTTCCGCAAGATCCCGTACTCCCTCAATGGTCGTTACTTTCTTTCCCTCGGCACGAGCTGCAGGATAGCTGCAGCTCAAGATCGGCTTTTCATCCACCCAGACAGTACAAATGCCGCAGTTGGAAGTATCACAGCCGCTTCTGACACTCTTGCAGCCGCAGTCCCGCAGCAGTTCAAGCAGGCTCTCATCCGCACGGATGTCTCTGGTGACAGCCGTCCCGTTCAGAATAAACTTCATTTCGATACCTCCGTAAAGGCACGTTCCAGCAGCACCTTCGCAATTTCGCTGCGGTACCGTGCAGATGCCATCATATTACTGCCGAAAACGACGTGAGAAAGAGACGCCTTTGCCCCCTCGATATCACCCTGATTCAGACAGGCTTCCGCCGCTTCACAGCGCACAGCCTTATGCGGTCTTGCGCCGATACTGAGGCGATACGCTCCTGCCGCATCCTTCGCAAGGCAGGTATTCAGGATCGGGAAGTCCGTCTCGGTATGTCGGAAGGACTGCCATGCCGCCTTTGTATCATCGTCTTTCAAATAGATATAGCACAGGATATCCCGATTCTTCATCGTTCTCCGAATGTTCATGTATTCGGAAAACTTTATCCGTCCGGCAAAACACAGTTCCACTTCTGCGTCAAGCGCCAGCAGTGCACAAACAGGATCGCTGAACCCGTAGCAGTTATATACTCCTGCTCCGATCGTCGCACAATTGCGGAACTGAATGCCGACGATCGACTTGACGCTTTCGGAAAGCACGCCGCAGAACGCCCTGCTCAGAACAGGCGATGTTTCGACCGTGCGCAGAGTTGTCATGGCTCCGATGCAGATCTCACTGCCGTTCTGTTCCACCTTATCCAGTTGCAGCCCCGACAGGTCGATGGCATTTGTTATATGTACGCCGGTCATGCGCAGCCATGTGCTTCCCGCAAGAATACGGCTCCCGGAGCTCTTTTTCATCAGCTCTTTTGCCTGTTCCAGGCTTTCAACCGGGATATACTTATCAATCGTATACAAGACCCTGCCCCCTTTGCAGTAAGGTTTGATTCATTTTTTCCAGCGCTTCCGGGCTGTCCACGTCCCACGTTTCCGTTTCGTCCTCCGCCATGACAGGCACTACTCGGAGCTTTCCGCTTTTCAGAACGCTGCTGCCGCCCTTATCTCCTTCCAACTGCAACAGTTCTTGTCTTGCAGACTTCGGAAAAAGGATCGGATTGGACGGCGTTTCCTGCCAATACAACCTAGCTGCCGCTTCTCTCGTATTGCCGAAGGTTTCCACCATACGGCGTATCGTCTGTTCTCTCAGAAAAGGACGATCGGCATTCACGAAAAGGATCCCATCCAGATCCTCCGGCAGATGAGACAGACCGCAGCGGATACTGTCGCTTAGTTGTCCGCCCTCATACTGCACACAGCACAGTCCGGCCTCCTCACAAATTTTCTTCACCGCATCGCTCGTTACGACGACACGGATATCTGCGAACGCATCACGGGGAAGCCTGCGCAGGATCCATTCGGCAAGAGGGACCCCGCCAAGCAGGCTCGTCAGTTTATCCGTACCGCCGAACCTCCTGCTGTGTCCTGCTGCGAGTACAATACAGCCGATCCTCATACCAAATCCCCCATCATCAGATGTCCGTTGTGATTGAACACCTCAACATTCCCGTACAGCCGACCCAGTACCGTCTGCAGCTCGTCCGTGTTGTCCGGCGTACACAGCACATCACTTGTCAGCCTGCCGTTCTGCAAAACAAGCATACGATCAGAATAGCGTAGTACGGCATTAATATCATGACTGACCAGCAATACCGAGCAGCCGTTTTGCGTACGCCTTTTCAGTACCGAAAAAAGTTCTTTCCGGTGACATAGATCCAGCGCTGCGTCCGCTTCATCCATAATGAGCAGCTCCGGTTCCGTCACCAGCGTTCTGGCAATGCGTACCAGTTGCCTCTGCCCCATGGATACAGAGGCGAAATCCCTGTCTGCGAGCTCTGTAACACCGAGCTCCTCCATCAGGGATAACGCTTTCCCTTTCTCTGCATTTCCCGGTTTCCTGAATGCGCCGAGTTGGGCATAAAATCCCAGCAAAACCATGTCCAAACAGGAGATCCCCTTTACCGCATCGCTTTCCTGCGAAAGATAGCCGATGGAGACCGACCGCTGCCGCAGCGACATTTCCGTGATCTCCCGGTTTACGATGAAGCATCTCCCGCTTCGGGGCAAAAGACCGCATACCGCCCGGAGCAGTGTGGACTTGCCGCTGCCGTTCTGTCCGATGACGGAGCAAAGCTGACCGGAGGGAACAGCAAAGGATATCCCCTGTACGATCCATTCTCTGCCGTATCCGGCGGACAGTTTTTCCAAACGCAGGATCGGATCAATCATGCACACGCCTCCAATGCAGAAGCGCAAACAGCGCAGGAACGCCCAGTAGTCCCGTCAGCACACTGATCGGCAACTCCGTAACGAACAGGCTTCTCGCCAGAATATCCGCCAGCAGAAGCAAATCTGCTCCCAACAACGCCGATGTCCAAAGCGCATATTTTCTGTCTTTGTAGATCAACCCGGCGATATGCGGCGCCATCAGACTGACAAAAGAAATCAGTCCCGTCTGCGCCAATACGGCACTGCCCGCCAGTGTGGAAAAGCCCAGTGCAGCAATGCGCATACACTTGACAGGCACCCCCAACATGGAAGCCTCGTCATCACCCAGCGAAAGCATTGTTACCGGCTTCTGCAGAATGACCAGTCCAAGGATACCAACAACACACCACGGCAATGTCTGAAGAAATTTTGCCATCGTAATGCCAGCAAGACTACCCATTGTCCAGAATTCGATGGAAGCGATCGTATGTTCCGAATCTGCAGATACTTTGATCACGGAAAGAACTGCCCTGAACAGCGCATTCACACAGACACCACACAATACTAGTGTAGCCATGGAACGCCTGTCCAGCCACAGATACATCAATATCACCATGGCTACCGCCAGCATTCCGCCAAGGAATGCGAAGACGGGTGTCATCATGCCGCCGAAAAGCAGGATCGCCACAGCCGCACCGACAGACGCTCCACCGCCCATACCGGCCACGTCGGGAGCAGCAAGGTCATTCCTAAACACCGTCTGGAAGACCTGTCCTGTCATTCCCAGCACCACCCCTGCCAGCACAGCCATCCCTGTCCTGGCCAGTCGCAAGTTGAAAAAGACCAGAAAATCCGCAGAATTCCCGGTCCATACATTTTCCCAATGAATATCGTATTGTCCGACATTGACGGACAATATGATCTCAGCCGTCAAAAGCAGCAACGGCAATATCGCCCACAGCCGCTTTATGCGGTCTTGCCCGTTTCGTTTCATTGCATCAAAAGTTCTTCCGTCACAGAGAACCCGTAAAATGTCTCATAGAACGTGTTGATTTCGGAAAAGAGCGCCTCTTCGGTATACAGATCTGGATACAGCCTGCACATGATCCAGAGGCTGCCCAGGATCGACGCCGGCAGCGGACTATCCCAAGACTCAACGGAAGACGGCAGAGCGTAAACCTCTTTATTCTTAATGGCAGCAACACCCTGCAGTACAGGATCATTGAGCAGATCTTCTCTGGTATATGCTGCATCGGAAGCCATGATTATGACCTCCGGGTCATAGGTCAGCAACTGCTCATAGCTGATCGAAGCCCAATAGGCATCCTCGATCTGAGCAGCCACGTTCTCTCCGCCGGCCATGCTCAACAGCGTATCCTGGAACATCGCTTTTCCGGCAGTCAGGAGGAAATCGGAATTGCCGGAGAGATACACACGCTTTTTCTCACGATCTGCCGTCATTTCCGCCATCATTGCCTGCATTTGTGCATAATACTCCACGAGCTTATCGGCATCCGTACCGGTCACCTTTGCAAGCAAATTCATGGTGGAAAGCAGATCCTCATAGCTCTCGGTATTGATAAGGATCGTTTTAACACCCATATCGCTCAAAGTCTGTCCTGCATCCTTCAGCTTCAGAGGCAAAATGACCAGATCGGGATCCAGCGCCATCACGGCTTCAACACTGAAATCCTTCATACTTCCAACGGACGGAAGATCGATCACTTCCGGAGCGGCAAGCCGGTAGATATTGCGCTTGTCGGCCTTTGCCTCTATGCCCACGAGCTGATCCTTCAGACCGAGGGCAAGGAGCATGGAAGTGGGGATATAGTTGCCGCTGACGATGCGCTCAGGCTGTTCATCAAAGGTCACTACCCTGCCCGAGGCATCCGTCACGGACATCGGGTAGGCGTTCTCTTCCGCCAGGCAGACGGAGAAAACCGAGAAAACCAATACAAATACCAGTACAAGACTGAGCTTACGCATAGTATATTCCTCCGAAGCATAATGATTCGACAAGATTCAGACACGCATCTCTCTGTTATAGGGCTTGCCCAACATCTCGGGACCTTGATTGTGTTTGTTGCCTGCGAACATCAGGGCAACGATCACCAGAAGATACGGGAGCATGACCAGGAACTCATATGGGAAGGTCAACAGGCCGTAGGCCTGAACAGTCAACTGCAATGCCTGCGCCATGGCAAACAACAGCGCACCGCCCATGATGCCCAGCGGTGTCCATTGGCCGAAATAAACCAGGGCAACTGCAATAAAGCCTCTGCCGCCGATCAGTGAATCCGTATACATTCTTGCATAGCACAGAGACATATAGGCGCCTGCCAAACCTGCCATGGCACTTCCGAAGGCCAGTGCCTGATATCTCGTTTTGGTCACATTCACGCCCATCGTATCTGCGGCCTTCGGCATGGTACCGCAGGCTCTGACATGCAGGCCCCACGGCGTCTTCTTCAGTATATACGCTGTGATTGGTACCATAAGGAACGCAAAATACGTAACAGGATTGCAGTTGAACAGCATATTGCCGATATAGGGAATGTCCTTCAACACAGGGATGCCCCAGGATTTGATACCCGCCACACCTTCGGCTCCGCCGATGAAATGGCGGAAGAAGCTGCCCGAGAGACCAACGCCGAACATCTGCAAACCGATTCCGGCAATACCCTGAGGTGCATGAAACTTGATCACCACCACACCGAACAAAAGCCCCATCAGCGCTCCTGCCAAAGTCGCCGCAGCAAGTCCCAGAAAATTCACGTACCACGATACTTCACGTGCGCCATTTACCATGAAAGGAATCATCATGCCAACAAAGGCGCCAATGCTCATTACTCCTTCACAACCGAGGTTGAAGATGCCGCTGCGCTGATTGATATTCTCGCCCAGCGCCGCCAGCAGCAAAGCCGTAGACAGCGGAATACCGGCTGTAATGAACAAAATGATGAAATCCAGCATCGCTATCTACCTCCTTCCCTGTTCGTGAAAAGCTGTGCAATCCGGTTCTCCACTCTTGACATAATGTAGCGGTTTTCCAGTACGGTCTTTGCAGACACGATCACCAGGATCACAAGACCCAGCAGCACATTGATAGTGTTGCTCGGCAGAGGGATCTTGTTGATCTGCAAAGACGAACAACCGTAGCTGATCCCCGCAAAAAAGAACGCAGCCGGGAGTACACCGATGGGATGCAGGCCGCCGAACAGTGCGACCACGATGCCGGAAAAGCCGTAGCCGCCCGTAATGTTCGGCAGACCTCTGTGGTGGATTCCAAGCACTTCAATAGTTGCAGCCAGACCGCAGCACATGCCCGAGATCAAAACAGACAGCACCACATAGCGCCGTACATTAATGCCTCCGTACCGGGCCGCCCTCTCGGAAGCTCCCGAGGCACGCATCTTATAGCCGGGCACTGTTCTCCACAGGAAAATATACACAATGACAGCCAGCACGATGGCAATAAAGATACCTGTATGGAATTTCACGTTTTTTCCCAGCGACGGGATCAGATTGTTCATACGGCTGAGCCAAATGTTTTCCGCCAGTTTTTCCGTCTGCACGTCGCCGCCACCGGCGATGTTGGCAGAATCCAGCAGAGGCACCCGCAGGAAATAGGAATACAGCTGAGTCGCCGCATAGTTAAGCATAACGGTGGAAAGCAGCTCGCTCACCTTGAAACGGGTCTTCAGTTCACCGGCTAAGGTCCCCCAGAGTGCGCCGCCGAGCATACCTGCAAGCAGCACAGCAGGAAGCGCCAGCACTCTCGGCCATGAGGACGTATTCAGGCCCACAAGCAGCGCTGCCAGAAGGCCGATCGTCATCTGGCCCTCGCCGCCGATATTG
>JAZLHZ010000180.1:0-3716 GCA_045617085.1 Clostridia bacterium
CGCCAGCGGATAGCCGTCCAGCCCCGTCGCCACCGCTGCCGGTGCACCGGGCATATTCAACAGTATCGCCGAGCGGGAGCCGCCGAACACCACCCCCACATACACTCCCAACATCAGGCACAGCGCAGGCTCGGCATCCCAGCCGTAGGTCATCGATACCAGCAGCGAGACCGCCATCGTGCCGGACAAGCCAGGGATCGCCCCGGTATACACGCCCGCAAACACGCCAACTGCCAGCCACAGAAGCAGTACCGGCTCCGTAAAGAGGTGCAGATATTCCATGCGCATCCCCTCCTTACAAAACCCTGAATATCATGCCGAACACGGCATACACCGCAGCGGCAAAGCCCAGCGTCCATCCGATGCTGCTCAGCCAGCCGCCGTTCATGCAGTATACCATCAGCCCGTACAGCAGCAGGACGCCTGAGATGAGGAACGGCACGCCCAGCACCAGCAGCAGGCAGAACAGGACACATGCGGCGATACAGATGCCCAGCCGCAGATTGACCGGCTTCTCCTTCGTTTCGCCGCTTTTTCCGAATACCAGTGCGCAGCCGCTGCCGACCGTCAGCACCAGCGACGCCGCAAAGGGCAATGCGCCTGCGCCAGCCATGCCGCTGTTCTGCAGCATCGGCACACAGGCTGCCGCCGCCGCCAGTCCGACTGCCAGCAGGAACAAAGTCAGTCCGTTTCTCTCCATCAGTTTACTTCCAGCTCGTCATCGGTAAATGTCTTCGGCTGTTTGTCGATCCTGTCCAGATAGTAGAAGCAGACAGAAGCCATGTCATCCTGCAGAGGCAGATACCTGCCGCCGCTGCGCCAGCCGAGCGCCTGTATCGTGACCTTCAAATCGGTCTTAAAGTAAATGGGATCGGTGATATGCCAGCGGTACATGCCGAACCGGGTCTGAGACCGGTAGGTACCATCAGGACGCAGGACCTGACACAGACCGGTATAGGGGCTCGTGAACTCGATATACTGGCCGTTCATATCGAAATTATATGCGCCGCAGAAATAGTCCTCGGTGCCGGTGCCGCAAATGGTGGGATATTCCTTATCTCCGTCCATATAGAACTTGATCTCGCCCTCGCCCCACCAGCCGCAGTTGTTGACGCCCCACGCCATATACGTGCCCACGTACTGACCGCAGCCCTCGATGCCGTCGGCGATGGTGAATACGCCCTTATAGGGAAGCGGGTTGATGCGGTTGAACCGGGCATGGAAATACGCCGCATTCTCCGGCACCTCGCCCTGCTCATAGGTGATCTGGTAGTATACGTGCGCCGGTTCGTCGATGCGGTTTTCGAGGGTGATCCTTGCATGCTTTTTGAACGGCATGCTCCAGTAGCAGTTGAACGCCTTGCCGGGGTTGGCGCAGACCGCCAGCGAATTGACCAGCGCCATCTGCTCCCAGCCGTTGCAGAAGAAGTCGCCCAACGGGCACTCCACGCTGGGCACGTCGCTGCCGTCCCAGTACATCCGCAATATCATCGTGCGCAGCTTTTTTGCGCTGGTGGTGATCCAGAAATGTTTGATGGTGCCGCTGCCCTCGATATCGGCCAGCACATGCTCGCCTTTTCCCCATACGAAATACGGGTTCACCTTCCAGCCGGTGCCCAGGTCTCTGGCCGCCTCTTTTGCAGAGCCCTCTTCGAGGGGCGTTCTGCCGCCCATGCCCTTCTCTCCGGTGAAGTTTTCGGGAGAAATGGAACGGGTCACTTTATCGGTAAGCGTGCAAAGGCTGTCCAATCCGCTGATGCTCATATGATTTTCCTCCTGTATTTGTCTTATAGTGACATTTTAACACAATTACGGCCAAATCGCAATAGCAACTATGATATAATTCTATGTATTCCATCTGTCAAAGGAAAAGAAAGCATATGCACATCAAAAAGATTTTTTCCGTACTTCTCGTTCTGTCCCTTCTCCTTTCCTCCGCCGCACTGGCAGCCTATCCCGAAAAAAACGTGACCGGCATCGTCCAGTGGGGCGCCGGCGGCGGCACCGATTCGCTGATGCGGCCCCTGTGCAGTCTTGCGGAAAAAGAGCTGGGAAAAAGCATCGTCGTGCAGAACATGACCGGCGGCACCGGCTCCATCGCCGCCCAGTACGTCCATGACCGTCCGGCCGACGGCTATACCCTCCTGCTGGGCGCCGAAAACCCCGCCCTTTATCAGGTGCTGGAGATCTCGCCGCTCACGTATGACGATTTTGACTGCGTGCTGCTGATCGGCGACGAAACCTGCGGCATTATTGTCGGCAGCAATTCCGAATATACCACCCTGACCGGGCTGATCGAAGCTGCCCTTGCGCAGCCCGGCAAGCTCACCCTCGCCACCACCGGCACCGGCGGTCTGCCGTGGGAGGTCGCCGCCATGCTGACCAGCGTCACCGGAGCGACATTCAACCAGATCCCCTACGACAGCGATGCCTCGGCGCTGCGGGCCGTCATGAGCGGCGAATGCGCCTTTACCGTCTGCAAGGTGCAGACAGGTCTTGAGGCGCACAACAGCGGCCTCATCCGCTTCGTATCCATGCTCTCAAAGGACTGCGTGGACGGTTTGCACGATATACCTCTCATCGGTGCGGAATACCCGGATTTCGATGCGTTCCTCCCCTGGGGGCCCTTCTACGGCGTATTCGTCCCCGCAGGCACCGACGAAACCGTGACGGATATCCTCTCGGCGTGCTTCCTCAAGGCGTATGAGAGCGATGAATACGGTCAGCTACTTGCCTCCTTCCATATCAATCCTCTCGGCCTCTCCGGCGACGATGCCGAAAGCTATATCGCCGCCTGGCAGGAAAACACCGTTTCCTCCCTCCGCAAGAGTGGTGCCGTGGAATAATATAAACTTAACGGCGAAAAAGGTTGACAAAAGGCGGAGTTTCGTGTATAATACTCCTTGTTGTTTAGGGACAACGAGGGAGCATAGCTCAGTTGGGAGAGCATTTGCCTTACAAGCAAAGGGTCACAGGTTCGAGCCCTGTTGTTCCCACTCAATTCATGGCCCGGTAGTACAGTTGGTTAGTACGCCAGCCTGTCACGCTGGAGGTCAGGGGTTCGAGCCCCCTTCGGGTCGTGTTTATGCCTTGGTAGCCCAGCTGGTAGAGCATGTGACTGAAAATCACAGTGTCGGTGGTTCGACTCCGCCCCAAGGCATTTTCTCTGCGGTAGTAGCTCAGTTGGTAGAGCGCCACCTTGCCAAGGTGGAGGTCGCGAGTCCGAGTCTCGTCTACCGCTCTCATGGCATCTTAGCCAAGTGGTAAGGCCACGGTTTGCAAAACCGTCATTCATCGGTTCGAATCCGGTAGATGCCTCTGAAGTCCGCACAAGCTGCGGGCTTGTTTTGTTTTTCTTCATGTTTTTGTGGAGTAAAGGATAATATCAAGCAGTTACCCCAAGTCCCTTCCCTCATCAGAGGGAAGGGGGGAACCGCCGCAGGCGGTGGGTAGGGCTGATAAAGTAGCGCAGTTGGTGAAAACACCACTTGCAATACTTATCCTGCCCCAACCGCCTCGCTTACGCTCGGCACCTTCCCCGGTGAGCCGGGGAAGGACTATGGGCAGTTGTATCAATATAATGCTCCTTTACCAAGTGATCCAATGATGAACCTTTTCTTTATCCCCTGTTTTCCCCCTTGACAAAGACTTTTGTTGAGTATATAATGTAGGGGTAAACTAAACAGGAGGTCGATTCCCATGAGCAGAATTCATGT
>JAZLHZ010000181.1:0-8797 GCA_045617085.1 Clostridia bacterium
GATCCTGATAAAGGATAAAAAGCTGATGCTGGCTCAGCGGCCCGAAGGCAAGCACATGGGTCTTCGCTGGGAGTTCCCCGGCGGCAAGGTCGAAAAGGGCGAGACCCCGGAGGCAGCGCTGGAAAGGGAACTGAAGGAGGAGCTGGACATCGAAACAAAGACCGGCAGCCTCTACCGGGAGGAGTTTCACGCTTATCCAGAAAAGACCGTACATCTGATGTTCTATTTTACCGATCTCGTATCCGGAACGCCCCGACCGGTGGAAGAAGCGCAGGTCGGCTTCTTCGATTGGGCAGAGGCGGCAAGTCTCGATCTGGCGGATGCGGACAGGCTGCTGTTTGAGCAGCTGAAGCGTGACATTACAGACAAAAAAGTGTATAACTTGGCGTAAACCCTTTTCAAACACTGTTTTGCGTGCTATAATGTCGGCATAAGAAACAGAAAGGAGGAGCAGTATATGCCTGTATTATTCTGGTGGCTGCTTCTGATCGTCGGTATGGGTCTGATGGTGCTGGAGATGTTCCTGCCGGGCTTCGGTCTGCCGGGCATCACCGGTGCGATCTGCATTCTGGCGAGCATCTACTTCATTTCCTACGGGAATGCCGCATTGGCGCTGACATTGGTGGTGTCCGTGGTGGCGATCCTCGGCTTGGCGCTGACGCTGATCGTCAAGTCGGCGAAGAAGGGAAAGGTCGCCAAATCGCCGCTGGTGCTGGATACCGTCAGCACAAAGGTGAATGCCAATGCCGAGCTTGCCTATTACGTGGGCAAGAAGGGCATCGTGAAGAACAAGCTCCGCCCCTGCGGCATTGCGGAGGTCGAGGGCGTGCGGCTCAACGTGCTGACCGACGGCGAGTTCGTCGATGTCGGGACGCAGGTCGAGGTCGTGCGTGTGGAAGGCAGCAGCCTTGTCGTAAGAAAGTCATAAATAACCACAAACAACAATTATAAGGAGGATAATATCATGATTGGGAGTTCCGCCATTGTCGGTATCGTCGTAGTGCTTGCGATCATACTGATCATCATCTTCCTCAGCCTCGTTCCCATGGGACTGTGGATTTCTTCTCTGGCATCCGGCGTGCACGTCAGCATCGGCACTTTGATCGGCATGAAATTCCGCCGCATCAAGCCCCAGAAGATCGTGCTGCCCCTGATCAAGGCCACCAAGGCCGGTATCAAGGTCGACATGAACGAAATGGAAGCGCACCTGCTGGCAGGCGGTAATGTGGACAGAGTCGTCAATGCGCTGATCGCTGCGCAGTCCGCTCAGATCCCGCTGGAGTTTGATGATTGCCGTGCCATCGACCTGGCAGGCCGTGACGTGCTGCAGGCTGTGCAGATGAGCGTCAATCCCAAGGTCATCGAGACCCCCGTGGTCGCCGCCATCGCCAAGGACGGCATCGAGCTGCGTGCCAAGGCCCGTGTCACCGTGCGTGCAAACATCGAGCGTCTGGTCGGCGGTGCCGGTGAAGGCACCATTACCGCCCGTGTCGGTGAAGGCATCGTTACCACTATCGGTTCCGCAGAGACCCATAAGGAAGTGCTGGAGAATCCCGACCGTATCAGCCAGACCGTGCTGAGCAAGGGCCTGGACGCCGGTACCGCCTTCGAGATCCTCTCCATCGATATCGCAGACGTGGACGTCGGCAGGAACGTCGGTGCCCAGCTGCAGATGGACCAGGCAGAAGCCGACCGCCGCATCGCTCAGGCTAAGGCCGAGGAGCGCCGTGCAATGGCTGTTGCTCACGAGCAGGAAATGATTGCCGCCGTGCAGGAGATGCGGGCAAAGGTCGTCGAGGCCGAGGCCGAGGTTCCCCATGCAATGGCAAAGGCGCTGTCCGAGGGCAAGATGGGCGTGATGGACTACTATCAGATGCAGAACATCATTTCCGACACCAGAATGCGGGAAGCCATCTCCGGTGAACCCAAGGAAACCAAGGAAGTAAAGCCCGGCAAGCAGTAATGAACACAATGAATAACGGAAGGAGGTGACGGACGTGGAAGCTGCATTGGCTGTCATCATTATCATCGTCAGCATATTCGTTTCCGCTATGGGCAAGACGAAAAAGAAACCCGTCCGCCGCCCGCCTGCCCCTGTACAGAGCTATGCCGTGAAGCAGGAAGAAATGCATCCTGCGGCATCAGCCGGGGAAGAACCCGAAGAGGAAGAAACCGAAGAAGAAGAAGCCGAAGAAGAAGCCGAAGAAGAAGAGCTCCCCGAAAGTGACCTCGCCATTCCGGAACAGGAAAACGGCAGCAGCCGGGAATGTGAGCACGGGTCCGTAGGCGGTTCGATGGACATCACCACCCACGAGGGCGGTACGGATTTCGAGCACGCCACGGTAAAGGTAAAGGCGCACGTCCGGCCCGAGCTGCGCAGAGACGATGAGAATACCGTCATCAATACGGTCCGCAGGCTCAATGCCGAAGACATGCGCCGGGCGGTCGTCGTTTCCGAAATACTGAAGCGTCCCGAGGAACGGATGCGGGAGCGGAGGTGGCGCTGATGGCCGTGACCGTTGCGATCGCCGATGACGATTCCGGAATGCGGAGCATCATACGAAGGATCCTGGAGAAGGCAGGCGGTTATGAGATCGTCGGTGAGGCCGACAGCGGCGATGCGCTGATCGAGCTGTTTGAACGGAAAAGGCCGCAGGTACTGGTGATGGACGTGGAAATGCCCGGCAAGACCGGCATCGAGTGCGCCCGCATCATTCAGGACATTGCTCCCAGAACCGTCATGATATTTTCCACGGCGCACGAGAAGTACATGAGCGATGCCTTCGAGGTATATGCCTTCGACTATCTGCTGAAGCCGTTCAAGGCGGAGCGTGCCCTGCGCACGTTCAATCTGGTGCGGGATCGGCTGGAGGAAAAGCAGACCGTGTCGGTGATGAAACCGCAGCCGAATACCAAAGGCCTCGGCAGGATCATGCTGCGGAACCGGGACGGCGTAAGCTTTGTCAGCATCGAGGACATCCTGCTGGTGCAGCGGGAGGAGCGTCAGACGGTCATTTATACCGGGAACGGCCGCTTCACCACCGGCGATGCGTTGGGCGAGATCGAGGAAAAGCTGCCGCCGGAGCTGTTCATGCGCACGCATAAGTCGTATATCGTGAATATCTCGCACATCGCCACGATCACTCCCTATGGCCGATGGACGTTCATTGTGACCATCAACGGCATTCAGGAGGATGCGCTGATCACCCACGACAAGTACGAGGAATTGCAGGCAAAATTCAGCTAAAAGGTTTACAGAAAACGTTTTCTGTGGTATAATAAGCATGGTACGCAAAAGTACCATGCTTTTTCAGTAAGTCGTACGCAGTGAGAAATGATTATGATGACAGAATATGAGCTTCCGTTGTTCGACGGCGTATCGTACATCCCGGCGTTGGAGGAGCCGCTTTCGGCGGATATAGGTATCCTGCGCTGCAGGAGCGGGATATGGCTGCTGGATGCCGGATACGGGGAGCTGCCGCTTCGGGCGGTCAAGGCGTTGGGAACGGATGTGAATGTGGTAATCTCGCACTTCCACCAGGATCACATGGGCAACGTGCCGCAACTGCCGATCAAAACGCTGTACGGCGGCGGTTTTACCGTCAAGAAGCTGGGCTTCGGCAACGAGGTGAAGGAGGACGTCTATATTGAGGACGGGATGCTTCTGCACATCCTGCCGCTGCCGTCGTCCCATGCCAAGGGCAGCCTGTGTCTGGAGGTCAACGAGAAATATGTATTCACCGGCGACGGCCTCGGCGGTACGATGATCAAGGGCGAATACTGTCACAACGTCGGCATGCTGAAGGAATGCATCAATACCCTGAAACGGCTGAAGGCGGAATATGTGATACAGAGCCACCGCTTTGATCGGATACTTCCAAAGCAGGAGGTCGTTGCCCGTTTGGAAAAGCTTTACAGCTGCCGGGAGAAAAATAATCCGTATATCATTATAAAGGAGTAAACCGATATGAAGAAGACCGTACTCAGAAAGTATGCACAGCTCATCGCCAAATGCGGCGTGAACGTACAGAAGGGACAGGAAGTCCAGATCAACGCCGGACTTGACCAGCCGGAATTTGTGAAGATGGTGGTCGAGGAGTGCTACAAGCTGGGCGCAAAGACCGTCAAGGTGGATTGGGACTATCAGCCTCTGGCAAAGATCAATGTTCGTTACCGCAGCCTCAAGACCATGTCCGAGCTGGGCGAGGTCGAAGAAGCCAAGCTGCAGCACGCCGTCAAGGTGCTGCCTTGCCGTATCTATCTGGAGTCCGACGATCCCGACGGATTGAAGGGCATCAACCAGAAGAAGGTGGCGCAGGCTCAGCAGAAGAGATATCCTCTGATCAAGAAGTACAGGGATCAGATGGAGAACAAGTATCAGTGGTGCATCGCCGCTGTTCCCGGCGAAGCCTGGGCAAAGAAGCTGTTCCCGAATCTGTCCAAGCATCAGGCTATGGAGAAGCTGTGGGAAGCCATCCTCAGCACCAGCCGTGTGACCGATGATCCCATCAAGGCATGGGACGAGCACAATAAGGACCTGCTGAACCGCTGCAATTACCTCAACTCTCTCGGCATCAAGGAGCTGCATTATACCTCCGCCAACGGCACGGACTTCACCGTCGGCATGATCCCCGAGGCTATCTTCAAGGGCGGCGGAGATACCAGCCTTCAGAACATCTACTTCAACCCCAACATTCCCTCCGAGGAGTGCTTTATCTCTCCGATGAAGGGCAAGGCCGAGGGCATCGTCTATGCTACCAAGCCCCTGTCTTTCCGCGGTGAGCTGATCGAAAACTTCTGGATCCGCTTTGAAAACGGCAAAGCCGTCGAGTGGCATGCCGAGAAGAACGGCGAGCTGCTGGACAAGATGATCACCATGGACGAGGGCGCCGCCTATCTGGGCGAGTGCGCATTGGTGCCCTACGATTCTCCCATCAGCAACTCCGAGCTGCTGTTCTACAATACCCTGTTCGATGAGAATGCCGCCTGCCATCTGGCGCTGGGCATGGGCTTTGCCGATACCATCAAGGACTTCGAGAAGAAGACGCTGGAGGAGTGCAGAGCGCTGGGTGTCAACGACTCCATGATCCATGTGGACTTCATGATCGGTTCCGAGGACCTCAACATCACCGCCATTACCAATGACGGCAAGGAGATCGCCGTATTCAAGAACGGCAACTGGGCATTCTGATAAGTTGGCAGTGTACAGTGATAGAATGTAAAAACGCAACGGCGGGAACAAATCCCGCCGTTGTTGTGTTTTACAGTTCAAATATGCAAAGTCGGATCTCTTCATACGTGCCCTGAACGCCCGTCTCATACAGTACGGCGATGCGTCCGTCCTTCAGCTGTGCCATGTCGCTGTATGCCGAAAGACCTTTTTCCACCGTATATGCTTTTTCCCATGTGCGTCCCAGATCTCTGCTGCGCTTGACAGTGAGGTTATTCCGCTTTTCGGACTCATTGTTGCAGAACAGGGTTTCGACGCCGTTTCCGGTCTTCACCGTCAGCAGGCAGGCTTCGCAGCCGGGATCGACGAGGTCGTCCCGCACTTCAAACCCGGTGAACGTGCTGCCGTTGTCCGAGGAATAGGCCTGCAGGCGGCGATGTACGACGGGCTCGTCCTTATGCGTGTTGTGCCAGCGCATATTGATCAGCACATGTCCGTTTTCATCGGCGGCCAGCGTCGCCTCATTGGAGTTTTTGTCCAAGTCGTTGGACACATGCCAAGTCTGCCCGTGATCGTCCGAATACACCACGTGCGAGAAGGTACGGTCATCGCTGTTCATGTCGTTGTGGTTGGCGGCGCTCATCAGTCTGCCGTTTGCATAGATCCCGTGACAGGGGCCGAAGGCGTGATAGGTCCAGCCGGGCTTCATTACATCGTTTGTGATCTCCTGCTCCTCTGACCAGGTCTCACCTTCATCTTCGGAACAGATATAAAACACCTGAATGCTGCCCTTGCCGTCCCGTACAAAGCGCTCGTTGCCACCGGAGAAGTTGCGGTTATACATGAGGAACAGCCTGCCTTTGTTGCTGTCATAGATGGGGCTGGGATTGCTGATGGCATGGCCGTTGCCTTTCAGCAGGGGACGGATCGGTGAAAAGGTGACGGCGTCTGTTGAGGAACGCATGACGATGGTGATATTGCCGTAATCCTCTTCGGAATCCAGTCTTCCTTCGCAGAAAGTCAGTATCTTTCCGGAGGGCAGGGCAACGATCGACGGGATGCGGAAGGTATCGATGCCGCAGTCGCCCTTTTGAAACAGTGTGCGGGTCTCCATATCATGCCTCGTAATACTTGTCGATAAAGCTCTGGATGATATCGGCAAGTATATAACTGCCGTTTTCATCCTGCTTGTTGCGGTAGCCGCAATGGGTGAAGCCTGGCATGAACTGCTCATCCACCAGGTCCATATTGTAGCCCATGTGTTTCAGCGTGGCGATCATCAGCCGGTTCTGCTCGGGACGGGCAGGCATGTCAAACTCGGAGTAGATGAACTTCAGAGGCCGTGCAGGGCGTGCCGATACGATGTGATACAGCGCCGCTGCTTCATCGATACGGCAAAGTCTGCTGTCTTCGCCGCGATATTTCAGCACATTGAAGTGGGTCGTGGGCTGGCCTGCATCAAAGATATATCCGGCAAAATGCTCAGGGATCAGCGAGACCCGCTCAAAGTACTTTCTTGCAAAGCACAGCATCATCGAGAGATAGGCGCCGGCCGAGGAGCCGCCGATATAGATCTTCTCGCTGAGACCGTACTTTTTCGCATTTCTCACGAGCCATGCCGCTGCCGCCGCACTGTCGTTGATGAAGTCGGGGTAGGTGCATTCGGGGTACATCCGGTATTCCACCGACACATAGGCAATGCCGTTTTCACAGAGCTGACCGGCGACATCCTCACAGCCCTTGCGGTTGCCGTGCTCCAGTCCGCCGCCATGCAGCCACATCACCGTGGCCCGGCATTCGCCCTCGGGCAGGTAAATATCCAGCAGGCGCTTCGGATCGTTGAGACCGGTATAGTCGATATCGAGAAATGTCTTCATACGAGTACCTCCGATAATCGTGAAATTTTTATCAATTCAATTATGCCACAAAACACCGGATTTGTCAAGCATTTTCGGAAAGTCGTGCGGCGGTGTCGGCAATGCAGTCGGCAAGCTCCAAATGTTCCAGATATTCCCGGGGCAGCTTTTCTGCACCGAGATATGCGCCGAGGATATTGCCCAGTATCGCACCGGTGGAATCGCTGTCGCCGGAATGGTTGACTGACGCGATCAGTGCAGACTTGAAGTCGCTTTGGTACTTATAGGCGCAGTAGAGGGCGATCGCCAGCGCCTCATCGCCGACCCAGCCGCCGCCGATGGAATGGATGGCGGTGACGTCGTCCGTGTCCTGTGCCGCCGCATATTCTGCCTTTTCGCAGAGCTGACGGAAAGATCCGATAATGGGGCAGTCGGAAAACAGCCGGTACACGGTTTCCATGGAGCTGTCCAGAATATCGCATAATTCCGCCTCCGAATGCAGGCAGTTGTATACGATGCAGGAGAGCGCAGCCGCAGGGATATAGCCCATGTAGTGGCAGTGGGTAATGGCCGCTGCCTCGGCTCCGTGCAGGGCGGCTTCCTCGGGAGAGGAGGCGAGGATCATTCCCGCAGGCGCCGTGCGCATCACGCCGCCGCAGCCCTTGGAGTTGTTGATGGGCTCGTCCGTCGTGCCGCAGTCGCCGCTTTCGAGGGCGTTGAGGCAGGTGTTTCCGGGAGCTCTGCGGGCAAACAGTTCGGGATAGGCAAGAAGGAAACTGTCCTTCTCGAAGCGTTTGGTGCATCCCTGCGTGTGCAGCCAGTTGATATAGGAGGAATAGACACAGCTGAGAACGGGTTTGCCGCTTTGCTTGGCTTTCAGCAGACCTTCGGCGGTGAACAGGGTCATCTGCGTATCATCGGAGATCAGCGCTTTACCGTCATGCAGCTCATATTCCGTGATCCCTTTTTGCCCGTATCCTGCAACGATTCCCGGATAGCTCGAAAACTCTACCGCATAGCCCAGCGCATCGCCTATGGCGCCCCCCAGAAGGCTTCCGTAGATCTTGTCGTTCATTGGTTTCTCCTTTATTGCAGCGCCGTCATCCTGTGCAGGATGACGGCGTATATGTGTGTTGTGTTATTCGGCGGGGGAGTAGAGAAGATTCATAGATTCATAGTAGAAGCAATCGAATCCTTCATCTGTAAACGTGAATACGTGGTCTGTTCCATCCATATAGGGGATGGCGAAACCGTTCTCAATCTGCTTCCAGGTCATATCAAGTGTGAATCCGGCGATGGTATACTTGACGGTATTGTCCTCGTTGAAGATGACAGAATACTCACCGAGAGAAGAAGCATCAAACAGCATTCCGGCAACAGAATAGTTCTTGCAGACGAACTTTTTGCCGATATAATAACTGATGTCTTTTGCAGCAGGTGCCTCGGTGGGAGCGACAGTGGGCTCTGCGGTAGGTACAGCCGTGGGCTCTGCGGTGGGTTCTGCAGTGGGCACTGCCGTGGTGATCACGATGATGGGCTGCGTGGTGGGCTCGGCGGTGGGTGCCGCAGTGATCACGATGGGACTGACCACTTCACCGTTGGTGAAGATGAGCTTTGCGCCGTCCTCGCCGAGGGCAATGTGCGTATCGTCCACAATGGTGATGGCCATGGGTGCATTCTGGCCATTGGAGTACCAGATGCCGCTTGCGTCCTCAAACCAGCTCTGTGCGCCCTTGAAGCCCATATTGCTCATGTCGGCGGTCATGTCAAG
>JAZLHZ010000182.1:0-19327 GCA_045617085.1 Clostridia bacterium
ATCATCGAGCCCTCCGGCGTCGGAAAGCTTTCCGACATCCGTCATGTTGTTGCAGGTGCTGAGGAAAAGGGCCAGCTGAAGCTGTCCGGCTGCGTGACTGTTGTTGACGCTTCCAAGTGCAAGATGTACATCAAGAACTTCGGCGAGTTCTTCTGCGATCAGGTGCGCTCTGCCGAGACCATTATACTCAGCCGTACACAGATGGTCAGCCAGGAAAAACTGGATACATGTCTGGAACTGCTGAGAGAGCAGAATCCCGATGCAAGGATCATCACTACGCCTTGGGACGAGCTGTCTGCCGAACTCATCCTTGAGACCATTGAGTCTCCTGCCGCACTCATCAATATTGAGGATATTTACGAGGAGCACCATCACGAACATCATCACCATCACCACGATGATGACGAGGAGTGCGATGATCCCGAATGCGAGTGCCATCATCATCACGATGACGACGATGATGATGACGAGGATGAACATGAGCATCACCACCATCATCATCACCACGATGATGATGACAACGATGATGACGAGTGTGACGATCCCGAGTGCGAATGCCACCATCATCACGATGATGACGATGACGACGAGGATGAGCACGAACATCATCACCACCATCATCATCACCACGATGATGACGACGATGACGAGGAGTGCGACGATCCCGAGTGCGAGTGCCATCATCATCACCATCACGATGCAGACGATGTTTTCGGCAACATCGGTATAGAGACAGGCAAGAAGTTTGAGGAAGCAGCCCTGCGTCATGCGCTGGACGAGCTGGAGCATGAGGATGAATACGGCACTGTGCTGCGTGCCAAGGGCATCATTCCCACTGTGGACGGCAAGTGGATCCACTTTGACTATACGCCCGGCGAACAGGACATCCGTTACGGCAGTGCCGACTAT
Organism: Clostridia bacterium; assembly: GCA_045617085.1. Lineage (GTDB taxonomy): Bacteria > Bacillota > Clostridia > Christensenellales > Aristaeellaceae > Firm-10. The sequence goes on from JAZLHZ010000182.1 coordinate 910, forward strand.
ACCGGCCGCCTGTGCGTGATCGGCTGCAAGCTGAAGAAGAAGGCCCTTAAGGAGCTCTTCGGCGTCTGAGAAAAACAGAATAGATCCCGGAAAGGCATCAAATATGGCAACATCAGTACAGAGTGAAGAGACATATATCCCGATTTATGTGATCGCAGGCTTCCTTGAGAGCGGAAAAACAACGATGGTCAAGGAAATGCTGGGCGATGAATACTTCACGGAGGGTGATGAGCGTACGCTCTACATCTGCTGTGAGGAAGGCGAAGAAGAGGTGGACGAAGAGCTCCTGAAGAAGGCAAACACCGTAAGGGTGATGCTGGACGATGTGAAGGAGCTGGACAATAACATCCTCAAGCGCCTGACGATGAAATACAAGCCCGAGCGGGTGATTATCGAATACAATTCGGTGTGGACGCTGGAAAAGCTGTTCTCCTCGCCAATCCCCAAGACGTGGGAGCTGGCACAGCTGGTCTGCATGGTGGACAGCACTACGTTTGAACTGTACCTCACCAACATGGCGAACATGATGAGCGAGGGAATCAAGATGGCGGATTGTGTGATCATTAACCGCTGCGACGGCAATACGCCCAAGAGTCAGTACCGCCGCCGTGTCCGCGCAATGAACAACAACTGCGACATCATCTTTGACAACCTCGACGGCACCAGCGATGACGGTGTGACCGATGACGATCTGCCCTATGACATGAAGGCAGACGTGATCGAGATCAATGACGATAACTTCGGTATCTGGTATCTGGATGCGATGGAGCATCCGGATCGGTATGACGGAAAACGGCTTCAGCTCAAAGGCAAGCGGTTCAAAATGGATAACCTGCCAAAGGGTGCCTATGTCTTCGGCAGAAATGCAATGACCTGCTGCGCCAACGACATTCAGGGTATAGGCTTCGTCTGTTTCTGTGACGGCGCTATGCCGAATGTGAACGAGTGGGTCTCGGTGATCATTAAGGCAGAGAAGGGCTACAGCCCCATCCACGACAGGGATGCCATTACGCTCAAGCAGTTGAGCTTTGCCAGGGCGATCGCTCCTAAAGAAGAGGTCGTCACTTTCGGTGTGATCTAACTTGTATCTGTGAGCCCGGTGGAAACAAATGAACCGGGCTCTTCTTGAAAATAACGGAGGTAGCGGCCTATGATTACGGCGGTATGTCTGAATCCTGCTATGGACAAGACGGTCAGTGTGGACGGCTTCGCCATCGGGGCCACCAATCGGATCAAGTCGTTCCGCATGGATGCCAGCGGAAAGGGCGTTAACGTTGCGTTGACGGCAAGCCGGCTCGGTGTCAAGAGTGAGTGCGTGTTCTTCAGTCCCGAGGGCAGTCAGAAAATATATGACATCCTGGAGCGGGAGAACATCGGTGCTTACGGCGTGAAGGCGGACGGCATTCTGCGCACAAACACAAAGATCCTGTCCGGCAGTGTGGTGACGGAGCTGAACGAGCCCGGTCCGCTGGTGACGGATAAGCAGATCGCTGAAATGACCGATCTTCTGATCAATCAAAACACAGGCGGCTGTCTGGTGCTCACCGGCTCCATGCCGAAGGGAATGAGCCCGGACTTTTACGGCACGATCATCAAAAGCTCCGGGCGCACATGCATACTGGATGCGGACGGAGCCAACTTCCGGGAAGGTATCAAGGCCGGTCCGTACCTGACGAAGCCTAACATTGATGAGCTGGAGATGTATGCCGGAAAGACCATTGCTGATGAAAAGGAGATCCTTAGTATCTGCGCCGAAATGATCGACAGATTCGGCGTCCGGCTGATCGCCGTATCCATGGGCGGAGACGGAGTGATCCTGACGGACGGCAGCGTATCACTCAAGGCGGACGGTATGAAGGTCAAGGTAGCTTCTACTGTGGGTGCAGGTGATGCAATGGTGGGTGGCTTTGCCAAGGCTATTGATGAAAAGCTGCCGATGGAGGAGATGCTTCGCACCGGCGCCGCTGCAGCAACGGCTAAGGTTATGACAGAGGGCACTTCACCGATTGAGAAATCACTGTTTGACGAGTTGTACGGAAAAATATCAATACACAAAATCTGAGAAATGAGGAATAAAGATATGACTGGTATTGCTGTAATGGGCTGCGGCGTCGTTGGCTATGGCGTTGTGGAAATGCTGATAGAGAATGCCGAGCAGGTGAAGCGGGTCTGCGGCTGCGAGGTCAAGCCGGTATATATGTTGGACATTCGGGATATCCCCACGCCCGAAGGTGTCAGGCTGGTACATAATTTTGACGAGATCCTCACTGATGAGGTGCAGATCGTCGTTGAGACCATCGGCGGCAATCGTATAGCCTATGAGTTCACAAAGAAGGCGCTGATGTCCGGCCGTCATGTGGTTACTTCCAACAAGGAGCTGGTCGCCACCAAGGGTGATGAACTGAAGCAGATCGCTGCAGAACATCATGTATACTATCTGTACGAGGCTTCTGTCGGCGGCGGTATCCCGGTGCTGCATCCGATCATGCGCTGCCTGCAGGGCAATAAGCTCTTCGGCGTGGATGGTATCGTCAACGGTTCCACCAATTATCTGCTCACTCAGATGAAAGAAAAGGGCATAAGTTTTGATGAGGCACTTGTGACTGCAAAGCAGTTGGGCTATGTGGAAGCCGATCCTGCAGCAGACGTGGACGGCTGGGATGCAAGACGCAAGCTGTCCATACTTGCCAATTCCTGTTTCGGCTCCAAGCTGGCAGATGAGGGAATCATCCCTACCACCGGAATTCGCAATGTGAAGCGGGAAGACATTGAGAAGGCAGAGCAGCTGGGCGGCGCTATCAAGCTGATCGCTCATGCCAGACTCTCCGATGACGGCAAGCAGTGGTCCGGCTGGGTCAGCCCCTGCTTTGTGAAGAAGGATTGCCCTCTGTACAGCGTTGTAGATGTATTTAATGGCATCATCGTTCACGGCAACTATGTCGGCGATACCATGTTCTACGGCAGAGGCGCCGGACGCAAGGCTACCGCCAGCGCTGTGGTCGGCGATATTATCGAGATCGCCAGAGGCGGATATATCTATGAGAAGCCTTTTGACACGGTTCCCGAGTTCTGTGAGGACAACGGATCCAAGCTGTACTTCAACGTATACGAGGATAAAGCAGAGATATCGGATAAGAAGGACGAAAACGCCAAAGCGGTTTATCCCGTTCTGGCTACAGAGGAATAAGCTATGATGCCACTGTTTACCGAAGCTTCCAAGTGGATATGGCTCGATGAAGGCAAACCCAATACCTATGCTGAAGTAAGGCTTCATCATACCGGCGATACGCTGCACATCAGTGTGGAAGGCCAGTATGTCGTATTTGCGGACGGAGAGCGCATCAATTCCACCCAGTATCCGGATTTCCCGGCACACAAGGTGGTTCAGCTGCTGGATGTGAAGGGAGCAAAAAGCATTCTCATTCAGTGCTGGTATCAGGGTATTGATACCCTCGTCACGAGAGAGGAAAAGCCCGGCCTGCGTTTTGAACTGTACGAAGGTGATACGCTCGTTGAGAAGAGTGATGCCGAAACACTGATCCGTCCTATTGCAGGCTACGTTTCCGGAGAAATACCGCATATTACGCCGCAGCTGGGTTTCGGCTATATCTGCAAGGCAGAAAAAGAAGCGGAATGGCGGCAGGCTGTCGTTATCGATAAGGTCTGTTATCTTGCGGAAAAGAAGATCAAGGAACTGGAGTTGCTTGCGCCCGTTGAAGGCATTCTGAAGATACAGGGAACCTATCAGCTGGGCGAAGGTGAGACAACTGCCGAAAAGATGCAAAGCAGCGGCTTGTTCTGGAAAGATATCAGAGCTTTTAAACCGGGTGATACCTTCGTTTCGGATGAGAATGACGGCATATTCCTGATTTATGACTTCGGTCAGATGTATGAAGGGTATGTGGGCTTTGACATCGACTGCAAGGAATCCTGTGCAATTGATATCGGTTTCGGCGAGCATCTGGAAGACGGCAGAGTGCGCACGACGGTGGGACATCGCAATCTGGCGGTGACGGCTCACAACGGTAAATTTGTCCACTGGTTCCGCAGACTCGGCTGCCGCTATGTGGAGCTGTTTATCCACAGCCATGCGGCAAAGGTCAACAGTGTCACGACGATCCCGGTCTACTATCCGGAAGATGACGAAGCTTTTGTGGCTCCTCAGGATCATCTGCATCGAAAGATTGCCGAGGTCAGCCGCAGGACATTAAGAAGCTGCATGCATGAGCATTATGAAGACTGTCCCTGGCGGGAGCAGGCGTTGTACGGTTTCGATTCCAGAAATCAAATGCTGTGCGGCTACTATGCATTCGGCGAGTACGATTATGCAAGGGAGAATATGCGCCTGTTGTCCTGGTCCCTGCGGGAAGACGGACTGCTGGAATTGTGTTCTCCGGCAAGACATCGCAGGACGATCCCCAGTTTTTCGCTGGCTTTTATCATTGAACTGGAGGAGTATTGCCGACATAGCGGAGATGTGAATTTTGCAGAAGAAATGCTTCCCACGGTTGAGACGATCATTTCCGCTTTCAAGCCGTATATCCGGGACGGACTGATCTATACGCCAGATAAGCCCACCTATTGGAATTTCTATGAGTGGCAGGACATGCTTTCCGGCGATGCGAATTTCGGTAAGCCCGTGCCCGAAGCGGGACTTCAGTTCTTCTACATTCTTGCTCTCCAGCGGGTACAGAAGCTGTATGTCTATATCGGCAAGGGCGGAAACGTCTGGGTCAATGAGACACTGAAGGCCATGACCGAGGGTGCAGAGGCTTACTGGGATAATGAGAATAAGGCGTATGCTTCCTATATCGTGGACGGTATGCATATCCAGTATGCAGAGCTGATTCAGTCACTGGCACTGTATGCCGGAATTGTTACCGAAGAACGTCAGGCACGGCTGAGAGAACGCCTGTACAATAACGAGTTCGTCACGGTTACACTCAGCTACAGCCTGTTCAAGTATGAGGCATTGCTTCAGGATCCCGCCTATGCCGAAAAGGTGTTTGACGAGATCGCCGAGCGCTGGGGCCGTATGTTGTATGCCAATGCGACCACCTTCTGGGAGGTCGACGAAGGCGCAGAAGCCTTTGATCGAGCCGGAAGTCTGTGTCACGGTTGGAGCGCCATCCCTTATTACCTTTATGGTGCATACGGTGCAGGCATCAAAGCAACAGGCTGCGGAAAGTGGGAAAAGACGGCTCCCGCAGGTAATATCAATGCAAAGTATCGGATCAGGACCGGCAACGGGTTCATAGAAGGATAAGATCATGAATAAGCTGTACATGCTCGGCAACACGCATTTTGATCCCGTGTGGCTGTGGACGTGGGATGAGGGACTTTCATCCATTCGTTCCACATTGAAGGCAGCTCTTGATCGAATGGATGAAGATGAGGGGTTCAGGTATTCTTTTGCCTGTGCCCCCGTATTTGAAATGTTGGATTCCATCGAGCCGGAGTTGATGCAGAGGATAGAAAAGAGGGTCAGGGAAGGCCGTTGGGCGTTGGATGAAGGGCTGTGGGTGCAGCCGGATTGTGCAACGGGCGGCATTGAAAGCTATATCCGACAGTGCCTGATGGGGCAGCTGTATCTGAAAAAGCGCTTCGGGAAAATGTCAAAGACGGTGTTCAATATCGATTCTTTTGGCCATCCGCTGATGCTGTGTCAGGTATTTTCCTCTTGCCATATGCCGAATATGGTTATCAGCCGTCCCGATGAAAAGGATATGGATGTCGGAGATGAACTGTTCCGTTGGCAGTCTCCGGATGGCAGTACAATGACTGTGGCAAGAGTGAATCTCGCAGGGCCTATCTATCCGGTTGATACGAAAAAGGCGATCGAAGAGGCTCTGCCGAAACTCGATTCCGTTGATCACGATTTGCTGCTGGTCTATGGGGTAACCAATCATGGCGGTGCTCCAACAAAAAGGGCCATTGCGGAGATCAATGAAGCAAACAGTGCCACGGGCGGACGTGTCGTGTTTTCTACTGCGGATGAATTCTTTGATAAGCAGAAGGAGATAGACCTTCCTGTTTGGGAAAAGGATATTCCCATCCGCCATTTCGGCGTGTTCGTTAATCGTCCGGATTTCAAGAAATACGAAAGAGAATGCGAAACGGCGCTGATGAATGCGGAAAAAGCCTTGTTCCTTTCCGGAAATACAGGCTGTAAAGCGGAGCTGGACAGGCAGTGGAAGAATCTGCTTTATTGCCAATTCCACGACATTCTCGGCGGTGCGGCGCTGAATGATTCATATCGTGACGCCTTTGCTCAACTGGGCGAGGTGCGTCACGAGGCACAAAAGCTTCTTCATTTGCAGCTCCAACAGATGGCTAACGACATTGAGATGACAGGCAGCAATGCCTGGAATCTTGTTCTGTGGAATCTGAATACCGAAAGCTATGATGACTATATCGAGACGGAAGTGCAGTGGGCGTGGGAGTTTGACTGGTATCAGGGTGCATTAATGCTGACCGATGATACGGGGAAGGAGATACCCTGCCAGACAGTGCTGCCGAGGTCGGTCATTCCGGGCTTCCGTCAGCGGCTGGTGTTCCGGGCGGAGGTTCCCGCTCTGGGCTACAAGGTATATAAGGTCTGTCAAAAGGAACTGAAGACCGATTCCGACACCGCAGTTGCCATGCAAAGGGCGTTGACCTTTGCTGAAAATCAAATGCAGCCCGTTGCCGTAAAGGATGAAAGCGACGTTTGGGCATTCAACTTTACCGGCTATGGTGAAGAAAAGGCTTTTGCGGTTTCGGAGAAAAAGACGGTACAGAGTGGTCCGATCCAAGCGAAAACGAAGATGACTGCGAAATACGGTGAGTCCTTTATCGAGGAGACAGTCTGTGCCCATTCGGATAGTGAAGAGATCGACCTTCATTTCCGTGTGAATTGGAACGAAAAGCATAAGGCGCTGAAGCTTAAGGTGAACAGTGTTGAAAAGCTGATCGCCGCCACACCGGGGCTCGGGTTGGAAAGCAGCTTTGACGGCATGGAAAAGGCAATGAACGGATGGCTGGACGTTACGTTGAAGGACGGAAAGCGCTACCTTATCCTGACGGACGGCTGTTTCGGCTATGAACCCTGTGAAGACGGCAGCCTGCGTCTGACGGTGCTGCGCTCGCCCATTGTCGGAGACCTGCGCATTTCACCTCTGCCGGAGGACGACTATGAATACATGTCTCAGGGAATTCACGAGTTCAATGTCCGAGTGATTCCTCATAAGGGACTGAACGAAGCGGAAAAATGGGCGAGGTATGATTCTTTTGTCAATCCGCCGATTGTCGTATGCGAAGCCAACCACAAGGGAACTCAACCGTTGTCTTACAGCTTCGTGAAAAAAACAGGCAATGTTGCCGTGACAGCGATCAAGCAGGCGGAAGCGGATGAGCAGGCAACTATTGTGCGGTTGACTAATTATTCGGATGCCGACCAGAAGACGGATATAGAGTTGAAAAAACTTCCCAGGGCGGAAGTCACGTTGAAACCGTATGAAATCGCCACGTATAAGTTCACAGACGACGGAATAACAAAAATGGACATGCTGGAGTGCTGATGGATATGGATTCCGAATACAAAGAAAACCTCGTGAGCATCCTGCTGGACTTCGGTGAGCAGCTGCTGTTATGCGGCGGCGAGATATACCGGGTGGAGGACACGATGGTACGGCTGGGCAACTGTTTCGGCTGTGAACGGGTGAATACTTTTGTCATTACCTCCAGCATTGTATTGACGCTGACCTTTGCAGATGGGAAAAGCGTTACCCAGACGAGGCGGATTACAAGTCCGGCAGGTACCGATTACGACAAATTGGAAAAGCTGAATGCACTGAGCCGGGAATGTGTGGACCGGAAGCTGTCCCCGGAAGAACTGAAGGAACGGCTTCGGGAGACGGACAACGGAAGCGGGCATAATGTAATGCAGACATATATCGGCAGCCTTCTTGTCGGGGTGGCGTTTGCGGTGTTTTTCGGCGGCGGTTTCCTTGACGGTATCTTCGGCGGTATTTTCGGATTGGTCACGGCGTTTTTGCAGTCAAAGCTGGAAAAGCTCTGTCCGAACAAGGTTACGTTCAATCTGCTCAGCGGTTTTCTGCTGGGCATCAGTATCAGCCTGTTGGCGCTGCTGGTCCCTCAGATGATGGCGGACAAGGTCATGATCGGCGTCATCATGCTGCTGATCCCCGGTATCGCCATGACGATATCTATCCGGGACATCATCGTCGGCGAGACCATTTCCGGCTCCATGCGGCTGATCGAAAGCCTGCTGTGGGCAACAGGGCTTGCCTGCGGATTCATGCTGGCAATATGGATTGTGGGCTGAGGAGGCGACAAGTTTATGATGGACAATATTATACAACTTGCGGCTGCCGGGATCGGCACATTGGGCTTTTCGCTGATATTCCGCATTCGGAAAAAGCTGTTGCCTTTTGTGGTGCTCGGCGGGATCCTCAACTGGGGCGTATACCTGCTGATGGTTCATTATGGCGGCAACGAGTTTTTCAGCTGTTTTATTGCTTCGGCATTTGCGGGCGTGTATTCGGAATGTATGGCAAGGCTGATTAAGGCACCGACGATCCTGTTTGTGATCCCGGCATTGATCCCGTCGATTCCCGGCGGTTCATTATACTACACGATGAGTGCCGCTGTATCAAATGACTGGGCAGGTATGCGTGCATACGGATATAAGACTTTGCAGACCGCATTGGGAATTGCGGCAGGTATCAGCGTCGTGTGGGCAGTCATGATCATATTCCGGCGTATTCACGGACAAAAAGCGTAAAAACAACAGACGCGGCAAAATGCTGCGTCTGTGTAATTATATCAGAATTCACTGAACTCATTTGTCAGTACGGCTTCAAGGAAGAAGGAAGGGGCTTTCTTAAAAGTCAGCGAGCGGTAAAAGTGTTCCGGCATACGGGCCTTCAGATACGGCAGACTTTCTGTCAGGTGGTTTTGACGATAACCGACTTTATCGTCTGTCAGAAAAGAGAAGCCGAAATCGGTATACAATTTGATCGCCCGGTAACTGGAAGGCTGGGTATGCAGGTATACCGGATAGTTGTGTGGTGCGATTGTTCGCATGACACCGGAAAGTAGTGCTCTGCCGAGTCCGTGGTTCTCGTATTCCTTTTTGATCTTGAACCAATGGATAGTCAATACTTTATGATACGACATCCATGCAAAGCAGGTGCCTATCGGTTCGTCTGTGTCGTTTCTGCACAGAACCATACAGCTGTTGTAAAAGGTATCTGCATACGGTGCATAAATGGTATCATAATACAGATCCATGAACGCCTTATTCTGTTCCGCTTCCGGAGCAGTATCAAAATGGATGACCTTCCACAATTCCAGCTCGTCCGGACGCAGCATACGAAGCGTGTAGCCTTCCGGTATGTCTGTGAGTGCGGTGGTATTCAATTTCTCGCACATCATGAACAGATTGGCACCGGCAATTTCATTTTCGGTCATAATTCATTCCTCGTTAAGAAGCATATTTGCAAGCTCTTCCACGGTTTCGGCTATAACGTTGGCACCGACCTGATTCAGCAGTGTACTGTCCCGGTAGCCCCAGCTTACGCCGATGGTTTTCATGCCTGCTGCGATGCCGGACAGGATATCGGTGGTGCCGTCACCAATCATGACGCAGTCGGCAGGGGATACGCCGAGGAGAGATGCTGCCTTCAGCAGGGAATCGGGAGCGGGCTTTTTCTTCAATCCTTTTTCACCGCCGATGAGTACATCGATTCTACCGGGCAGCAGAGTATTACAGATGACTTTAGTGGCATAGGTATACTTGTTGGATACCACGGCAGTTTTGATTCCTTTTTCACGGAGTGCATCCAGAAGTGACGGGATTCCGGGATAAGGAACGGTATTGACGACCAAATGGTCGTTGTAATACGCCTGATAGATGCGCAGTGTCTTTTCAATTAGATCATCATCGACATTGTTGTCCAGTACCCGTGTCATTTGCGTGCGTGCGCCGTCCCCCACATAAGAACGTACTTCCTCCAGAGTCCGGCGCTTGGAGGAGCCGACGATCGAAAGAGCGTGATTGGAGGCATCGGTTAGGTCTGCCAGCGTATTCAGAAGGGTGCCGTCCAGATCGAATAATACAGCTTTTGTCATAATGTATCCTCTACTTTTCCACGGGAACGAGCCTGATGAAATTCCAGCTGTGGGCGGGCATGACACAGGTCAATTTGCCGCCGGAAATGCGATGACCGACAGTGACATCACGGGGGATGACGTTGTTCGGGTTTTCCTCGGTATTGACCGCTTTCAGATCGTCATGGTAGAGCTGCTTATGCTCGGCGATCTTCAGCTTGCCGAAGGAGCGCAGGTCACAGCTCAGTTCGATCTTTTCCTTCAGGCTGCGGTTGACGAGGAACAGATTGACACTTCCGTCATCACCCAGTACGGCGGAAGCATCCAGCTTCGGCACATCGGTAAAGCTCTTGCAATCGTACTTCGGGCTGTCGGTAATGGTCATCAGTGAGGTGCCTCTGCCGTATTTGGAGGCATACATCAGCGGGTAGTAGGTCGTTTGTGCCCATGCACCGCCGCCTTTTCGGGTCATGATGGGGGCGATAACGTTGACCAGTTGGGCGATGCAGGCGATCTTCACTCTGTCGGCGTTGCGGAGGAACACGTTGAGTATGGTGCCACACAGCAGCGCATCCTCAAAGTTATAGATATCCTCCAGCAGCGGAAGGGCACGTCCCCATTTGTCGGCCTTCCAGACTTCCTGATCCTGCTGATTGGAATGATACCACACGTTCCACTCATCAAAGGAAAGATTGACGGTCTTCTTGGAATGCTTTTTGCCCTTAATTGCATCACAAATGGAGGCAACGGTTTTAATAAAGTCCTCGGTATCCATGGCACTGGCGAGGAAGGATGCGGTATCGCCGGTGGGATTGCCATAATAGCGATGAAGGGAGACATAATCGATGCTGTCATAGCATTCATTCAGCACATTGTACTCCCAATCGCCGAATGTCGGCATGGTGCTGGAGGAGGAGCCGCAGACAACGGTTTCAATGGACGGGTCGACCCATTTCATTACTTTTGAGGCTTCATCGGCCAGTCTTCCGTATTCAAAGGCCGTCTTATGTCCCATTTGCCAGGGACCATCCATTTCGTTGCCGAGGCACCACAGTTTGATATCCAGCGGTTCCTCGGAGCCGTTTTTTCTTCTCAAATCGGACCAGTATGTTCCGCTCTTGTGATTGGCATATTCTACGATATTCCTTGCAGCATCTACGCCCCGTATGCCGAGATTGACGGCATACATGGGGGAGGTGCCTGCCTTCCTGCACCAGTTACAGAATTCATGCAGACCGAATTCATTGGTTTCGGTGGTGAACCAGGCAAGATCGAGCCTGGAAGGACGTTGTGCTGCCGGACCGACGGAATCTTCCCAATTGAAGCCGGAGACAAAGTTTCCGCCGGGATAACGTACCTGGGGAATTCCGGCATTACGGATCAGTTCAATGACATCCTTCCGGAACCCGTTTTCATCCGCCATCGGGTGGCCTGGCTCATAAATGCCTCCGTATACCGCACGTCCCAGATGCTCGATGAACGAGCCGTAAATGCGCTTGTCCACCTTGCCGACGGTGAACGATTTGTCAATGGTAAGCTTTGCCTTTTCCATCAGATTCACCTCCGTGTATTATTGAAACAACTCAACACCTTTATCCGTTGTGTCGACTTCTTTGCAGAAGGCACAGAAGGGCGTGAGTGTATGTACTGCCGAAGCATTGTCTCTGTATATACCGATCAAACATGCGCCACTGCCGCTCATGGAAAGAAAGTTCGGCTTCAAATTCTGCATTCTTGTATACAGAGCTGCCATGTCCGGGTTAAGAGACATGGCTGTATGGAACAAATCGTTCCGGGATTCCTTTGTGAGCAACGAAAAGTCTGTATTTTCCAGTGCACGAATAACGGCAGCATTGTTGATATCGGTATAGGTATGCTCCTCACTGTCATAGGCGGAAAACATTACAGGTGTGGAGTTGCCTGTTTTCGGCATTGCCAAAACGAGCTTACCCCGATAGCCTTTCCCGGCATCCGTAAGTTTTTCGCCAATGCCTTCTGCATGCCGAAAGCCGCCCGTCAAACAGAAAGGTACATCTGCACCGAGTCCAACGCCGATGTCGAGAAGCTCTGCATCGGAGAATCCGGCATTCCAAAGTCGGTTTAACCCGATCAGAGCTGCAGCGCAGTCGGCGCTTCCTCCGCCGAGACCGGCCATGGAAGGAATCTGGCAGTCAAGGGTAATATGCGCATGGAATCTGCCTCGGGAAATCGCATCGGCTGCCCGACAGACAAGAAACTTGTTATCCCACGGATGGTTTTGTCCGTCTACGGTGAGTGACATTTCGTCTGCATTCTCAAACGTCAGCACATCGCACAGCGATATGGACTGCATCAGCATGTCCAGCTCGTGATAGCCGTCACAGCGTTTTCCTTTGATTCCCAGCGTCCAGTTGAGCTTAGCATAGGCGTTGGCCTTCAGCATCTGCATTTCCTCCGGATTATTTGGTGATGGTCATGGATTCACGAACCACGTCAATGACTTCGGCCAGCTCGTCATAGCGCTCGGAATCTGCAGTAAAGTGGAACAGATAGGTGCGCTTGGCTGCCAACGAATAGCATACCAACACATAGCCGGTGATCTGCTTTCCAGTGACCGGGTCAATTGCTGTATACTTCTGGCGTACACCGGTGGTGTTCAAAATGTTGACGTCGTTCTTCTGTTCGCCTGCTTCATAGTAAAGATATTTTTCTTTTACCATATCAAGGAACAGCTCCAGCGATTCCAGTAGTGCCGCATTGTTCTGACGTTCTGCGTTGTATTTACTGGTGACAGCGAGGCGAGTCGCAAATTCGCCGGCATTGACCGGTTCGGTATAGGCGATGGTGTTGGTGCCGGGGGTGTTGATCCAGTGAGAAGGATACTTGAACATCACGGCAATGTTGCTGTTCGTGATGACGTAGTATTCGTATTCTTCAATGGGAATGATTTGGACGGGAGCTGCCGTCGGGACCGGTGTGGGCGTAACTGCCTCGGGCTCGGGTGTTGCTTCCGGTTCCTTTTCTTTTCCGCAGCCTGTCAGCAACAGGCACAGCAGCGTCAGTACAGCCGTCAGCCGGATCAGTTTCTTCTTCATTTCGTTTGTTTCTCCGATATCAGTCGATAAGTCCGAATCGTTTCAGAGCTTTGGCAACGCCTTCCTCCTGCACGCATTCGGTGATTGTTTCGCAGACTTCCTCCAGACAGGGAGCATGCTTTCCCATGCAGATGCCATGGCAGACAGCTTTCAGCATGGAATAGTCGTTTTCCCCGTCGCCGAAGGCATAGGTGTTTTCATAGGGGATAGAGAAATAGTCGATGATCGCCATGGCGGCAGTTCCTTTATCGATGCCCTTTTGTGCAACGTCCGTGCATTTATAGGTGCGCAGTACATCAAAGGTTAGCTCCGGGAATTCCTTTTTCAGCAGTTCGATTTGGCTGAGATCCCTGTAAAGAAGGCTGACCTTATAGCCGATGGTGGGAACACCTTCTTCAATGGGGCGGTATACATCACGTCCGATACTGAAGGTTTCTCTCCAGTCGATGAATACGGGATCATTCATATCTTTGGTGATGCACTTGATGGGGTTGTCGATGCCGTAAGATACGTCCATTTCATCCATCCGGTGAAGAAAACGCTCAAACAGCTCCTGCGGAATTGGCTTGTCGAAGATCACCTTGCCGTGTACCGTGGCATGTGTGCCGATACTGGTGATCATGCCGTCAAAATCGATGCCGGTATCTACAGCATAGCCCACGGCTCTGCCGGTGCAGAGGACTGCCAAATAGCCTTTTTTACGAAATCCTTCAATGGCAGCTTTTGTGGTTTCTGTGGGATGGGTGATACCGACCTTTTCATCGGTCAGCGTTCCGTCATAGTCAAAGAAAACCGCACCTTTATACTGCATATCACTTGCCCTCAAATACAAAACGTTCAAACTTCACGGAGTTGGCGGCATCGATGTCCAGCTGTGCCGTGCTGACACCCATGTCCCGCCATACTTTGATGTCCGAGCCGACGGTGCCGCCCATGCTGACAAAAGGTTCCATGCACACGTTGCCTTCATAACCGATGTCCTTGAGTGCCGCAGCGATTTCAGCCCACGGCATACGTCCGGCACCCGGTACACGGCGGTTGCATTCGCCGGTATGGAAATGACCGAGCAGCCCCTTGGAGGCACGGATGGCGCCGCCCATGGAGTCTTCTTCGATATTCATGTGGAAGGTATCCAACATGACTTTGACGGAAGGTACATCGACTTCCCTGACGAACTTGATGCACTCATCGGCGGTATTGATGAGATACCCCTCAAAGCGATTGAGGGATTCCAGACAGTAATCGACACCGCAATCCAGAGCGATCTTTCCCATTTCACGAACATTGCTGACCGAGCGGGCCCAGTCTCCTTGTTTGTCGATGGGCTTGGAATAATCCACGGGCCAGTAGCTGTATATGCCGCCGCCGATGGTGTGGATGTCGAGGATCTCCAGCCGCTTCAGAAGCTCGGTAAAGAAAGCCTTGGCGTTTGCCTGAACGGCAGGATCGGAAGAGGCGAGGTTCTGATCAGGCTTGGGTCCGTGGCCGGCGGTGAGAAAAATGCCGTTATCCTTTGCCGCCTGACGGATGTCCTTCAGCTGCTGCATGCTGTAACCATTGATGGGGGAGCAGGCGATCTCAAGGAAATCAAAGCCGAGCTTTGCAGCTTTTTCAATATAGGGAATATAATCGGCAGACCATTCCTTTTCCCAATATGCATAGTAGATACCGTACTTCATGATGTTGACCTCCTTTGTCAATCGGCAAGCAGTTTTGCGATGTCATCGGCTGAGATGTTGTGAATGGCGGTGTTGTAGGGCATCAGCCGTTCGATCAGTGCTTCATAAGTAAGAGGGCAGCCCTTCAGCGCTTCGCAGATGGTTTTGGAATTCATGGTTTCAAAGAAATCTCCGGCGAACTCCATGTCTGCTATGACACCCTTTTTGATCTCATAGTTGACGATAAGTGTACCGCCGTCAAAATGTCCCATCTTCTGTGCGGAGAACTTGGGATTGGCGCCGAAGATGATGTCCCAGTTTTCAAACTCGGTGCGGCAGATCTCATCCAGACGCTTCTTGTCTTCTTCGGTGGGAACATAGAAGCTTCCGTTGCTGCTTTTCATGACAGCGCCGACCAAATACTGTTTGAACTCCTCACGGGACATAGGCGTCTTCATGTATTCGGACACATTGACGACCCGGTCTCTTACCGATCGGATGCCCTTAGACTGGATCTTATAGTCCGGCGGCGTGGTGGCGCGGATCATTTCATCAACATCCAAATCATACATCAGTGTACCGTGATGTACCGTATAACCGTCCAGCTTGTACTGTGCATTGCCGGAGAACTTGCGGTTTTCTATGACCAGATCGTTCCTGCCGTTGAAAGTCGCAGGTACGCCGATGGCATTGAGCGCATCGACGATGGGCTGGGTATACCTTCTGAAATCCAGTACCTCGGCACTGTCCGGTTCAATGAAGGAGAACATCCAGTTGCCCAGATCTGAATAAATGGTTCCGCCGCCGGAGACTCTGCGGCAGAGCTTCACGTCATGTTCTCTGGCATAGGGCAGATTGACTTCCTCATAGATATTCTGGTATTTGCCGATGATGAGTGTCGGCGGTACGTGCCAAAGCATGAAAACGGTGTCGTCAAGCTTCTTTTCTCTTGCAAAGTACATCTCATAGGTGAGATTCATGTAGATACTGGTGCTGTTGGTCTCAACAAATATCATTTCAGACTGCCTTCTTTATGTTTTATTCTATGATGGCTACGGGAGTATCGCACTCGGCTTCATCGCCCTCGTCTACGAGGATCTTCTTCAGCGTACCGTCAGCCTCGGCTTCCACCTGCTTGACGACCTTGTCGGCCTCAATCTCAAAGAGAACTTCGCCCTTGGCAAAGGTTTCGCCCTCCTCCTTGAGCCATGAGCAAACGACGCCTTTCTTCATTTTGTCACCGATGCGTGGCATTTTGATCTCCATATTATATGTTCCTCCGTTTTCTTAGTAATAGCTGTCTTTCAGATGAGAAATCAGCGGAAGTCCTGACAGATCGTCAGGCAATTTCGCAAGATAAACCTGATTGTAGCCGGTCCGGTCAGAGGTGAACAGGATTTGTTTCCTGTCCGGGTTGAACCGGGGATGCACATGTGCTGCCTGTGTCTTGAACGTACACAGATGCGAGCAGAGCGCCCGGCCTTCTTCATAGCCGTTTTCCGTATATTTCCACAGCCGGAGATACTTGCTGCCGGGCCCGCCGTCTCCGCAGATCAGGGATTCATCGGCAGAGAAGATGTGTCCTGTCCGATAGGGGAATGCTGTCTCTGTGTTTTCGGTATTGTCCCATCGTATCCTGCCCATAATGCAGCTTCCGTCAGCCTTGTGGCCGTGATAGCCGATATGTATGCCGTCTTGATACCAGTATTCATGGCCCTGATTGTCGCCGACGGGGATCGGATGGATCTTCCACACGTTGCCGGTTTCGGTGTCCAGTCCCCATATCCGATGATCCACCACATTCCAGTTTCCCTCGTGACAGAAGGTAAGACGGGTGTCATTGACAGGACTGACATTGACATGGGCGATGAAATTGTGTTCCTCGTGAATGCATTCGATCTGTCCTGTTACGGAATTGATACGAAGGATCCGGCTCAGCGGATGTCTGTTCCAGACATCGGTAAGATCGACCTCGGTAGAGGTATCGCCGCATTCGTATATCGAGGTGAATACATAGTCTGAATCGGCTGAGCAGCTGACGACATGATGCCGAAAACCCTTGGGCAGGGTATACAGTGCTGTCATCTCATAAGACAGCAGCTTCAGCATGTACAGTGTTTCTGCGGCGAAGAAGAAAAGAATGTTCCTGACCGGGTCTACGATACCTTCATACAGCCGGTAATGCTCAGGGTAATCCGGTACGGGCAGATCAGTCAGCTGAGTGATTTCTCCCGTGATGAGGTCAACGGAAAAGTAGTTGTTGGCATTATTTCGATCACCGCAGATGACCAGTTTGGTATTATTGTCGTAATAGCTGTTGTTTGTGAAATACAGGTGATTGTGATTGGCCCGCCAGCCGGTCAACCTTGTAACAGATACCCAGGTATCGGCGTCCGTATAGGTGTGTTGTTCGGAAGGCCATTTCTGTCCGATTCCCATTCGTGTGCCTCCTTACTCAGAATATCGCCTGAATCAGTTCGCAAACCTCCGAAGCGAGATACCACAGCTCTTTGGGATCCAGCTTCATGCCGATGAGCTTTTCCGCTATGCCTTTGTATTTGTCATCATGTACTGTCAGAGATTCGATGATACCCTTTTTCACGCTGATGGTACCCAATTCGGTTTCTTTGATATAAGCCGGGGACTTGGCAAGGTTCCATTCAAAGCTCCTGTATTTTTCATTCGACAGCGACAGAATCTCATTTGCCGGAGAATACAAAGAGTAAGAAACTTCAGAGAACTGTTTTTGCAGAAGCTCCATAAATCCCTTGGTATCCGGAGACTGTTCTCCGAGATATGGGCGCATGTTGGTTACCGGGGAGGGATTGGAGGCGATACCCTTGGTGGAATAGCAGCTTCTGCGTCCGTTGGCAAACATCTTCAGCCGCACCAGATCACTGTCGTAGAGCAGCGTGCCG
The DNA here is from genome assembly GCA_045617085.1 of Clostridia bacterium. GTDB lineage: Bacteria > Bacillota > Clostridia > Christensenellales > Aristaeellaceae > Firm-10. The sequence goes on from JAZLHZ010000182.1 coordinate 18,673, forward strand.
TGATGAAGCAGTCTGCCTCCCGCCGATTTCTGTGCACTACCGGATACTTTTTTTCCGTCTACGGTAATATCACATACACCGCTGTGGACAGCAGGAATACCAATGTTGTTCAGCGCATCGGTGATGGGCTTGATGCAGGAGGCATAGTCCAGCGCTTCCGCATCGGGATAAATCAGAGAATAGTTGACGTTTCCCAGATCGTGGAATACCGTGCCGCCGCCGGTGATCCTGCGAATGACGGTCACACCTTCGGTATAAGCCTTGAGGACATCCGCCTCGGCATAGACATTTTGATAACAGCCGCAGACGATTGCCTGCCTGCTCTGCCACAGAAAGATGATCGGTTCTGTGCCCTTGTAATTGGTAAAGAGCCATTCCTCCATGGCGAGGTTATAACATACGTCATCGGTATCGGAAAGATATAATTCCATTCTATTGCACACTCCGGATAATATATACTAATTATACCGCTTAATTCCCGTAAATGCAAGTGTTTTTTGTGTTGTATCTTGACAGTGTAGGTATACAATAGATGTGAGACCGAGGGTATAGAAAAAGACGATTGAATCTGTTAGAATATAGCTACCACACAACACTAACGAAAGGACTCAATCGTCATGGATAGTATAACACAAAACAAGCGGTATTTGCAACA
>JAZLHZ010000183.1:0-3150 GCA_045617085.1 Clostridia bacterium
TTTCAGCGCCTTTGCGCTCATCAGGCGGTAGTCCGCATGGTTGAACACGACCTCGGCGCCCATCAGCTTCAGCATTTTATAGAAACCTTCTGCGGTGAAGCGTTTCATAAAGGTGTCGCTGTCCCGGTTGCTGCGCACGCCATATACGATCTCGCAGCCCCGGGCATAGGCATCGATCATGCCGTCCATGGCGTTTACATCGTCCTGCCCGTCGCAGTCGATGCTGATCGTCACATCGCATAGATCCTTTGCGGTCATCAGGCCCGCCAAAAGGGCGTTCTGATGTCCCCGATTTCTGCTCAGCCGAATAGCGGAGATCCTTTCGTCCTCTTCCGAGAGCCGCTGCATCACGGCCCAGGTATCGTCGCTGCTGCCATCGTCCACGTACAGGATGCGGCTCTCCGGAGCGATTTTCCCGCTTTCGGTGAGCTTTTTCAGTTCATTCAGAAAGCCGTCTTTCGTGACCGGCAGGACCTCCTGCTCGTTATAGCAGGGCACGACAATATACAATATCGGTGCTTTCATTTTGCTTTTTATTTCTTTTTGAATACCCACAGCTTGCTGAACACATAGTTCAGTATGATGACGATGATGTTGCTGACCAGCTTCACACCGATGCCCCAGGCATACTGCATGTCTAAAGCGATATGTGCTTTCCCGTACCAGTCCACGCCCGCCATCACGATCCCCTGATCCAGCAGGCCCGTACCGATGCGGCAGGAGACGAACATCAGCGCTTCCTTTATGATATTCCCCTTGTCCTCAAACACGTACCTGCGGTTGGTGACAAACGCCGCCGCCACACTCAGCCCCCAGGCGATCACATTGGAAATGCCCGCCGGAATGCCAACCGCCGTACACAGCGCATACGCAACGATGTTTACCAGCGTGGTCACAGCGCCGAACAGGACATACAGCACCTGCTCCCTGTATTTGTTCAATAATATCTTTACTTTCCCGAAAATCTCTCGCATATCTCTCGGTAACTCTCGACAGTGCCGATGTCGATGCACTCGCCCTCAAAGCGGTAGGCACGCACCTTTCTGCCGTTCTTTACCAGCCACTCCGGGAAATGACCCGGTGCATCGGGATTGTTGCCCTCGGCAATATACTGCCCGACCAGCGGCAGGGTATCCTTTCTGTAAATATAGAGGGCGTAGACCGCCATGTTCGACGGCGGATCCTTCGGCTTTTCCACCAGCATGTTGACATAGCCCTCTTCGTCAAACGTGGCGATTGCAAAGCGGCGGCGCTCCTCCAGGCTTTCCATATAGCCGGTCAGCAGCGTGTCGCACCGGTATTCGCTAAAATAATCCTCAAACAGCGTCAGCGGGAAAGTGAAGAAATTGTCCGATGCCGCCACCAGCACGTCGTCGCCGATATCGGCATGATCCAGCACGTATTTGATGTCGCCGACGGCGCCGAGACGGTTGTCGTTGTTCGTGGTGCCGTCGTCCCATACAAAGAACTTCAGCGCATACTTCTGAGCTGCGCACCAGTCTTCAAAGTGCTTGGCAAAACGGTGATTGGTGACGATATGTACTTCGGTCAAGCTCTTCAGCGTGGCCAGCTGATCTACGAGGTAGTTGAGCATGGGCTTATTCCCGATCGGCAGCAGCGCCTTGGGCATATTCTCGGTGAGCGGATACAGCCGTGTGGCATATCCTGCAGCGAGTATGATAGCTTTCATTTCATGTCCTCCTGTGTTCTGCGTGATAAAGCTATTCTCTCACGAGTTATATTATACACGTTATCGGGAATAAAATCAAGTGTTGGCGGCAATTATTACAGTTAAACCATACAAATAAAAAATCTGCATTTCTGCGTTGATTTGCATATATCATTCTCCGTAATCTCCATCAGCCCCGGCTTCATAAGCAATTGATTAGCCTTTATCAAATCTCTTGACAAAATCCGCTTCCTGTGTTACAATACACCTTGCATTATGGGCGCAGGAGGTGAAGCAGCGTGCCCGCAAAGAACGACAACAAGAACAAGACCGTAGCACAGAACCGCAAGGCAAGGCACGACTACTTCGTCGAGGAGACCTACGAGGCCGGTATCGAGCTGAAGGGCACCGAGGTCAAATCCATGCGTCTGGGCCAGTGCAACCTGAAAGACTGCTTTGCGGTGGTCAAGGACGGAGAGCTGCTGGTCTACGGAATGCACATCAGTCCCTATGAAAAGGGCAACATCTTCAATACCGACCCGCTGCGGCCCAAGCGTCTGCTGATGCACAAGGCCGAGATCAGAAAGCTTCAGCAAGCCGTCATGCAGAAGGGTCTCACGCTGGTGCCGCTGTCCGTGTACCTCAAGGACAACCGGATGAAGCTGGAGCTGGGCATCTGCCGGGGCAAGAAGAACTACGACAAGCGGGACGACATGGCAAGAAAGGATGCCGAAAGGGACATCGAACGCTCCTTCAAGGGCGACTACTGACACATCCATCCGATATGAGCACGACTGATTGTTGCGGATTCCGGGGGCGTATTTGGCTTCGACGGGGATTCGGGGGATTCGGGAAGCGAGCGGCAGCCCTGAACTGCCTAAAAACGGGAACTTAAAATTAACTGACAACAATCAGAATTACGCTTTCGCCGCCTAATGGCGAAACGTCGTCCCTGAGCCTCCTGCGGCGCAGGCCCACGGCGTCATAAAAGCAGGGAACCAGCCCGTCAAAGCTTTGAGGCGGGTGGGAACATTATAAGCTACTGAAACCGTCATCCTGTCTGCGGGAGGTCGGCAGAGGGAATGTCAAAACACAGACTGCGCTCGGAGAAGCCCGGGTAATCCGGTTTTCGGACAGGGGTTCGACCCCCCTCGCCTCCATTTGAAAAGCAGTCCTGCCAATAGGCAGGGCTGTTTTTCAAATAAAGAAAGGCGAGAGGGGTCGAACGGGAGCGGCAATACATATTATATCACATATACAATATATATATAGTACTTACCCTATTTCCGAATACAATAAATCTCGGTCTCCTTCATTGAGAAGTTCGTTACTTAACCAACGCAGTAATTGAGCTGTTTCGGGATATTCCACATCAACTTTTTTTGCATCATTTGTTAGTTTTTTTGCATGAACCTTCAAAGATGTACCATCTGAAACAAACCGAGCACCTTGTGAGTTGATCTTCCCAATCAGAACCTCTC
>JAZLHZ010000184.1:0-9553 GCA_045617085.1 Clostridia bacterium
CTGGACGAGCTGTACGATGCTCTCGTTGCCTTCCGTGACAACGACATGAACGGCAACGGTGACACTACCGATGAGTTCCCTGCCATCGCCTCCAAGGAATGCTGGAACGGCTACTTCGATGAGTACTTCATCAACTGCTTCACCTATTACAATCAGGACTATATGCTGGATGTAAAGGACAACGTGGTCTATGCTCCCTTCGTGACCGAAGAATGGCAGAACGCCATGATCTTCCTGAACAAGCTGGTTGCCGAGGGTCTGCTGGCTCCCGTTTCCTTCACCATGAAGCGTGACGAGTATGTCCAGCTCCTTGAGCCGCTCAGCCCTGAAGAGCAGATCTGCGGCATGATCTTCGGTTCCACTGCCCACATCCGTGTGGACAAGTCCAACCCCTACCTGCTGGCCTATGATCCCATGATCCCTCTGGAGAATCAGTACACTCCCGAGCGTACCGCCAACGTCACTCCCTTCGGCTTCATCACCAGTGATTGCCAGATCCCCGAGATCGCTTTCCGTTACATGGACTTCTTCGCTCAGGAAAAGATGTCTCTGTGGACCCGCTACGGCGTGCCCGGCGATACCCTCATCTGGCGTGAGGACGATCCCGAGGCCTTCGATGCCACCTATCCCAACGGCTCTCAGCGCGCGATGATGGCCGGCTTCGATTCTCACTGGGCAACCGACTTCACAAACGGCAAGGTCGATCCCTGGTCCAATGAGAACAATGTCATGTACGATGTACACTGGTTCTGCATGCTGCCCGCTGCCACCTATTCCTCCGCTTCCACCAAAACCCCCGCTGCCGAGTTCATCTCCAGCTGGGAGGATGCTTGGGCAAAGCAGGATATGAGCGGCTATCAGACCTATATTACCGCTACTCTGACCAAGCAGCTGGGTATCCTGCCCGATCAGCTGTTTGTCGATCCCGTTTACACTGTTGACGAGATCGATGCCAACAACGATGTCATGTCTACCATACAGACCTATGTCAAGGAAATGATCGCTTCCTTCACCACCGGCGCCAAGGATCCCGTTGCCGATTGGGACGAGTATATTGCTCAGCTCGATGCAGCCGGTCTCCAGCAGTGGCTTGACCTTGCTCAGGCATACTGGGATCGTCATTAATACCTCACAAGTTAACCCAACATAGAAATGGCAGCCTCGTTGATTCGGGGCTGCCATTTCTTTTCCCGAATACTTTTATCGAAACAACACTTTTCTTTACCGCACAATTCCGAGATGAACCTCTTTTCCTTATGAAAAGGCCCCTTCCGCCGGTATATGGAAGCCCGTGCGAAAGGGACTCAGGGGGGATTGGGGCGATATGATGTTTACAGTTCCTTGCCCTTGCCGACAACAATGGGATAAGTATCGGTGGTGATCAGGCGCTTGCCGTCGGACAGGGAAACGTGCTTGTCGAAGATCACGTTCTCGATCTCGGTATTCTTGCCGATCCGGCAGCCCTGCATGATGATCGAATTTTTGATCACGCTGCCCTTGCCTACCTTGACGCCGCGGAACAGGATGCTGTTTTCGACCGTGCCTTCAATGATGCAGCCGTCGGCGACCAGAGAATTGGCCGCCTTGGCATCGCCGATATACCGGGCGGGCACTTCGTCCCGGACCTTGGTATAGACCGGAGCCTTGCCGAACACGTCTCTTCTGTTTTCGGCGTTCAGCATCTGCAGATTCAGGTTGAAATAGCTGTTGATGGTCTCGACCCGCTTGTTGTAGCCCTTATACTCGTATGCGCAGACCCGCAGCTCCTTACTCTGCACGCCGTGCTGAAGGATCTCACGGTTCATGTCGGATATACCCTCGGTATAGGCCTCGTCCGCCAGACGCAGCAGAAGTTCCCTGCGCATGATGAGGATATCCATATAGAACAGCGGACAGGTGGGCGTTATGGGACCGATCTCGACTTCCTTGACCACGCCGTCGTTATCGGTATCCAGATACACATGTCTGGGGGTGATGGTGACGGTCTCGTCCAGCTCGCCCGGCTTCTTTCTGGATGCCATCAGCGTGATGTCCGCATGGCTCTCCTCGTGGAAGCGGATGAAGTCCTCAAAGGTAGTGGTGAGCACGGTATGGCTGTTGGTCAGGATCACATATTCCTGCGTGGAGCGGTTGAGATAACCTCTGTTGGCACGCACCGCATCCAGAAGTCCGGTATACGATCCGGTATTCGTCCTGGTCAGGAACGGCGGCAGGATAAACAGGCCCTCGTTTTTGGTATGCAGATCCCACTCCATGCCGGAGCCCAGATGGTCCATCAGCGAGTGGTAGTTCTTCTGCATGATGATGCCCACGTTGCGGATGCCCGTGTTGACCAGATCGGAAAGAATGAAATCGATCATGCGGTATCTTCCCGCTACGGGCAGTGCGGCGATGGAACGGGACGTAGTGAGCTCCCTCATGGAAGAATCATTGCGGGAGGTATAGATCAGACCCATTACGGAATTCACATTTCGTTCCCCCTATCCACTTTGAGTACGTCGGAATCGATCTGCTCGCCCGGAAGCACCGTATACCCTTCCGGCAATACCGTGCTCTGTCCAACCAGAGCGATCTTATTTTCCACATTTTCCGCGGCTACGCCGCCGACCACGCACTTCCTTGATATGACTACGTTTTCCGCAACGATCGAGCAGACAATCCTTGCACCGCTGCAGATTACTGTGCCGGGCATGATGACCGAATCCTCGATATAGGCACCCTTTTCCACCGTGACACCGGCAAACAGGACGCTGTGCTTCACCGTGCCGCTGATGTCGCAGCCCTCGGTCACAAGACTGTTGTCAATCACCGCACCCGGTGCGACATAATGCGGCGGCTTGATGGAGCTTCGGGAATAAATCCTCCAGCTGTCATCGTACAGGTTAAATACCGGCGGATCCTTGAGCAGGTCCATGTTCGCCTCCCAAAGGCTCTCCACCGTGCCGACATCCTTCCAGTAGCCGTTGAATTCGTAAGCCATCATCTTCAGGCCATTCGCCAGCATCTTGGGGATGATGTTCTTTCCGAAGTCCTTGACGCTGGTGTTGTCCGCCTCGTCGTCCATCAGATATTGATAAAGCAGCTTCCAGTTGAACACGTATACGCCCATCGATGCCTTGGTGCTGTCGGGCTTCGGCGGCTTCTCCGTAAACTTCACGATCCTGCCGTCAGCATCGGTGGTCATGATGCCGAAACGGCTGGCCTCTTCTATCGGAACGTCAAATACGGCGATTGTCACATCCGCACCGGTGCGCTTGTGCTGATCGATCATCTTGTCATATTCCATTTTGTATATGTGGTCTCCCGACAGGATCAGCACATATTCGGGATCGAACTGCTCGATAAAGGCGATATTCTGATAGATGGCATTCGCCGTACCCTTGTACCAGTCGTTCTTCTTGACATTCTGATACGGAGGCAGCACGAAGACACCGCCGGAGTTCACATCCAGCGCCCAGGGCTGACCGGAGCCGATATAGCTGTTCAGCTCCAGCGGCTGATACTGGGTCAATACGCCCACCGTATCGATCCCGGAATGGGAACAGTTGGAAAGCGGAAAGTCAATAATGCGGTATTTCCCGCCGAATGGAACCGCAGGCTTGGCCATCTTCTTCGTCAGAAGTCCCAGACGGCTGCCCTGACCGCCCGCAAGCAGCATGGCTATTGTTTCCTTTTTTCTCAAAACGACGACCTCCATTTTCCGTATGTCCGTCTGTGCTCTTATCCTTCGGAACACATTCCGAAACAATTGATAAGAAATGCACATATCGGGCATTTCAATACACCTATTATATCACAAATCCGATATTTTTTCCACTTTATTCGGTATTTTTCTGCCGTCATTTATTGTTTTCATGTAAATTTATGTGTTATATTCAGTCCCGCTACTCATTATTTGTCCCATGTTTGAAAAAGTTTTGATAAATGTATGTGGAGAATTTGGTAGACGGTTGACATCGCATAAATAATGGTGTACAATATACGACGTGACAGTAAGGTGTGCTGTCATAACCCTTGGCTTGTAAGGACGTACCAGTTATGCGGGTGTAGCTCAATGGCAGAGCGTCAGCTTCCCAAGCTGGTTACGTGGGTTCGATTCCCATCACCCGCTTTACAGGCAACTGAAGCCGGGGAACGCATCCGGTCCTGCTCAAAAGACCGATGCAGAATATACCACCAGGTAAGTGCAATACGGCTGGTCCGTATGTACATCATTCAGACAAAATTTAGGAGGACTGATTCCAATGGCAAAGGCAAAATTCGAACGTACCAAGCCCCATGTAAACGTTGGCACTATCGGCCACGTTGACCACGGCAAGACCACCCTGACCGCAGCTATCACCATGGTTCTGGCACAGCACGGCGGCGCTACCGCAATGCGCTATGACGAAATCGACAAGGCTCCCGAAGAGAAGGCTCGCGGAATCACGATCAACACCGCTCACGTTGAGTACGAGACCGACAATCGTCACTACGCTCACGTTGACTGCCCCGGCCACGCTGACTATGTTAAGAACATGATCACCGGCGCTGCACAGATGGACGGTGCTATCCTGGTTGTCTCCGCTGCTGACGGCCCCATGCCCCAGACTCGTGAGCACATCCTGCTTGCCCATCAGGTCGGCGTTAAGTACATCATCGTTTTCCTGAACAAGTGCGACATGGTTGATGACGAAGAGCTCCTCGAGCTGGTTGAGATGGAAGTTCGCGAGCTGCTGTCCAGCTACGAGTTCCCCGGCGACGATCTGCCCATCGTTAAGGGTTCTGCTCTGAAGGCTCTTGAGTATGTTACCAACGGCGGTACCGACGTTGACAACGCTCCCGAGTGCCAGTGCATCTTCGAGCTCATGGAGAACGTAGACTCCTACATTCCTTCTCCCGAGCGCGACACCGATAAGCCCTTCCTGATGCCCGTTGAGGACGTCTTCTCCATCACCGGCCGCGGCACCGTTGCTACCGGTCGTGTAGAGCGCGGCGTTGTTAAGGTATCCGACCAGGTCGAAATCGTTGGTCTGTCCGACGAGAAGCGCACCACCGTCGTTACCGGCGTTGAGATGTTCCGTAAGCTGCTTGACCAGGCTGAGGCCGGCGACAACATCGGCGTCCTGCTCCGTGGTATCCAGCGCAACGAGATCGAGCGCGGCCAGGTTCTGGCTAAGCCCAACTCCGTTCATCCCCACACCAAGTTCAAGGGCCAGGTTTACGTTCTGACCAAGGACGAAGGCGGCCGTCATACTCCTTTCTTCAACGGCTATCGTCCCCAGTTCTACTTCCGTACCACCGACGTTACCGGCAACATCAAGCTGCCCGATGGCGTTGAGATGGTTATGCCCGGTGACAACATCGAAATGGACATCGATCTGATCACCCCCATCGCTTGCGAAGTCGGCCTTCGTTTCGCTATCCGTGAAGGCGGCCGCACCGTTGGTTCCGGCGTTGTTATCGAGATCTACGAATAATCAATAACAAAAAAACTGCTGCTCGCAAGAGCAGCGGTTTTTTTTATTCCGGTTGGCAGCGAAGCTGACGGAGTGGGGCATGATAGGTATTGGCAGAGGCATTCCCGCTTGCCACACTTTATCAGCCCTATCTTTGGCGGCTGCGCCGCATTATTGTATTCAATTAATTGCTAATTCGATCACTCTCCGCATGCTTTGAGCAGCAGCTTGTGGAGATTTCTTTCGTACTCATAGCTGTACGGATTTTCCATTTCCCCTCTTGCGACGGCAGCGAACTCCCGGAACATCGGCTCGTACCGATCCACGGGTCCCAGCTTCTCGGCATCATTGCGGACATGCCAGCTCTTGGCGGTCCTGTCGTCGAACCTCGATATCCGGATATCCGTATACATCGACTTCAGATCCTCGGCATAGTACTCGGTGGGATTGATCTCGATGGTGCCCTTCTCACAGTTGATGACGATCTGCCTGCGCAGGAATCCGCCGTACTCGATGGCGGTGGTCTTTGCAAAGGATACGCCCCGATCGTAGACGAACACGGCCATGCCGATATCCTCGCCCACAGTGCCGCCGACGCCGGAGACCTTGTTCAGCGGGATCACCTCTTTCGGCTCACCCTGGAAGGAGTAGATCACGTCCACCAGATGACAGCCGAGGAAGTTCATCATGCCGCCCTTATAGTCGGCCAGCCAGTTCCGCTTTGACGGGAAATGGAAACAGTTCATCTGCGCCTCGATGCACAGCACCTCGCCCAGTTCTCCGGAAGCGATCAGTTCCTTCGCACGGAGGATGGCGGGATTGTAGCGGTACATATAGCCGGTATGGAAAACGATGCCCTTCTCTTTCACATAGTCGATCAGCTCGTCATACTCCGCCTGCGACTGAGAGCCGGGCTTATCCATCTGCACCGCCGGAACGTGCTTTGCCGCCAGCAGCGCATACTTCGTGAGGTTTCTGTCCTCGGTCTCGATGACTGCGGCATCCGGAGCCAGCCCCCACAGCTCATCCACCGTATACCTCGGCACGCCGTCAAATACCGGGTTCGCCGAATTGTCCACCTTGTCCTCCGGCACATTGGCATAGCCGATAAACTCGAAATCGTCGGACAGGCTTTTCAGCGTCTGCGCTGCGCCTGTCGCATGGTCGTGGCCTGTACCGATTTGTACGATCCTCAGTTTCTTCATAATCACAGCCTCCTCCAGTCAAATTGCACCAGCATCGGAAATTCCCTGTCGTTGATCAGCCGTTCGTATACGGCTTCGCACTCCCGGGGCGCATATACGGGGCCCAGCATCTTCTTTATATCGAGCCTGCCGCACTTGATCAGGCGCATGATGGCGTTGATATCGTCCCTGTGCGTGAAATGACCGGGGTACGACTCCTCCATCGGCCGTGCGTTGGTGTGCGCACCGATCAGCGTGATGCCCGGCGAATGCACCTTCCGGTAGTAGTCTATCGTGAAATTCTTGTCCCGGGTGCAGCCCAGCAGCGCCACACGGCCCATCTTCGCCATGCAGTCCAGTGTCTCGTCCAGACCTGCACCGACACCGGTGACCTCGATCGCCGCATTCACTCCGCCGCTTGTCAGCTTCTTCACCTGCTCCGCAAAGCCCTTTTCCAACGGATCCAGCGCATAATCTGCGCCGCCCTCCAGTGCCGAAAGCCTCCGCTTCTCCACCGGGTCTGCGGCGATCACCGGTGCCGCACCCGCCGCAGCCAGCAGCCGCACGGCGAACTGGCCCAACGTGCCCAAGCCCATGACCATTGCGCTTTCGCCCAGCTCAAGCCCCGTCTTTCGTACCGCCGCCATCGGGAAGGTGCAGATGAATACCGCCGCCGCTTCCTCATCGGTGATGCCGTCTGCGATCTTCACCACGTTATACTCGTTCACCAGATTGTACTCCGAATGTTTGCCCCAGAATACGATGACCCGGTCGCCCGGCTGTACACTGACAACATCACAGCCGACCTTCTCCACCACGCCGCAGGAGCTGTAGCCCAGCGATCTCGGAAAGCTGACCGAAGGCGCACTGCTACCCGCCACGCTGTCGCTGCCGGTGATATTCGCACGCTCGGTGCCGGGGCTGACCGTACTGTATACAGTCTTTACAAGGACCTGCTGAGACTCCGGTTCGTCGGCAAGCTCCCGATCGACCAAAGCCGCCGTGTTCACCTTCGGGAACAAAATCTGCTTTACCTTCATAATGTACAAATCTCCTTTATGTATCTTTCCGTCTTGTATAAATATATTATATACAACATATAAAAAAAGTCAATAGTTTCACGCAGAATACTTGACATAAACTGCATAAATATGGTATAATTACTCCATATTTTCGTTCACGGGAATTGTGAACAAGAGGAGGAAAGAATATGACTTCCGAGAGCGTATGGCATCTTGTTGCCATGGTCATCTACATGCTTGTGGTTATCGGCATCGGCCTGTATTTCTCCAAGCGTGCCAATAAGAATGCCGAATCCTACTTCCTGGGCGGCAGAACACTGGGTCCCTGGGTCGCCGCATTCAGCGCCGAGGCATCCGATATGTCCGGTTGGCTGCTGATGGGTCTGCCCGGACTGGCTTACTGGACCGGTCTTGCAGATGCAGGCTGGACGGCCATCGGTCTGTTCGTCGGCACCTACTTCAACTGGCTCATCGTGTCCAAGCGGCTGCGCCGTTACAGCGTACATCTGGACACCATCACGATCCCCGGCTTCTTCTCCGAGCGTTTCCACGAGAAGAAGAAGGTCATCCTGACCATCGCATCCCTGTTCATCATCATCTTCTTCACGGTATACGCCGGTCAGTGCCTTGCCTCCTGCGGCAAGCTGTTCTCGAACCTGTTCGGTCTGGACTATCATTCCATGATGATCGTCGGCGCCGTGTTCGTCCTGTTCTACACCTTCCTGGGCGGCTTCCTGGCTGAAAGCGCTTCCGACTTCATGCAGGCCGTGGTCATGATCATCTCCCTCGTGCTGATCTTCGTGCTGGCCATCATGAATGCCGGCGGCTGGAGCACCGTCATCGAGAACGCCAAGAGCTTTGACGGCTTCTTCTCCCTGCTGCGCACCGCCACTCCCGAGGCCACCGAAGAGGCTGCCAACGCCTTCGGCGCAGGCAAGACCTTCAGCATCCTCAGCATCGCTTCCGCCATGGCTTGGGGCTTCGGTTACTTCGGCATGCCTCAGGTCCTGCTCCGCTTCATGGGCATCCGCAATGAAGGCGAGCTGACCCGTTCCCGCCGTGTTGCCTGCATCTGGCTGTTCATCTCGATGATCGCCGCCGTCATGATCGGCGTTGTCGGACGCAGCGTCGCCGGCATCAACTACCTCTCCAACGCAGAGGCCGAGAACATCTTCATCGACACTGCCACCACCTTCCTGCCTCCCCTGCTGGCCGGCTTCGCCTGCGCAGGTATCCTGGCAGCATCCATCAGCTCTTCCGACTCCTACCTGCTGATCTCCACCTCCGCTTTGGCAGAGAACATCTACCACGGCATCATGAAGAAGGACGCTTCCGACAAGCAGGTCATGTGGGTCTCCCGTATCTCCATGGCCGCCATCGCCATCATCGCCATGCTGATCGCATGGGATTCCGAGAGCACCATCTTCGGCATCACCTCCTTCGCATGGGCAGGCTTCGGCGCCACCTTCGGCCCGCTGATGCTGTTCTCCCTGTTCTGGAAGCGCACCACCTACTTCGGCGCCATTGCAGGTATGGTCAGCGGCGGCGGCATGGTCTTCTTCTGGAAGCTCGTCATCAATCCCCTCGGCGGCGTATGGGGCATCTACTGCCTGCTGCCCGCCTTCATCCTGAGCTGCATCGTCATCGTTGTCGTTTCCCTGCTCACCAAGGCACCCGACAAGCAGATCATGGACGACTTCGAGGCAGTACGCGCAGCCAAGTAATCTGCATAAAAAACAGCGTCGCATCCGGCGCTGTTTTTTCGTATCCACTTGCAATCCATCCCTCTTTATGATATACTTTTGACATACCGAAAAAACAAAGGAGCCTCAGCAAAAACATGAATGCAGGTATCCAGATATCCAGCTTCCGTCCGCTGATGAAAACCGCCGAGGGACTGGAAAACGTC
>JAZLHZ010000185.1:0-13680 GCA_045617085.1 Clostridia bacterium
AAAGCAAAATGGATGCCTCCTTCAAAATATCGAGAAGCATCCATGAAGAATAATCAGTAGTTCAACGAATCCCTTTTTGTCCAGATTATTGGGTACACATCATGAGCTGGGGCGAGACTTTTGGCTTCGCCGCTGAATTGCTAATTGATATATAAAAGTCCGCCCCCCTGTGCCATGAACGCAGGGGGGCGGATTTCCCGCTAACTATTTAGCAGTTGATACGGGCAAAGTGATCGATCACTTGCGATCCCAGTACTTCTGGGCAAGAGCAAGCCAATCCTGCAGGCCGGCTGCGTCGCACTGTGCAATGTAGTTGTCCCAGTCGTTCACAGGATCCATAGCGCCGGTAGCGAAGGAAGCGATGCACTCCTTCACGTAGGTGGTAACGGTGCTGATGGTGTCGTTGTACATGTCACCCTCTTCGATGGTGTAAACGGGATCCACGAAGAGCTGCTCGGGCAGATGGCCCAGCTGGGTTGCATGCATGGTGTTTACATAGGTGCTGTGCTTGTTGATGTCGTTGGCTGCCCAGGACTCTTCCCAAGTGTTGACGAACTCAGCAGCGGGGGTCTTGGTGCCGCCGGCGCCGTAGGTCTCGGCGGGCAGCAGGCAGAAGTAGTGGCAGTTATAGATCTGGTTGTTGTCGTTGGACCAGGGATCCTTCACGCCTTCGATGGGAGCGCCGTACTTGCTCGGGAAGCCCTGCAGCATGGAGCGCTGAGAAGCGTTGGGATAGATGGCGTCGAAAGCTTCGGGATCATCCTCACGCCACATCATAGCGGAGTTGTCGGTGTAGGATACGGGAGCGCCGTAACGGGTCCAGATGGAGACCTTCTCCTGAGAGAAGAAGTCCATGTAACGGAAAGCGATCTCGGGGATCTCGGAATCGGTGGTAATGAAGCCGAACTTGGTGCAGTTAGCAGTACGCTCGGGAGTGTAAGCACCCTCGAAGGGCTGCAGGACGTCGTAAGCCAGCAGATAGGGGTTGGACTTGTCGTTACAGATGTTGGCGGTGTTGCCGAAGATAACGCCGCACAGCTGCTCCTCGGGAGAATAGTTCTCCAGAGCGGCAACGTACTCATCCATGGCAATGGTGAAGGAAACTGCAGGCAGCAGGCCGTCAGCAACCAGCTTGTTGAGGTAGATCATGGCATTCTGCCACTCTTCGGTAACGAAGGGAGCAAATACCTTGTCATCTTCAACATCCAGCATGTAATCCTGGTTGTAGTAGATGAAGTTGTTGATGAGGTTCTCGGTGAAGTAGCTGTTCCAGGCATTCAGAGTGCCGAACATGGGGAACTCATCGGTGGTGTCGCCGTTGCCGTTCATGTCGTTGTCGCGGAAGGCAACCAGAACGTCGTACAGCTCATCCAGGTTGGTGGGAACCTCAAGGCCGAGCTTGTTCAGCCACAGCATGTTGATATACCAGTTGTTCTTGATCTGGTCGCCGGTGCCCTTGGTGTAGAAGGAATAGCCGTAGATGCTGCCGTCAGCCTCAGTGGAGCGGGCGAAGTATGCATCATAGTCAGCCTGCTTCATGCCGGGAGCATCGTTCCAGAAGAAGTAGCCGTACTTCTCATGCCAGCCGGCGATGTTGACGAAGTAGCCCTGATCACCATATGCTGCGGCAGAGCTGCCGAAGCCGTAAGCGATGATGTCGCTCAGCTTATCGCCGGAAGCCAGACGCAGATCGAGCACGGTGCTGGTCTCAGCAGCGGGCAGCAGATCCCAGATGACGTGGATGCCGGTCTGCTCTTCCACATACTTGGTCAGCTCGTTGTCATCGTAATCGGTTACGCGGACATTCTGAGCAATGGAGATGGTCAGGTCGGTGGGCTCAACAACGATGGGGAGCACGCCGGGGGCAGTCATGTTGGCTACATCGCTCATTTCCAGATCGTCTGCGGAAGCAGCGAAGAGCATGGACATGGCGAGCAGAACTGCCAGGACGAGAGTGAGAGTTCTCTTCATGATGGAACTCCTCCTTCATTATTATTATTCACGCATCCTACGTGAATATATATATTATATCACGTTAGTCATCATTTGTCTATTTTTTTTTTTTTGAATTTACACGCACTTAACTATTTTAATATATATCCCTTTCCCGGCTCATTGTGAATAAGGAACCGACGAAGTTGATAACACTCTCCCGAAGTCCTTCCCCTGCTCACAGGGGAAGGGGGACCGGCAATGCCGGTGGATAGGGCTGATAGGTAATACAGTTGGCGAAACCTCTACACATACTTGTCATGCCCTATCCGTCTGCTAACGCAGCCACCTTCCCCACTGAGGTGGGGAAGGACTTTTGGCAGTTTCGCTGCCTTTATTATAAAACAATTGCCGACAGCTTTTGCTGTCGGCCAACTGCACACTATCTGCGATAATTATCTGCTGACTTCGATGTTGCCTGTCGCCACGCTACCGAAGGTCTTGCCGTCTGCGGTGGCCTTGAATATGATATACCGCTCGCCGTGATTCTGGAAAGCATACTTGACCGTCCACGTGCGGATATTGCCGCTGACGGCGGAATTCCCGTCAGCATTCCAGCTGGCGCAGACCGTGCCGCTCTCGCAGCACAGCATCAGCTTCTTCGCATTGCTTGACGTAGTGACGGTAATAGTGATATTCCTGCCGACCTCGCCGTATTTCCGGTCAAACTTCACGCTGTACGCATCGGGGTATACCGGGTTGACCGCCGTGGTCGCCGACACTGCCGCCGAATACGCCACGTTGTCGCCGCTGCCTTTGAAGCTGAGCTTGCGGTTTCCCTCGCCCTGGAAGGTATACTCGACTGTCCATGTCCGCACGCTGCCGTCATCGGAATACCCGTCTGTCCACGTCTTTACGTGTCCGCCGTTCTCGGCGTACATCGCCACATACTTCGTGTTGGTGGTCGTCTTTACGGTGATCTTTGTCGGCATGTTGGCAAGGACCTCTGCCGGGAAGGACACCGAATTGATCTTCGGCTGCACGTTTGCCGCAACGACCGGTTCCTTTACGGCATATCCGCTGCCGAAGCTGCTGCCGTCGGCGCTCGCCTTGAAGGTCAATGCTCTCGTTCCGGCGCTTTGGAATTTGTAGCTTATCAACCAGATACGCTCGCTGCCGCTGTCGGTATAACCGCTTGTCCACTTCTGCACAAGGCTGCCGTTTTCGGCATACATCGCCACGCATTTTGCGTTCTTTCCCGTGCGCAGGGTGATGTTGACCGCTGTTCCGACTGTTGCAGTGCCGTCAAAAGCAGCACTTTTTATGACCGGGATCTCGGGCTCCACGGTCACCGAAACGTATTTTGCCGTGCCGTAGCTGACGCCGTCCGAGGAGGCGCTGAAGCTCAGCTGCCTGTTTCCGGCGGATATGAAGCTGTACTGCACGTGCCATGTGCGGATATTTCCGCTGTCGCTGTAACCGCTCGTCCATTCCTTCGCCGAGGCGCCGTTTTCCGCATTCAGACGGATGCTCTGGGCGGAAACGGGCGTTACCACCTCGATATCCGCCGCCGAATTCACCGCCGGCGTACCGGGAAAGCCGCAGCGCAGCACTGCATTGCCGCTGAACACTTTCACATTGACCGGGAATGCCTCACCGTAGGTCCTGCCGTCCGAAGAAGCGCTGACCGAGAGCTTTCTGCTTCCCGCATTGGCGAAGCAGTAGCTCACCCGCCACACCCGTTTTCCGTCGGTGTCCGCATAGCCGCTGTCCCAGCTGTAAACCGTCGAACCGCCCTCGCTGCACAGACGGATGGACTTTGCCGTCGGCTCCGTGGTCACGGTCAGTGACGCCGGGACGCCCTGATACGCATCGCCCGCAAAGGAGGCGCTTTGAACTTTTTCAAGCGGCACTCCCCCGGCGCTCACAAGCACGACATTCTCGCCGACCAGCGGATATACTTTCTTTTTTTCGCCGTAGGTCGTTCCGTCCTCCGAAGCGCATATGCTCAATCCCTTCTGCCCGGGAGCAACAAAGGAATAGCTCAGATTCCATGTGCGGATGCCGTCCTTGTCGGTATATCCCGAATTCCAGGTCTTGAGCAGCGTGGTCGTCCCGTTATACAGCTGTATGTACTTGGCATAGACCGATGTTTTCACTGTCAGAGGTGTCGGCGTCTTTGCGATCGGGTTTGCCCCGAACTGCACATCGAATATCTCCGTCCGCACCAGTTCATTAACCTGCTCGTTCACCTTCACCCGGCTGCCGTCCGAGGTGCGGACACTCAATTTTCTGTTGCCCGCCCCATTAAAGGTATAATTCACCCGCCATGTCCGCACACCATAGCTGTCGGTATAGCCGCTCGTCCACGTCTGTACCGGAGAATCGGCTTCGCTCAGAAGACTGATCCCGGTCACGCTGTCCGCCGTGATCACGGTGAGCCCTATGGGGATCTTCGTTGTCGCCGTGCCGGAGAAGACCGCCGCCACATACGCCGTGTCGACCACGTGCACCTTGACGCTCTGCTTGACGCCGTTGATCGATGAGAATGTCACAGTAGCTTCGCCTGCGCCTACAGCCGAGATCGTGTTTCCGCTGACCCGGACCACATCGTTATTCGAGGACGATGCCGTGAGCATCGGATACGCATTCATCGGCAGCAGCTCCTCGATATCGACATCCAGCGTTCTGCCCTTCGCCATCCGCACACTGCTGACGGAAAGCGTATAGCTGCTGACCGGCAGAACGACCTGTACATCCACCTTCTTTTCACTGCTGCCCGCCTTGATGGTGACGGTGGCATGACCCGCCGCCACGCCGGTCACGGTGCCGTTGGCCGCCACCGCAGCAACGTTCTTGTCAGAAGACGCATACGTCACGGTATAGCCCGAAGGGAACACATGCGGCGTGATCTTTCCGGTACCGCCCTTATATATCGTCAGACTGCTCTCTGCCGTGATCGTCGGCGCATCGGCATACGATCTTGTATAGCCGTAAGTTTTTGCCCAGGTATCTGCATACGAGCCCTTGGTACAGGTAATGGTGGGCTTGGCGCCGGATGCAAACACGGAATACCCTATGCTCTTGACCGATGCCGGGATCGATATGCTGCTGGGACTGCCGCACATGCCGAAAGCGCTGTTTCCGATCGACGAGACGCCGTTTTCGATGGTGACCTCCGTCAGCAGGGAACAGCCGTAAAACGCATACGCCCCGATGGTGTTGACTGAGCCGGGGATCGTGACATTGGAAAGTGAGCTGCAGCCCCGGAAGGCGGAGCTGCCCAGTTCGGTCACGGTGCTCGGAATGGTCACGGAGGTGATATTGCTGCACTCGTAGAAAGCAAAGCTGCCGATCCCCCGCACACCGGAGGAGATCGCAACGCTCGTGATCGATGTATTGCGCCAGTACTGCGAGTCGCCGATCCTCGCCGTGCCGGGCTTTATCGTCAGTTCGGCGGCAGAGGCACAGGTCACAAACAGCAGGACAAAAACAAGCACGCACAACAGCTTTTTCTTCATACAAATACAACCTTCAATCATTCAAATATGCTCCCCCGACAAAATCGAGGGAGCCAATACTATCTTTCTTCTCTGAAGTAGGAAAGACCCAGATGCTCCGGCGGCTGATCCTCCTTCTTGTTGCGAAGGGAGGTCAGGATCAGCACCAGGATAGTGACGATGTAGGGCAGCATCTTGAACAGCTCCTGAGTGGAACGAGTCAGACCGCTGATATAGAAGTACAGCCAGTACATTGCGCCGAAGATATATGCGCCCCAGGTGGCATTCTTGGGCTTCCAGCGGGTGAATATGACCAGTGCCACGGCCAGCCAGCCCAGCTTTTCGATGGAGCCGTCGTTGGCCCAGGTGCCGTTGATGTAGTCCATGACGTAGTAGATTCCGCCGAGGCCGGAGATACCGGCGCCGATGCAGGTGGCGAGGTACTTGTTCTTGTTGACGTTGATGCCTGCCGCATCTGCAGTAGCGGGATTCTCGCCGACTGCCCGCAGATTCAGACCCTTGCGGCTCTTGCTGAGGAAGTACTGCATCACAAAAGCAATGATCAGTGCGCCGTACATCATGAAGCCGTAGGAGAAGAATACCTTGCCCACATTGCCCATCTGAGACAGGTACGGGATCTGGGTGCGGAAGGCTGCGGAGGTGGTCGCCACGGAGATCTGGCCGACGCCGCCCGCCAGCTTGTTCAGCGAACCGCCGAAGAAGTTGGCCACGCCGCTGCCGAAGATGGTCAGTGCCAGACCGGTGACGTTCTGGTTTGCCCTCAGCGTGATGGTAAGGAAGCTGTAGATCAGTCCGCCCAGCACCGATGCGGCAAGTCCGCTCAGGAGTGCCACGAGAATGCACACGATGGGATTGGTCTGCGCCACGGCACCCTCATAATAGAATGCACCTACCAGGCTGGCAATGCCGCCCAGATACATGATGCCGGGAACGCCGAGGTTGAGGTTGCCGCTCTTTTCGGTAAGGATCTCGCCGAGGCAGCCGTACATGATGACAGTGCCGAAAACAACTGCGGCCTGGATAAGGGATACAACCTGAGTCATTTTCAGCCCTCCTTACTGTTTCTGAACTTGAGCTTATAGTTGATGAAGAACTCACAGCCCAGCAGGAAGAACAGGATAACGCCCTTGATGATCTCGCTGGCATATTCGTTCAGACCGTACTTTGAAGCGATCTCGACGGCGCCGCGCTGGAGGAACACCAGCAGGGCGGAGATCAGCACCATGACAATGGAATTGAATTTGCCCATCCATGCGACGATGATGGCGGTAAAGCCTCTGCCGCCGGCAGTGTTGATGGAGATGGTATGGTCGGCACCGGCAACGCCTACCATGCCGGCAATGCCGCAGATGGCGCCGGAGATCAGCATCGTCCGCAGGGTGACCCACTTGACGTCGATACCCGCATACCGGGCGGTATTCCGGGACTGACCGACAACAGCGATCTCATAGCCGTGCTTGCTTCTGCGCAGATAGATATACATCAGGATCGCCAGCGCCATGACGATGATGACATTCATCATGTACTGCTGACCGAGGATTTTGGGGAACCAGCCCGCCTGTGTCTTCTGATTGATCACGCCGACGGAGTTGGAGCCATAGGGGTTCTCCCAATTAGCGACCATGAAGGAGGTAATCTGGATCGCCACGTAGTTCATCATCAGGGTAAACAGGGTCTCATTGGTCTCCCATCTCGCCTTGAACAGGGCGGGAATCAGACCCCATACCGCACCGGCGGCTGCACTCACGATGAACATGATGACCAGCAATGCCGGAGTGGGAAGACCGGGCATATAGATCATGCAGGCAGCGGTGGCAATACCGCCCACCAGCACCTGACCTTCTGCACCGATGTTCCAGAACCGCATCTTGAATGCCGGGGCAAGACCGACGCTGATGCACAGCAGCATCATGGCTTCACGGATGGTCATCCACAGTCTTCTGTTGGTGCCCATGACGCCCTCAAACATGGTCTTGTAGACATCGATGGGATTGAGCTTTGTAATTGCGAATATGATGACGGCATCGACGAGCAGGGCAGTGAGGATGGCCAGAGCCCGGATCCCCCACGCCTTCCACCAGACGATTTCGTCGCGCTTCACCATGCGCACGAGCGGCTGCTTATTTGCCATTGACTTCTCCTCCGTCCACGAGTTTCGTCATACGCATGCCGACCTCTTCCTTGGTGGCACGCTTGCCGTCCAGTATTCCGTTGACCTTGCCGCCGCACATGACGAGGATGCGGTCGGAGAGCTCCAGCAGCACGTCCAGATCCTCGCCGACATAGATGACGGCGACACCCTTCATTTTCTGCTGGTTCAGGAGGTCGTAAATGACATATGAGGTATTGATATCCAATCCTCTTACGGCATAGGCAGTCATCAGCACCGTGGGCGCTGCGGCGATCTCTCTGCCGACCAGCACCTTCTGTACGTTGCCGCCGGACAGTCTCGAAACGGGAGTAATGAGGTCGGGCGTCTTGACGTCGAGGTCGTCCCGGATACGTGCCGCCATTTCTTTTGGCTTGCGGCTGTCGGTAAAGAAGGAATGGCCGTTGTTATAGTCCTTCAGCATCATGTTGTCGCTCATGCCCATGGAGCTGACCAGGCCCATACCCAGCCGGTCCTCGGGTACAAAGGACAGAGCAATGCCATGCTCACGGATCTGACGGGGCGTCATGCCGATCAGCTCGGCTTCATTGCCGTCTCCCGGAGGATAAAACTTGATGCTGCTTCCGGCTTCGGTCACCTGCAAACCGGCGATCGCCTCCAGCAACTCCTTCTGACCGCAGCCGGATATGCCGGCGATGCCCAGGATCTCGCCGCTGTACACGTCAAAGCTCACGTTGTCCAGCACTTTGATACCGTCGCTGTTGGTAATGCTCAGCTTGCGGATCTTCAGGCGCTGCTTCATGTTGACAGGAGCGGGACGCTCGATATTGAGGCTCACCTTCTCGCCGACCATCATTTCGGTCAGTATCTGCTCGTTGGCGTCCTTTGTGGCGATATCGCCCACATAAGCGCCCTTTCTCAGAATAGCAACTCTGTCCGAAACGGAGAGTACCTCGTGCAGCTTATGGGTAATGATGACGATGGATTTGCCGTCCGCCTTCATATTGCGCATGACGTTGAACAGCTTTTCGGTCTCCTGAGGAGTCAGTACGGCGGTGGGCTCGTCCAGGATCAGCACATTGGCGCCACGATACAGCACCTTGATGATCTCGAGGGTCTGCTTCTGGGAAACGGTCATATCGTAGACCTTCATGTTGGGATCCAGCTCAAAGCCGTATTTCTCACAGATGCCCTTGACCTTTGCGGAGACCTCCTTACGGTTGATCCTGCCCTTTTCCTCAAGGCCGAGGATCACGTTCTCGGCAGCGGTGAACACGTCCACCAGCTTGAAATGCTGATGGATCATGCCGATGCCCAGATTAAAGGCATCCTTGGGAGAACGGATGGAGGCTTCCTTGCCGTCTACGAAAATCTGACCGGCATCCGGATAATAAATGCCCGACAGCATATTCATCAGCGTGGTCTTGCCGCTGCCGTTTTCACCTAACAGAGACAGGATCTCGCCGTGGTTAATGTCCATGGTAACGTTTTCATTCGCCACCACGTGACCGAAGGTCTTGGTAATGCCGACGCACCGTACAGCGGGAGTATTCGCCAAACAGAGTCACCCTTTCCGATTTACCGAATGTTATTGTCAGGAAAAAAACAAAGGAATTGGGAATGGGGAATATATGATACATTCTGCATTCCTAATTCCTCTGACGAACATACCGAAGGGAAGCTGTGTTGCAAGCTTCCCTTCGATGATCCTTCGGATTAGTTCAGCTCTTCGATGCCGTCAATGCGCAGTGCGAAGCAGGGAGCGGACTGATAGTAGCTCTCCATGAATGCACCGTCGATGATGGCTTCGTCAGCGTCGGGAGCGAAGTCGCCGTCGGTATCGGTTGCGAAAGCCTGCTCGACCTTCTCGCCGCCTACGGTGAAGGTGTTGATGTCGAAGACCTTGATGGAGCCGTCCTTCAGGCCGGCGATGACCTCTTCGACCTTCTCGGCAGTGCCTTCTGCGCAGCTCTCACCGAGCTCGGTGATGGCCACGGCGCCCTGCTCGTAACCGGCTGCCCAGTTGCGTGCGATCTTATCGCCGTTGATGACGGTCTTCAGAGCGTACTCATAGTAAACGGACCAGTTGTTGGTGGCGCTGGTCAGAGCGGCCTTGGGAGCAACGCTCAGCATGTCTACGTTGTAGCCGACGGACTGGGCGATGCCGCCGTTGTCCATAGCGGTCTGTACGGCAGAGGGAGCACCGGTGGAGTCGGCGTGCTGACCGATGATCACGCAGCCGGTGGACATGAGGGCATTGGCAGCCTCGTACTCGGCGGTGATGTCAAACCAGCTGTTGGTATAGGTAACGTCCATGGAAACGTTCTCATAGACGGACTTGATGCCCAGGAAGAAAGCGGTGTAGCCGGAAACGACCTCGGCATAGGGATATGCGCCGACATAGCCGATGCGGACCTTGCCGTCCTCATCGTAGTTCTCGGGCTTCAGAGCGCCTGCAGCTTCGAGTTCGGCTACCTTCAGACCGGCAACGACACCGGCAACGTAGCGGGACTCGTAAACGTTGGTGAAAGCGTTGGAGAAGTTGTCCAGGCCGGCTGCATTGGCGGTGTCACCGGTCATGGAAACGAACTGTACGTCGGGGAAGTCGACAGCAGCCTGCTGAGCATAGGTCTGATGACCGTAGCTGTTGGTGAAGACGACGTTGCAGCCGGCATCGGCCCAGTCTGCGCAGGCGTCATAGCAGGTAGCGTCCTCGGCAACAACATACTTCCAGAGGATCTGGGAATCGTCGATGCCCAGGTTGGCGGCAGCAGTCTTGATGCCTTCGATGTGTGCCCAGGTATAACCCTCGTTCTCATCGCCGATGAGGACAACGCCGATCTTGATGGCAGCGGGGTCGCCGGTGAGCTCGATCTCAGCAGCAGTGGTGGAGACGGACACGTCAGCCAGAGCGGTGCCGCAAGCGAGCAGCATGGCAACGGCGAGGACCAGAGAGAGAAGCTTCTTCATGGATGATTCCTCCGAAAAACATAATCTGTGCCCGTTTTCGGACACAGAAATTATAATACACTATTAATGTTATTCAATAAACAACATGAGGTTAAATCCTGCAAAGTCACGTACTTTTTACATATATATTATGGCTTTTGTTCGGAATATTATGCACATTTTGTTAAAGGTATGGAAAAGATCAGCGGGCATAAACGAAGCATATTCCCGGTGAGTCGGAAAGGGACTTTGGGCGGTTTCACCGTCCGACTGCTCATTCCTCAATCCGAACTTTTCCGATATGCTTATACGATGCCTGTACGATCGCCCAGGAGATCAGTGTGAATGCCGCAAAGATGAGGTACGCAGGCACATACGAGTTGTTGCACCGGTCGGCGATCATGCCGGGAATGACCGAGAACAGAAGATTGCCCAGCAGGTAGGCGGTATTGTACAGGCGCACGGTCTTTGCATAGGTATCGGGGCTGCTCATATCCCCTGCCCATGCGGTCATGCCGACAGTGGGGAAGCCCATGCCGATGCCGTAAATGCACATGGCCAGCATCATCAGCAGCTGATTGCTTACGGCGCACGCCATCAGCAGACCCGCCGCCATCAGCAGACCGAAGATGAAGTTGGTCTGCTTCGTACCGAGCTTGCCGCAGACAAAGCCGTACAGCAGCTTGCCGCCGGTCATGGTGAGTCCGGCTGCGGAAATGACGATGGCGGTGAACTCCGGCGTGAAGCCCTTGCCTCTGGCAAACAGGCCGAGATTGCCGTAGCTGATGCCCGCCGAGATGCCGAACATCGTGGCGACCGCCAGTGTGACGACCCAGTCCCAAGTTGACAGCACCCGGTTGCCGGTGCTCTTGACCGCGGCACTGCTCTTGTTCTCATAGGGCTTCAGGTGCATCTCCTCCGGCACGTTGCGGACGATCAGGAACGAAGTGAAAATCAGAGCGAATATCACGCAGCCCTGCACCAGAAATGCGGTACCCAAGCCCAGCTTCTGGATCATAGCCGTTATAACAGAGGGAATGCCGAAGGACGCCAGACCCGACGCCGCCGAGCAGATGCTGAAGGCCAGCGTGCTTCGGGTGAACCAGTTTCCGGTCAGCACCGCCACGGGGATGCCTGCGCCCACGCCGAAGCCGATGCCGACGAACATGCTGGCCGCCATGTACACGGGGTATGTCTTCGCCAAGCCGAACAGCACATAGCCGATGGTGGAGGACAGACCCGCCAGCAGCATGCCCTTGCGCAGTGATACCTTATTATAGATCGCACCGGTCAGGAAGCTCAGGATGAAACCGCTCAGTGTGCGCACGGTATTCATCAGGGATGTCTGAGAATTCGTCAGGCCGTTGATGTCCCGGATAAAGGGCATATAGACCGACAGCACGTTGCAGGCCAGTCCCGTCACGGCGAAGATCTGCAGCGCGCCGCCGATACAGACGATCCACGCATAGTGAAGCTTTCCCTTTTTCATACGTCCAACCTCCTTGAATAAAGCAGGAATCGAGCAGAAAAAAACCGTCAGTCACCGAGAATCTCTCAGAAACTGACGATTTGGAAGCGGAGAAGGAGAGATTCGAACTCTCGAACCGTTTTTGGCGGTTACACGATTTCCAGTCGTGCGCCCTCGACCAAGCTAGGCGACTTCTCCACATGGTCGTTGGTAATTCAACAGGGGATATTATACCGCAACTGCGGCCTTTTGTCAACAGAAATGTGTGTTAATTTCCCGCTAAATCCCCTCCCTTCACACTTATCGGAAACTTTACAGATAAGCATGCAGGAATAGGAAAAAGTATGTCAAATTGAATAGTGGTCAAAATTGGATTTTCTCCGATTCGGCCATTTCTACGTTTTAATTTCGTCATATATTTGAATGGAGGTTGACAAAATGAGTGTAGAACGGAATCTGCCCCTCGTGCGTGAGCGCAGAACGGCAGCCCTCGCCGGCGATGCTGAGCTGATCAAGAAGCAGCATGAAGCCGGAAAGCTGACTGCCCGTGAGCGTATTGCGCATTTGTTCGATGATGCAAGCTTCGTGGAGCTTGACACCCTCATCGCCGATGCCGGTGTCGTAACCGGTTACGGTCTCATCAACAACCAGCCTGCTTACGTTTATGCCCAGGATTACACCGTGGCATCCGGTGCCGTCGGTGCCGCCCAGGCAGGCAAGATCCTGAAGGTCATGGGCCTTGCCGGAAAGACCGGCGCTCCCGTCATCGCTCTGTGCGATTCTCAGGGTGCCCGTCTGGACGAGGGCATGACTGCAGTCAACGCCTATGCATCCATCATGGCAAAGAGCGCTGAGCTCTCCGGCGTCGTTCCCCAGATCAGCGTCGTGCTCGGACCCTGCGGCGGCGGTGCAGCCCTGTGCGCATCCCTGTCCGACATCGTCATCATGAGCAAGAACGGCCAGCTGTTCCTGAACGGTCCTCTGGTCGTATCCGCCGCCACCGGCAAGAACATCTCCATGGAGGAGATGGCAGGCGCAAAGGCTTCCGTAAAGAACGGTACCGCCGCCATCGCCGCCGAATCCGATGAAGATGCCATCGATGCCGCCCGCAAGCTGATCGCCATGCTGCCCGCCAACAATCTGGACGAGGTCCCCGTGGACATCAACGACAACGACGACGTCAACCGTGCCGTCGAGAGCCTGAACGCCATCGACACCGTGGAAGACATCAAGGCCGTCATCGCCGACGTGGCTGATGCAGGCAGCGTTGTCGAGCTGGGCGATACCTTCGCAGAAGAGATGTTCACCGGCTTTGCCCGCCTCGGCGGATTCACTGTCGGTATCGTTGCCAATCAGGCCGGCTCCGTGCTGACCGCCAAGGGCTGCAGGAAGGCCGCAAGATTTGCGGGCATCTGCGACAGCTTCTCTATCCCCGTCATCACCTTCGTCGATGCCAAGGGTACCGACGCCGCCGGCTGCCAGGCCTGCATGACCAAGGCTGCCGCGACTCTGATGGCCGCCTATGCCGGCGCCACCATCCCCCGCATCAGCGTGATCTACGGCAGCGCCATCGGCTCCGCCGCCACCGCTCTGGCATCCCACGCCGCTGCAGACGTGATCTACGCATGGCCCGGCGCCGTGATCTCTCCCGTGACCGCCGCCATCGCCGTCCAGCTGAAGGATGAGGACAAGCTCTCCAA
>JAZLHZ010000186.1:0-9812 GCA_045617085.1 Clostridia bacterium
CACTCGATGCAGGCTTCGATCAATGCCCGACCGATCCCGATACCCCAATATGCCTTTTCAACAGATACACCGAGCTCTGCCCGGTGACGTGCCTTACTTGCACCAAGCCCAGATATCCCGGCAAGTCCGATGATATTTCCATCGACTACGGCGCAGAGATGAACATCCCGCAGGGAATCGGCTTTGCTCATCAGAAAACGGGTCTCTTCCTCCACAGTGAAGCTGCATTCATCTCCGTAGGAGGATAAATAATCGGTTTGATCATGGTGAATGCGGAACTGTTCTACCGCTTCGGCAGCATCTGCGGCATCGGTATTGCGAATGAGACAGCAGCGTCCATCCTTCAACAGAACTTGTTTATTATATTTCATGACAATCAGCGGGGCTGCTGCTTTTGCATCATTGCATCGATGGCGGCAAAGTTGCTGGTGTGGGGGTACTCCGCCATATCGGGATGATGCCGGAAGCCTGCGGCGGCATTCTGCAGGTTGAGACTGATCGATGCGAGCATGCAGCCGGATTCCCGGATCTTTGCGATATTCTCATCGGAGAAGTCGGAAGTGTAGGCAAAGCAATGTGCCGGATAATCGGGAACAGAGGCGAGTTTTTCCTTTGTGTAGTTCTTGGGCGTGTCGATGAAGCGGGCATTGGGGTCCAGCTTCAGGATTGCATTGATGGTGTCGGCACCGGCGCCGTTGGTGGCGTAGATCACGTGGGAGCGCATGCCGCACTTGCGCACCAGCAGAGCGATCTCCTCCGCATGGGCAGCGCCTTCCTTCAGGTCGATGTTTGCGTCCATACCGGCATAGTAGCACAGGTGCAGCACCTCTTCCAGTGTCGGCACCTTCTGTACGCCGTGGGGATCATTGGGGGCAAGTATCACATTGGTGATAATGGCGGCAGGAGTTTCGGAAACGACATACTCCACAGGGTTGCCGTTCTCATGAAAGCCCCGGACGATGGGGTCGTGATTGGCGATGAATACGCCGTCGCTGGTTGTGCGGGCATCGGTTTCGATCATGTCGGCGCCCATGTCTGCTGCCAGCTGAAAGGCGGAAAGCGTGTTGGAATGCATGTTTTCAAGGACAACGCCCTGATGGGCGGATGATATCCACATCTTACGCATGACACATATTACCTCCGGTTTTATTGATAATCCGATTATATCACAATTTTCGTCGGTTTTCAAGACAAAAATACAGGGATCATATAAGGGCAATTTGGGACGCAAAGGTAAAAACAGTACCGGAAGGCTTGAAAACCGTACCCGGAATGCGATATAATAAAGAAAAAACGGAGGTGCGAAGACGATGAAAGAGTTCTATACCCCGAACGACTTTTTACAGGGTACAGACAGCGAGCGTATACAGGCGGCTGTCGATGCGGCGCATGATACCGGCTGCAATCTGGTGAAAATCCCGAGGATCAACGAAGTCAACGGCAAACAGGGTTGGATCATTGATAAAACCGTACTGCTGCCGAGCGATATGACCGTGATCCTGAGCAATTGTCATTTGCGCATGGCGGACGGCGTTATGTGCCAGATGTTCTCCAACAGCAACGACCTGACGGAGATCGGCAATACCATTGCAGGCGAGCAGCGGAACATCCGCATCATCGGTGAGGGAAATGCGATCCTCGACGGCGGTGAAGAGAACCCGCTCAATGAGGGGACAAGCAAAAAGAACGGATTGCCTTCAGTACGGTGCAATGTGACCATTGGCCTGCATAACGTGTCTGGCTTCGTATTGGACAACTTCACGATTCGGGATCAGCGCTGGTGGGCGATCCGCTGTATATTTGCAGATCACGGCAAGATTTCCAATCTGCACTTTGAACTGACTAATCGGGAGCAGAAATACAACCGCTGGCGCAATCAGGACGGCATTGACCTGCGTATCGGCTGTCATGATGTGGTGATCGAGAATATCACCGGCGAGACAGGTGACGACGTGATTGCCCTCACTGCTTTGTCAAAGTCCAACGGCTCGGACTATTCGGATATCGTTGCTGGAAAGAACACCTATATCCATCACGTATGTATTGATAAGATATTTGCCTTCTGCAATTTCTGTGCGATCATCCGTCTGCTGAGCCAGCAGGGGAATAAGATCCATGACATATCCATCAGCAATGTATTTGATACCAGCAAGTACGGAAAGACGGCAAGGGTACAGATGGCTCTGAGGATCGGCGAGGACGGATATCACAATGCAGGAGAGAGTCGGGGTAAGCCGGGCGATATTTATAACGTCTCGGTCAGCAATATCCATTCCCGTGCGGCAGCTGTCATCCATTTGGAAATGTCTGTCAAGAACTTCAGCGCAAAGGATATCTATGTGGACGAGGACGGCGGCTATGCAGTGACCGTCGGCGCATTCCACTGTCCGGGCGGTGTGATTTCGATCTACAACAGTCAGGACATCGATACCGTGAATATGATCACCCAGCATAATCCGGACGACTATGAGCTTCCCTCCTATATTGAGAATGTCCGCATCGAAAACATTTTCTGCACATCCAAGCTGGCTCCCTGCTATGCGGAGAGAGGCCTCTTCCGCTTCAATCAAAGCAAGCTGAAGAGCGTGGTGATAAAGAATGTGAGATGTGATGAAGAAAGACCGATGTTCGATTTCTATCACGACAATAACAAAGAAGAAATTACTTTTGAACCGTGAGGTGCAGTATGAAGCAGTATATTATTACCGATTTCGGCGCAAAGACAACGGACAGACTGGTAACCAAAGAGATACAGCAGGCGATCGATACCTGCTTTCTGAACGGCGGCGGAACGATCGTCGTACCCGAAGGTGTGTTCCGCATCGGCTGCCTGCGGCTTCGCTCCAACTGCACCCTGTATCTGGAAGCAGGCGCCTATCTTGAAGGCAGCCGTGATCCGGAAGACTATACAGATTACATTCACGATACTGTAGAGCCCATCGTCGAATATCCCAATGAGGGTATTTCACGGTCGGTCTATCCCTACAGCCGCTGGAACAATGCCATCATCCGCATCATTGATGCCGAAAATGTCAGTATCATCGGCGAAAAGGGTTCTTGTATCGACGGCTGTAATCCCTTTGATGAGTTAGGTGAGGAGCAATACCGGGGCCCGCACGGTATGAATATCCAAAACAGCAAGAACATCCATTTGGAGGGCTACACCCTGCGCAATACCGGAAACTGGGCACATGCCATATTTATCACGAAGGATATCGTGATCCGCAATGTCAAGGTCTACGGCGGCCATGACGGCATCGATGTACGCACCTGCGATAATGTTCTGATCGAGGACTGCAACCTGATCTGCGGCGATGATGCCATTGCCGGATTTGACAACAACGACGTATTGATCCGCCGCTGTCACATGGATACCGCCTGTTCGGCGCTGCGCTTCGGCGGCAATAACGTGATCGTGGAGGATTGCGACACCGTGGCGCCCGCCAGCTTCGGTCACCGTTGGGCGATGGATGAGCGGAAGAAACGGCTCGGCCTGATAACCGATGCCACAGACCGCCATACCATGCTGAACATCTTCCTGTACTATTGTGATCATCGGGCTGATCCCAGACGCACACCGGGCAACATCATTCTGCGCAACTGCCGCTTTGTCAATCCCGAGCGCCTGTTCTCACTGGAGTATGACGGCCAGCATGTCTGGTGCTGCAACCGCTCCCTTTCGAGCATCAAATTCGAAAACTGCACCGTGGACGGTATCGCTCTTCCATCGATCATCTGGGGCGATGAAAATGAAAAGCTCACCTTTGAGCTGGAAAACGTCACGCTGAAGGCCAGAGAGGGCTGTGAAAACGAAGCGCTGATCGAGGCCAGAAACTACGACAGGATCAGCTTCAACAATGTCGCCATCGAGGGTTATGCCGAGCCGAGGATCGATACCTTCAACGACGGCATCATCAAAGCGGACGTAAAGGTCTGCAAAAAGTGAGGAGGAAACCGGCATGAAATTTGATATCAGAGATTACGGCGCCGTCTGCTCCGACGTTCTTCAGACCGAAAAGATACAGGCGGCTATCGATGCCTGCTTCCGGGCAGGCGGTGGTGAGGTGGTCATTCCCGCAGGCGTATGGAGGACCGGATGCATCCGCATTCGTTCCAATGTGACCATGCATCTGTTGTCCGGTGCCATCATTGAGGGCAGCAGCGATCCCGAAGATTACTGCGGTTATCTCAACGATACCGTGGAACCGCTGACAATCAAAAAAAGCCTTGACCCGAGAGTCAACCGTTCCAGTGAATGGTTCTCCCGTTGGAGCAACGGCCTTCTCAAGGCAGTTCATGCAGACAACATCGCCGTTATCGGCGACGAAGGCTCCTATATCGATGGCATGAACGTGTTCGATGCCATCGGCGAGGAGAATTACCGGGGTCCGCATCCCATCAGCTTCTGGTATTGCAATAATGTCAAGCTTCGTGGCTATAAGATCAAAAACAGCTCCAACTGGGCGCACGCACTGTTCTATTGCAACGATGTGGATGTCTGCAATATCAGTGTATACGGTGGCCATGACGGCTTTGATGCCCGCTGCTGTGACAGGATCGTGATCGAGGATTGTTCCTTTGAATGCGGCGACGATGCGATTGCAGGCTTTGACAACTATGATGTCACTGTACGCAACTGCTATTTCAATACCGCATGTGCAGACCTGCGATTTGGTGCAACCAAGATGCTGGTGGAGAACTGCACCTTTACCGGCGAGCCTGCCCATTACGGATTCCGGGGCGCCATGAGTATAGAGACCAAACAGAAGAGCCGTGTTACTGACGAGACTGCCCGTCATGACTGCGGCTGGGGCTTCCTGTACTACTGCGATTTCCGTGCGGATATCCGCCACGATCCGGGTGATATCGTGATCCGCAACTGCACGTTTGACAATGTACGTGGCCTGTTCTGTTTGCCCTTCAATCTGGAGACCCGTTGGTGTATCAACCGCTCGCTGAACTCGATCCGTTATGAGAACGTGGTTGCCACCAACATGCACCGTCCGATATTCATTAAGGGCGATGAATACGAACCGTTGACCTTTGAACTGGAAAATGTCAAGATCACTCCTGCCGAAGGCTGGGAGACCATGCCCATCGTTGCCGCAGAGAACTTTAAAGCTATCCGATTCAAGAATGTACAGTGTGAAGGTTTTACTGATCCGAAGATATTCATCAAGACTCCCGGCGAGGTCACTGTCGACGGCGGCACTGAGCTGCCTGTACAGCATATCGGCACTATCGAGAAGTTCTATCATTAAGGGGGAAGTTCCATGATCTGCAATATACGTGACTTTGGAGCGATCTGTTCTGACAGGCTTCAAACAACGTGCATTCAGAACGCCATCGATGCCTGCTTTAAGGTGGGCGGCGGTGAGGTTATTATTCCCGCAGGCGTGTGGCGCACCGGCGGATTGCGTCTGCGGTCCAACGTGACATTGCACCTGCTTTCCGGCGCATTACTGGAAGCCAGCCCCGATCCGGAGGACTACTGCACCTATCTGAAGGATACCGTTGAGCCGCTGACGATAAAGGAAAAGAAAGACCCGAGATATACCCGCTCGGCACAGTGGTATTCTCGCTGGAGCAACGGTCTTATCAAAGCGGTATATGCCGAAAATACCGCCGTCATCGGTGACCCCGGCTCTTTCATCGACGGCATGAACGTCTATGATCCGCAGGGGGAGGACACCTTCCGGGGGCCGCATATCATGAGCTTCTGGTATTGTAAGAACATCCGCTTCGAGGGCTATACCGTCAAGAACAGTCCCAACTGGTCCCATGCGATATTCAACAGTGAGAACATCACCGTGAAGAATGTCAGCGTGTTCGGTGGTTTCGACGGCATTGACATCCGCTGCTGCGACCATACGCTGGTGGAGGACTGTACCTTCAATATCGGCGATGACTGCATCGCAGGCTTTGATAATATCGACGTCACCGTAAGAAACTGCGAGTTCCGGACGGCCTGTTTCCCGATCCGTATCGGTGCCCACGGAATGCTGGTGGAAAACTGTCATGCCATCGGGCCGTCCGGTTTCTGTTCACGCTCGGAAATGGACGAGTATCATCGGAAGAACAGCTTGCTTTCACCGGAATCCAAGCATGTTACCGGCTGGGGCGTTGTGTACTACTGTGACCATCGGGCAGAGCTGCGGCAGCCGGCAGGGGATATCATTATCCGCAACTGTACTTTTGAAAACCTGCTGGGCCTGTTCTGTCTGCCGTTTGAGGTGGAGGACCGCTGGAGCATCAACCGCTCGCTGACGAGTATCCGCTTTGAAAACGTTACCGCCAAAGGCGTCCGCAGACCCATATTCATCCATGGCGATAAATACGAGCCTCTGACGTTGGAAATGGAAAACGTCACCATTACGCCGCAGGAGGGATACGAAACGCTGCCTGTTATCGTGGCAGAAAATTATCAGGCATTACGGCTGAAAAATGTGCGTGCCGAGGGTTTTGAGAAGCCGATCATCTATACCGTTTCACCGGGCGAGGTGACCGCAGAAGGCGGCACAGAGATGCCAATAAAGCATATCGGCACAATGATGATATTCTATTCCGAAAACGGCAGAGAAGCACGCTGACGGATAATAAAAGCACTTCACTTTTGAATGGGTGAAGTGCTTTTGTATTTTTAGTTTGTGCGGGTGCGGTAGGCGGTGGGTGAGATGCCGTGTACCCGTTTGAATGCCCGATAGAATGTGCTGACGGAATTGAAACCGCACTTGATGGCGACATCGTTGACAGAGACGTCGGTTTCATCCAGCAGCTTGACCGCCTGACGGATTCGCAGTTCCTCCAGATAATCGGAGAATCCCGTACCGGTCAGCTCCCGGACGACTCGATATACCTGTTTGGTGGAGACTTGGAACTGCTCGGCAATGGAACCTGCGTACATATTGGCGTCGGCATAGTTATTGTCGATAAATTCCAGCATTTCGTTCTTGTAGGCGGGAACTACCTTTTTCCGATCTTGCTTGTCGGACAGCATGGATGCCGCCATGCCCAACGTTTCGAACTGTTCCAGAATGGGCATATTGGCGATAAATCCGGCTATTTCCACTTCTGCATTCAGCTCTCCGGCGAAAGTGATCAGCTTGCTTCGGAGCGTGTCATATAGCCGTACCATATCGTCATAACAGGCGCCGCTTTCGAGCAGTTCGTTCAGTGCATTGATGATGAAATGCTCTGCGGCAGAGCTGCTGCCGGAATGGATCAACTGACAAAGTGCGTTGAGATCGACAAAGGGCAGCTCGTCTGGACCTTTGCCGTTTTCTTGTACGTAGGCGAGGGAATGAATGGAAGTGATCGCAGTGATTTGTACACTGCGGAACGCCTGACGAAGTCCTTCGGTACCGGTGAATACAGCGGAGATCGTCGCACAAGCCTTGGTGTTGAAGCTTTTGCGGATTGCTTCGTTGGTCTCATTGAAGGCTTCTTCAAACTTCATCAGCCTGCCATCGGGGAACAGCGTGTAGATCTGTCCGTATCCCATATAGGTCATGTGCAGCTCGTGCTGCTCAAATACAGGAAGCATCGTCAATATGATGTCCTCCGCCTCTGCCTCGCTTCGGTCATAGCCGATATCGATAATGGCCAGTCGGCAGGCATCGACCAGCTCCGGCAGGTATTTTTGGACGATGGTCTGTTCTTGCGTAGGGGATAACGTGCTCATCAACAGTCGTTCCAGATGCACCGAGCGTATGGATTGACGCATGGAGTTGATCTGCTGGAGCATCTCCTGCTGTTTGTTCTTCGATCTGATATTCAGTTCGTTCAGAAAAGCGTATTCGTCCAGCATGGCCTTGTCATTTGTTGCATAGGGATTTTCATCCGAGCTGCTGCGGATCAGATTGTACAACGGTCTGTAATTGAATATCGCAATGAGTACGGCAAGCATGATGCCGATAGCTGCCGCGATCAGAAGGTAGGTGATCAGCAGCCGCTTGACAGAGGCGACCTGTGAGGAGAAGTAGCTTTCCGGCAGGTGAATGGAGACCGTTCCGTCCAATACCGGCATACGGGCAGAGAGGACGGTTTCATTTTTGATGTCCTCGTTTTCGGTGCAGAAGATCACGGAGCCGCCGTGATCGGTATAGGTGAGATAGGCGGTGTCGGGAAGGATATCCAACCCGAACAGCGTTTCGATATCCGATAGCCGGTAAAGGGCACAGTAAACCGAGGCACAGTTCAGCGGATGTGCAACCAGTGTGATGCACTGTCCCTGTGAGACCCCGTTCAACATCAGCTCATTGGCGGGCAGCAGGGTGAGTTGGCGGGAGGTGTGCATCAGGTTTTCCCGCATCAGCTGGGCGCTGTTGCCGATAAAGCGCAGATAACTGTCAAAGCTGTCCACATACGAATTATAGATCGCATCGGTTTCTCCGGAGGTGATGACCCGGGAGTTGTTGGTAAACAGCCACAGGTATTCAAATGCAGTATTCGAAGTGTTGGTCAGCAGCTTGAACATCGATTTGCACTTCAGCAGTTTGTAGGATATCATGGGCGAGGTATCCATATCGGAGGAATGCTTGATCTGATAGATCGCCGGGTCGGTGAGCTGATCATTCAGCGACAACAGCTCCAGCGCCTCATCATCCAGCTGCTGTGCTGCCGCATCCAGACCGTATTGTATCGTGCTGACAGAGCGTTCATAGGCACCGTTCAGTGCCAGCGAATAGACCGGGATCAGCAGCAGACCGGTCAAAAGAAAAACCACACACAGCGTAAACAGATTATGATAGAATGTTTTGCCCGGCTTCAGGGGTAGGCGCATACGATCTCCTCCGAAAAGTGGTATTTTGATAGTATTATACTGTATGAATGTTACAAAAATGTGAAAATGTCCCGATTTGCATGAAAATGTCCCGATTTGGAAGTCGAAATACAGATAATAATTAACTCAATTCCGCAAATGCAATCATGATTTGGCAAAAAAAAGGCTTGCAATGTTGTGTGGATAGTATATAATGTTACCTATCAGGGACGCCAAGCGAGAGGCGTTACCAAGAATAAAAGGAGGTTTCCCCATATGAAGAAAATCCTCGCTCTTCTTATTGCCCTGGCCATTTTGATGTCCGGCGCAATGATCGCATCCGCTGACGAGCTCGAAATGAGCGATGTCCCCGGCATGACCGCTCCCGGTGTGCTGCCCATCGTGACCGAGCCCGTGACCATCTCCTTCTCCTTTGCTCCCAACGCCACCGTGTCCGATTTCTATGACAACGACTGGACCCATTGGCTGCAGGACAACACCGGCATCACCATCGACTTCTTCTTCCTGCCCAACGAGAATCCCGGCCAGAAGCTGGAGCTGATGATCGCCGCCAACGAGACGCTGCCCGATGTCATCGATTCTAACCAGATCTCCAACGGCAACCTGTACAATTACTATCTGGATGGTCTCATTCAGCCCATGGATGAGTACTTCGAGAAGTATGCTTTCTGGTACAACGAGATGATGGAGACCTACTTCACCGAGGCTGAAGTTGCCGACATCCTCTCTATCTGCAAGACCTTTGACGGCGCTACCCTGCGCTTCCCCTCCACCTATTGCGATCCTACCAACAAGTACAATCCCGGCAGCGTCATCTGGCTGCGTGACGATTGGCTCGAGCAGTGGGGCAAGGGCGTTCCCGCAACCGTCGAAGAGCTGTATGACTTCCTCGTCTTCTTCCGTGACAACGACGTGAACGGCAACGGCGATGCTTACGATGAGATCGGTCTGGTCGGTGGCACCGGAGCCATGCTGAACGCCTTCTGCAACTATCAGACTTGGCAGAACACCACCATCAACGTGGATGCAG
>JAZLHZ010000187.1:0-2716 GCA_045617085.1 Clostridia bacterium
GAAAGATTATTACAATCGGCATCTTCATGACGGCACCTTTGTATCCTGGCTTGCAATCGACGGGGACAAAATCGTGGGCACGAGCGGCATGTCCTTTGTGGAGAAGCCGCCGTACTATGGCTGCCCCAGCGGAAAGATCGGGCTGCTGTCAAGCATGTATACGCACCCCGCCTACAGACGAATGGGCATCGCCCGCAGGCTGCTGGGTCAGGTGGTAACAGAAGCCAGAAATTACGGATGCGGAACAATTCAGATAACCGCTTCCGACATGGGCGTGAAGCTTTATACCGCATATGGCTTTGAACACAATCAGAATTTTATGCAGTATAAACTGTAAGACTATAGTACAGTAACGGCGGGCACAAGGCTCCACTTGGAAAGGGGAGCTGTCACGAAGTGACTGAGGGGATTGAAGCGTAATGCCTTTATCCGCACTTCCTCAGAAGCACCAACGCTTCAACTCCCTCAGTCAGCCTGTTCGGCTGACAAATCGCCGTGGCTGCGCTTCGCTTACCCTCTTCCAGAGGGAGCCTTTGTGCTCTACTGCAACTTCACTGAAGCTGCTCTTTTGAAAAAGAATAACATCAAAGCGCATTTGCACCTCCATTTCGGTGTAAATGCGCTCTTTCCTTATATAAAGAAATCTGTAGGAAACAAGTTTAAAACAGTCGAAAAAACGCACAATCCCCTGTAGGGAACGGGCTCTGCTCGTTCCGGCAGTACGAACTGATGCAACTGCATTTCTTCCGGCGAAAACGTATCAGCTTCCGTATCCAACAAATCCGTTCTATGGTACGCTGGATAAAATTACGGTCGACGGAACGAGCAGAGCCCCTTCCCTACAGCCAATATCCAACTGCGCGAAAGTTACCCTTTGTACAGCTTTCCGTGAAGAGCCATATAAAAAACCCCTCCCGCCGAAGCGGGAGTGGTTGGGGTTAATGGGAAGATTAAGCAGCCATTTCTGCTTCGGCAGCGGAGACGTAAGCCATGGCGCTGTCAGCGGCGATGCGGCCGAAGACGACGAAGTCGGCGACGGCGTTGCCGCCCAGACGGTTGGCACCATGGACACCACCGGTGATCTCACCGGCTGCGAACAGGCCGGGGATTGCGGTGCCGTCCTCGGTCAGAACCTCGGCAGCGGGGTTGATCTTCAGACCGCCCATGGTATGGTGAATACCGGCGGTAACCTTAATGGCATAGAAAGGAGCATTGCTCAGAGGAGCGGCGAAGCTGGTACGGCCGAAGTCGGGGTCATTCTTGGCCTCAACGTAGCCATTCCAGGTGTCCATGGTCTCGGTCAGGACAGCGCCGTCCATGCCCAGAGCCTCGCCCAGCTCGGCGTAGGTCTCGCCCTGGGTGGTGAAGCCCTTCTTCACATAGCCCTGGATAACGCTGGAAGCATCGACCATGGCCTGGTCAACGATCAGCCAGCTGAAGCTGCCGGGCTGAGCAATCTCAGCGGCGGAGACAACGTCACGGGTGCCAACCTCGTCGATGAAGCGCTTGCCCTCGGCATTGACCAGGACAGCACCGTCACCACGCAGGCCCTCGGTGATCAGAGAAGCGGTGTTGGCTTCCACGGTGGGGTGAATCTGAATCTGATTCATATCCACGGTAGCAGCGCCGATGGCCTGAGCCATCACGATGCCCTGACCCTGAATGCCGGCAGCATTGGTGGTCATGAAGCCAGCCAGGTCGGGCTTGTAGGAGACGACCATATCCAGGTTTGCGCCGAAGCCGCCGGTGGTCAGGACGACAGCACCTGCACTGACGGTCACGTTGGCGCCGTCAGCAGCCACGCCGGAAACGCCGACGACAGCGCCGGTCTCATCGGTGAGGATGGTATCGATGGTGGTGTTCAGAACAACCTCAATGCCCTCGTCGGCCAGACGCTGCTCCAGAATGGGCACGATGAAAGCGCCGACGGAAACGGTCTTGCCCTCGTCGTTGACGGGTCTGTGGATACGCTTGACGGATGCGCCGCCGAATGCAGCAACATTGGTCAGAGCGGCACCGTTCTCAGCCAGCCAGTCGATGGAATCAGCGGTGTTCTCGCACAGGGTAGCGACCAGCTCGGGATCGTTGATGCCCTTGCCGCCGATCATGGTGTCCAGCTCCATCAGCTCAACGGAATCGAAGTAGCCTTCGGGGTTAGCCTTGTAAGCCTCCCACTGCTCGGAAACAGTGGCAGCCAGAGCGGTGATGGTCTCGTTGTCGGCATAGCCCTCAGCAGCGATCAGGGTCTTCTCAACGCCTGCATCCTCGCCGAAGGTGTTCTGATCCTGCAGATCAGTCTTGGCAGCGTTCATACCGCCGGTGGAGCGGACGGAGTTGCCGCCGACCATTGCCTGGCTCTCGACGATGACAACGCCGTAGCCCTGCTGTGCAGCAGCGATGGCAGCGGTCATGCCTGCGCCGCCTGCGCCAACGATGACGATGTCGCAGTCGATGAACAGATCTTCGCCCTCGCCGAACTCGATAGCGGTCTTGTAATCCTCGGGATTCACGCCAGCCTCGGTCAGAGCAGCCTCAGCAGCTGCCACGAAAGCATCGGAGGTAATGGTTGCGCCGGAGATGGCATCCACAGCGATGGAGCCGGTCTCGGCAACGATTGCGGGGAAGGTGTCGACAACCACGGAACCGATACCTACGGTCTCCTGGTCACCGGTGGCAGTACATGCAGTGATGACACCGTCAGTCAGGGTCAGGGTGA
>JAZLHZ010000188.1:0-9086 GCA_045617085.1 Clostridia bacterium
CTTGACGAATTCCCAGTTGCCGCTGTGGTGAACGTACTGCCACACGCTGTCGATCAGCAGCAGAGCGGCATCCACGGTGTTGTAAACGGGATCGTGGTCGCCCTCAGGGAACAGGTTGGGCACCAGGCCATCCTTTTCATAGGCCAGGAAGGTGCGCAGGATGCTGGCTGCCACATCCCGACGGAGTATGACGTTGGCCTCGCCGGACTCTGCCTTTTCGGAGGAAAGCATGGCAACCGCCTCGTCCACAGCTTCCTTTGCGACCTTGTCCGGATCGATCTGTTCCGGATGGCGGATGAACTGCATGCCGGAACCGGTGGTAACGCTGCCGTTCTCCTCGCCGATGACGCCGGCGTACAGGCCCATGTAGTTCTCGGTAAACGATACGTCCATGCCCTTGCTGTTGACGATGCGCTTGGATTCCCGGCCGCTCATGACCTCTACCGCCTCACAGCGCTTGACTCTGGGGTCGAGGGACAGCGCCTTCTTCTCAAGCTCCTTCGCCATGGTGATCTTGTCAGCGGCGGAAATGTTGTCCAGCTTCTCGTCATAGGCACAGACCTCGGGGTACTTATCGCTGCCGGAGAAGATGAACTGCTCATCCTCATTCTCGATGACGGCAGCGTTGCCGATGGCACCGTTGACCAGCATGTCCAGCGCCTCTTCGTCCAGCACCTGCGTGGAGGCATAGCCCATTTTTCCGTTGACCAGCGCACGGAAGCCCAGCCCCATGTTGGAAGAAACGCTGTAATTGATGATCTCGCCGTCCTTGACGGATACATCGAACTCGTCGCCGCTCATCAGGCAGACCTCGCTGCTCTCGCAGTTCTTTTCGGCTGCCAGTTCAAAAAGCTTCTTGATAAACTCGTTGGTATTCATTGCCTGCCCTCCATCAGCGTCCGCCTACGGTAATGTCGGTCACACGGATCATCGGCTGACCCACGTTGGTGGGGACCGAGCCGCTGATCGAACCGCATACGCCCTGCGCCATCTTCATGTTTCTGCCGACCCGGTCGATCTTGGGCAGGATCTCGCTGCCCTTGCCGACCAGCGTTGCACCGCGGACAGGCCGGTCGATCTTGCCGTCCTTGATGAGATAGCCCTCCTGCACGGAGAAGTTGAATTCGCCGGTGGCGGGATTGACCGAGCCGCCGCCCATCTGCTTGGCGTACAGAGCGTTGCCTGCGGTGGCGATGATCTCCGCCTCGTCGTCATTGCCGGGAGCGATAAAGGTATTGCGCATTCTCGAGGTAGGCGCATAGGTATAATTCTGACGTCTTGCGGAGCCGGTCACGGGCATGTTCATGCGTCTGCCGTTGAGCCGGTCCACCATGTAGTTCTTCAGGATGCCGTTCTCGATCAGCACCAGACGGGTCGTGGGCGTGCCCTCATCGTCGATGTTGATGGAGCCCCACTCATTGGGCATGGTGCCGTCGTCAATGGCCGTCACGATGGGCGATGCCACCTGCTGACCAAGCTTGCCGCAGAATTCGCTGTTGCCCAATGCCACGCTGGTAGCTTCAAGGGAGTGTCCGCAGGCCTCGTGGAAGATGACACCGCCGAAGCCGTTGTCGATGATGACGGGCATGATGCCGCCAGGGCAGTTGTCCGCACGAAGCATCGTTACGGCGCAGCGGGCTGCATCCTTGGCTTCGGCTTCCACGTCCACACGGTCACGGAACAGTTCATAGCCCATCATGGCGCCGGGACCCCGGAAGCCGGTCTGGTTCTCCTTGCCGTCACCGGCAATGGCCATCACACGGAAACGGGTGTACACCCTCGTATCGGAGATGAACAGGCCTTCTGTATTGGCGATGGTCACATCGGTCTCGCTGCCGGAAATACCGGTGCTGACCTGAATGATGGAGCTGTCGTAGCTCTTGGCGGTGTCATAAGCGGCATGAACCAGCTTTGCCTGTTCGCTGCCGGAGATGTCCATGGGCATGCGGTCGATCCGGTGGATATTGGTGCATTTGGCGCCGGTGAGAGTGATGTCCCGCATCTCGCAGCCGCTGCCGATGGCGCTGGCTGCCTGCTTTGCCGCCTTGACGAGGCCTTCCTCAGAGGTATCGTTGGTGTGGACATAGATGCTCTCCAAGCCGTGATAGATACGGATGCCCGCACCGTGGGTCCTTGACGTGTTGGCATTGTCAATGGTGCCGTTCACCAGAGAGATGCCGCCGCTCCTCGTATCCTCAAGGAACAGCTCGGCAAAATCGCCGCCGGTGCTGACCGCATACGCCAGAACCAGTTCGGCTGTGGATTTTCTGATCATTTTGTTTTCCTCCGTTTGCGCGTTTTATTTTCTTGTGGTTTTCTTATACAGCCGCCGATCCAGCGACCAGATCTTCTCGGTAAAGCTGCCCTCGTCGATGCCCTCCAGCTCCCGGTTCATCTCGTTGAGACGGGCATCCAGCATGTCCAGCGTATGCAGAACCTCGGCTTCGGGGAACATGGGCGGCCGGGGGCTGCCGTATTCGGCCTGACCGTGAGACGAGAGCACCATGTGCTCCAGCAGCAGCCTTGTCTCGTCGTCGGCGCCGCACTGCACACAGGCGGCATCTACCACCGCTGCCCCTCGCACCAGATGGCCGATCAGCTGGCCGTCCGCCGAGTACTCGGTGGCGATGCCGTTTTCATCGGCGTTCATCTCGTCGATCTTGTTGATATCGTGAAGTATGACCCCGGCATACAGAAGCTCGCTGTCCAGCGTGGGATAGACCTCGCAGACCTTTTCCGCCATCCGCAGCATGCTCAGCGTGTGATGCAGCAGTCCCGAACGGTAAGCATGATGGATCCTCGTCGCTGCCGGATAGTACATCAGCTTTTCGACGTAGGGTTCGATCACCTTTTCGACGATCGATGCCAGCATCCGGTTTTTCATACCAGCAAGGCAGGCGTTAAGCTCCGCCAGCATGCCCTCCGCCGTTTCGGGCGCACTGGGCACCAGCTGCGACATGTCGGTACGGTCCCTGTCCGCCGCCTTCATGCTCAAAAGCCGCAGCTGCAGTCTGCCCCGGAATTCCTGCACATCCGCCTTCACCAGCACCACGGCATTGGGCTTGGGAAGCTGACTGTCCTCCGGCACGTTGTTCCACAGCATCGCATCCATTTCGGCGGTGCTGTCGCTCAGTGTCATGTCAAGGTAGGTCTTGTTGTTCTTGTCCTTTCTCGGCGACACCTGCTTTACCAAAAGCACACCGGAGAACGGATCGCCTGCCTTCAATTGAGACAGCTTGACCTGCTCCTTCTTTTCGATGATCTTTTTGCCCGTCGGTTTGATCTCGTCGATGTTCAGCAGCTTGTAGTCATCCGTCACGGAAATTGTGCCGCTGACCTCCACGATATCGCCTCGGAACAGCCCGACATCCTTATAACCAAACCGGGAAGCCGATATC
Organism: Clostridia bacterium; assembly: GCA_045617085.1. GTDB lineage: Bacteria > Bacillota > Clostridia > Christensenellales > Aristaeellaceae > Firm-10. The sequence continues at coordinate 3,399 of JAZLHZ010000188.1, forward strand.
TCGCCGCTGTCGTCAAAGAGCACCGCCGTCATACCGAACTGGTTGACCGTGGCTTCCTTTACCGCAAGGCTACCCGTGAAAATATCATTTTCTTTCAATTCGGAAATTTTCATCTGTACAAATGCCCTTTCTCTGTGATTTTTTCGTCAAAACCACTTTACTGTTTGTTCGGAGTGTGATAAAATATACCCATTCATACTATATACCACATTTTCATTTTCATCAAGTGAAATCATGTGAATTTTGTTTCGGAGGTTCGGTTTTATGAAATATCTGCTGATCGTCGGCGACGGCATGGCCGACGAATATCTGAAGGAACTGGACGGCAAGTCCCCGGCGGAATATATCGCCGGAGATGCGATGGCTGTCATCGGCGGCGGCGAAAATGGCCGCATCCGCACCTGCCCCAAGGAGCTGGCTCCCGGCAGCGATGTGGCGTTTCTGAGCCTGCTGGGGCACGACCCGGTCAAGTGCTATAAGGGCCGCTCTCCCCTCGAGGCTGCAGGCGAACAGGTCATGGTGCATGAGGGCGAGGTCTCCATGCGCATGAACCTTTGCACCATCCGCGGCGGCTATGAAGACGGAATCATGGAAAGCTACAACGCCGACGACATCAGCGGAGACGATGCACTTGCCGTGGCAGGCGACCTCGTGAAGGATCCCGCTTTTGCCGCCCTTATAAAGGAAGCGCAGATGGAGATCACCGTCACCGATACTTTCCGCCATGTCGCCGTGATGAAGGCAGGCGAAGGTGTATTTGACCTTACGCCGCCCCACGACATTACGGGTCAGCATATCGGCAGCTATCAGCCCAAGGGATACAAGGCCGAGATCATCCATAAGCTCCAGCAGCGGGCTTACGAGTTCCTCTCTGAGCATCCCGTAAACAAGCGCCGTGAAACCGAGGGCAAGGCGCCCGCCACGGGTATATGGCTTTGGGGCGCCGGACGGGCCACTGTGCTGGCCAGCTTCCCCAAGCGCTACGGTCTTCAGGGAACCGCCGTTTCCGCCGTGCCGCTGGTTCGGGGCATCGCCTGGCTCAGCGGCCTCAAGTCACCCAAGATCAAGGGCGCAGACGGCACGCTGGACCCCAACTATGAGGGCAAGGTCTCTGCCGCCATGCAGGCGTTCCGGGACGGAGACGACTTCGTGCTGCTGCATCTGGAAGCTCCGGACGACATGAGCCATTTGGGCAGCCTCGAAAAGAAGCTGGAATCCATCCGCCGCTTCAATGACCGCATGGTGAAGCCGGCTCTGGAAGGCATGAAGGAGTTCGGTGACTTCCGCATCCTGATGATGCCCGACCACTACACTCTGCTTTCCACCAAGACCCATGACGGCACCCCGGTCCCCTACGCCATCTACGACAGCCGGAAGGCATCCTCTCCCGCCGTATTCTGCGAAAGAGCCTGCGAGAACTGTGACATTCTCACCGGCGGAGACGATCTGCTGAAGATCTTCCTTGAAAAGTAAAGGAGCCGACCGATATGAAATACACGATGAACTGGAGCTGCACCAAGCTCTCCACCAATGAAACCTTCCCCGCCGCCGTGCCCGGAAACGTGCAGAACGACTGGGCCAGGGCACAGCACTGGGGCGATATCAACTACGGCCTCAATTTCAAAGCCTATAAGGCGCTGGAGCCCGAAGCCTGGCTGTACGAGGCCAAGGCCGAGTTCGAAAAGGACGAAAAGGTGTTCCTGCATTTTGAGGGCATCGACTATATCTTCGACATTCTGATCAACGGCGAGGTCATATACTCTCAGGAGGGCATGTTCACGCCGGTACACCTCGATGTCACAGGCAAACTGCACTGCGGCGACACCGTGGGCGTAAAAATCTGTCCCCATCCGATGTGGAAGGGCGGTAAGGAAAACGACCGGCAGGAGGCCAGCCAGAGCGTCAAGCCCCCCTGCGCCTACGGCTGGGACTGGCATCCGAGGGTCATCCCCTCCGGCATATTTGACGAGGCGTATATCCTGACCGCAAAGAAGGACGTGATCGAGTCGGCAGAGGCGCTGTATACGCTTGCCGAGGATTTCTCCTATGCCGACGTTCACTTTGATGTGGTCTGCACCGGAGAATATTCCGTCACCCTGTACGATGAAGAAAACAACGTCGTCGGCACCGGCTGCGACATGCACATCGATGCTCCCAAGCTCTGGTGGTGCAACGGGCAGGGCGAACCGACCCTCTATCGCTACGAAGTCCGATCCTCCTCCGATGTAAAGACCGGAACTGTCGGCTTCCGCCGCATCCGCCTTGTCATGGGCGAAGGCAGCTGGGTCGAGCCCGTACAGTTCCCCAAGAGCCGCTCGGCCACGCCTGCCACCATAGAGATCAACGGACGGCCCATTTTCGCCAAGGGCAGCAACTGGGTCAGCCCCGAGATCTTCCCCGGCAACGTCACCGACGACACCTATAAAGAGCATATCGCCCTGATAAAGGCCGCCAACATGAATATCCTGCGCTGCTGGGGCGGCTCTGGCATCAATAAAAAGGCCTTCTATGACGAGTGCGACAGGAACGGCATTCTGGTGTGGGTGGAGTTTCCCCTCGCCTGCAACAATTATATCGGCACACCGCACTACCTGAAGATCCTCGAACAGGAGGCCCGCAGCATCATCCTGCGCCTGCGCTCCCACGCCTGCGTGGCGCTGTGGTGCGGCGGCAACGAGCTGTTCAACAACTGGTCCTGCATGACCGATCAGAGCCTTGCACTGCGGCTGCTGAACAAGCTGTGCTATGAGCTGGACATGTTCCGCCCGTTCATCTATACCTCGCCCCTGTGCGGCATGGGACACGGCGGCTACAAGTTCCTGTACAGCGGCACCGGCAAGGACTGCTTCTACACCTTCCAGCACGCCTCCAACGTGGCGTATACCGAGTTCGGCGTACCCGGCACCCCCTCTGCAGATTACCTGCGCTCCTTCATTCCGGAGGACGAGCTGTTCCCGATGAAGGAGGAGGGCACATGGCTGGAGCATCACGCCTTCAAGGCATGGGAAAAGGACTGCTGGCTCTGTCCCGGCGTACTGGAAAAGTACGGATGCACGTTCTCCGATCTGGAAGAGGTCGTGGAATACTCGCAGTGGACACAGGCGCAGGGCTACAAGGCGATATTTGAAGAAGCCCGCCGCCAGAAGCCGCTTTGCGGCATGGCGATCAACTGGTGCTGGAACGAGCCCTGGAAATGCGCCGCCAACAATACCCTCGTCTGCTATCCCCATGAGCCCAAGCCCGCCTATTACGCCGTAAAGGAGTCGCTGCGGAGCACCCTGTTCTCGGCACGCATTCCGAAATTCGGCTGGCAGTGCGACGAGGAATTCTCGTTTGAGCTGTGGCTGCTGAACGATTCTCCGAAGGCGGTCACCGCAGAAGCCGAAGTCGAGCTCATCGTTGACGGAAAGGTCTATGATCTCGGAAAGCACGCTCTTTCCGCCGAAGCAAACAGGAACACAAAGGGCGGAACCCTCACCTTGCCCCTGCCGAAAACCGACGCCAAGCGGTTCACACTGCGGCTGATCCATCCCATCTACGGCAGTGAATACAGTCTTTCTCTCAACTGCAAGGAGGATTGAACCATGAATAAGGGCGCACTTGCTCCCGCCACGCTTTTCCCGAACTGCACCGTTCCCGAATGGCTCACCGGCGGCCGTCAGTGGCAGGGCATCCCCGCCGTTGAGGTCACAAAAAACGGCAGGCTGTTTGCCGCATGGTATTCCGGCGGCAAGACCGAGGAGCCCGGCAATATCGTCGTTATTGAAAAGAGCGACGATGACGGCAAAACGTGGACGGACGGACTGCTGATCGTCCATCACGATGATCCCGCCGTCCGCTGCTTTGACGAGGCGCTGTGGATCGATCCCTGCGGCAGGCTGTGGTGCTTCTGGACCCAGTCGGAAGACAAGTTTGACGGACGTGACGGCGTGTGGTGCAGTGTCTGCACCGATCCCGATGCCGAAAGCCTTGTCTTCTCCTCACCGAGACGCATTGCGGACGGACTGATGCTGAATAAGCCCATCGTGAAGAAGGATGGCGAATGGCTGCTGCCCGTGGCACTGTGGGCGCTCAACGTAAATGCCTCCATGCCGGTAAAGGATGCTCATCCGGAGCTGGATGACAGGCGGATGGCCAACGTATATTCATCTAAGGACAACGGGCAGACCTTCTCTTTTGTCGGCGGTGCAGACGTTCCGCAGCGCTCCTTTGACGAGCACATGGTGGTGGAGCTCAATGACGGACGGCTGTGGATGCTGGTGCGCACCTCCTACGGCATCGGTCAGGCCTTCTCCTCCGACGGCGGCAAGACATGGGACGGCATCGGCGAATCCGGTCACAGCGGCCCCAACTCCCGCTTCTATATCGGCAGACTGAAGTCCGGAAAGCTCCTGCTCATCAACCACATCAATCCCACCTATACCACCGCCAAGACCGGCTGGAACCGAAGAGACAATCTCTGTGCCCTGCTCTCCGAGGACGACGGCAAAACGTGGACGGGCATCCTCCCGATCGATGTGCGCAACCAGGTCAGCTATCCCGATGTCAAGCAGACCGAAGACGGCAGCATCTATGTGATCTATGACTATCAGCGCTATGATGCAAGAGAAATATTGCTGGCAAAGATCACCGAAGAGGACATCCTTGCAGGGCAGCTTGTAAGCAAAGGCTCGTACCTGCGCAGGCTCGTCAATAAGCTGACAGTGGGCAGTAATTAGCAATTAGCAATTAGCAATTAGCAATGTGCAATTAGCAATTATCAGACTTTGGGTTGCTCCTCATCTGTACCCTACACACTATACAAAAAACCACTCTCCGAACAGCATTTTGTTCGAGGAGTGGTTTTTATTCCTGTTTTGTCAGCCAGTCGTCTTTCTGCTGACGGTTTTCAAAGATGATGATCTTTTTCCCGGGATACTTACGGATGAGCGCATACACTGTCGGGCGGTTTTCGGCATGATACTTTTGAACGAGCTTCACGAGCTCCGGATCGAGCTTATTCTCCGTCCACGGGATATCTCTTCGCTGTTTTCCGACTCGCTCGGTGATTCCCTCCATACAGACTTCTTCCGGATAGTCGAGAAATATCACGGTATCGCAGGCAACAAACCGGGGTTCATAGGTACGGCTGTAATCGCCGTCAATGATCCATTTTTCGCCGCTCAGTATCTCCTGCAGTTTCCGGTCAAATTCCTCCCGGGTGATATGTGTTCTGTCGGCTTTCCACCAGATATTATCGAGATGTATCAGCGGCAGTCCGGTCATTCCCTGCAGCTTCACCGCCAACGTGCTCTTTCCGCTTCCGGAACAGCCGAGAACGATGATCCTGTCTCCGATATCGCAGCGATTCATAGATCAGTTCTCCCCGTTTTCCGGCAGTTCAATACCGATGAGCGCCGTGAGCTCCTGTTCCAGCACTTCCTCATTCAGTGCGCCGACATAGCCTCTTACGAACTCGCCCTCTGCATTGACAAACACCGTCACGGGAATGCTGGATATGCCGTAGACATACGATGCGATGCCTTCCGAATCGTAGTACACGGGGAAGGTATAACCGTTTTCCTCGATGAACGCCTTGACACTCTCCACGGTGTCCCGGCTGCCGTCGGTCAGATCGATCATGAAAAACTGCACGTCTTCTCCGTACTTTTTGTACATCTCCTCAAAGAAGGGAAGCTCACCCTTGCA
>JAZLHZ010000189.1:0-20975 GCA_045617085.1 Clostridia bacterium
CCGTTGGAATGCACGCCGGAGGAAGGCAGAGCGATGACCACGTCGCCCGCCGTCATGCGCTTGTTGTCGATGATCTTTGCCTTGTCCACAACACCGGTGCAGTAGCCCGCCAGATCGTACTCGTCTTCGGGATAGAAGCCGGGCATCTCTGCGGTCTCGCCGCCGATCAGTGCAGCATCGGACTGTACGCAGCCATCGCATACGCCCTTGACGATGTCGGCGATGCGCTCGGGCACGGTCTTGCCGCAGGCGATATAGTCCAGGAAGAACAGGGGCTTTGCGCCGCAGCAGATGATGTCGTTGACACACATTGCCACGCAGTCGATGCCCACGGTGTCATGCTTGTCCATCAGGAAGGCCAGCTTGAGCTTGGTGCCCACGCCGTCGGTGCCGCTGACCAGAACGGGCTTGGTGATGCCGGTCAGATCCAGCTCGAACAAGCCGCCGAAGCCGCCCACGTCGGAGCAGACACCCTTGGTCATGGTGGAGGCAATATGCTTTTTCATCAGCTCGACCGCTCTGTATCCGGCAGTGATATCCACACCGGCGGCGGCGTAGCTGTCTGACTTGGACTTCATATTCATAGTATCGGTTATTCCTTTCCGTTCCAACAGTAGGTACACAGCTTGCACTGGTCAATGCCGATCGCCTTGACTACGCCCTCCACCGTCTGGAATTCCAGCGAGGCGAAGTGCAGCTTTTCGGCAATGGCTTTTCTGAGGTTTTTGCCCCGCTCCGTGTCGGAAGCGGAATACTCGTCGATGTACTTGAAACCCTCTTCGCCCTCCAGCCCCATGATGGTGCGACTTGCGATCAGCTCCATGTCGCCGGTTGCCCGGGAGAAGTTGAGGTACTTGCAGCCGTACATGATCGGCGGGCAGGCAGAACGCATATGTACTTCCTTTGCGCCGTTGGCATACAGGAAGTCCACAGTCTCCTGAAGCTGGGTGCCGCGGACGATGGAGTCGTCCACGAACAGCAGCTTCTTGTCCTTGATGAGGTCATGGATGGGGATCAGCTTCATCTTGGCGATCTTCATGCGCTTTTTCTGTGTCGTCGGCATGAACGATCTTGCCCAGGTAGGCGTATACTTGACGAAGGCACGGGCAAAGGGCTTGCCGCTCTTGTTGGCATAGCCGATGGCGTGAGGCGTTCCGGAATCCGGCACACCGCCCACGTAGTCGATGTCCTGCGCCCGATTGTTGTCGATGTCGTTCTGCGCAAGGATCGCACCGTTGCGGTTGCGCATCACCTCGACGTTCACGCCCTCATAGGTGGAGGTGGGATAGCCGTAGTAGCTCCACAGGAACGAGCACATCCGCATCTCTTCTCCCGGAGGATTGAGCTGCTTCATGTCGTCGGCGGTCAGCTCCACGATCTCGCCGGGGCCCAGCTCCTTCACCAGATCATAGTCCAGCTTGGTATAGGCAAACTGCTCAAAGGATACACAGTAGCCGTCCTCGCATTTGCCGATGCTGACCGGGAGCCTGCCTACCCTGTCACGGGCGGCAATGAGGTTGCCGTTCTCCTTCAGGATGAGGATGGAAGCCGTGCCCTCGATCTCCCGCTGGGCAAACACGATACCGTCCCGGAAGTTGCTCTTCTGGTTGATCAGCGCTGCCACCAGCTCGGTGGAATTGACGCCGCCGCCGGTCATCGCATCAAAGTGTCCGCCGCTGAAGGACAGATACTGCTTGATGAGCGCATCGGAATTGTTGATAACGCCGATGATGCAGATGGCATAGGTACCCAGACTCGAGCGGATCAGCAACGGCTGCGGATCGTAATCGCTGATGCAGCCGATGGCCGAGGTGCCCTTCATCTCGTCGAATATGGTCTCGAATTTGGTCCGGAAGGGAGAATTTTCGATGTTGTGGATCTCCCTCTGAAGACCTACTTCCTTATCATAAGCCGCCATGCCGCCCCTGCGGGTTCCAAGATGGGAATGATAGTCCGTGCCGAAAAACACGTCCGTCATGACATCCCGGTGGCATACGGCGCCGAAGAATCCGCCCATTTTGCGTTTCCTCTTAAGCGAAGAACAGCTTGGACAGAGTCATGGGATCGATGTACTGGCCGTCCTTGTAGACGCGCATGTTGCCGGAGGCGATCTCGTCGATCAGCATGACGGAACCGTCCTTGTCATAGCCGAACTCGAACTTGATGTCGTACAGAACGAGACCCTTATCCTTCAGATCGTCGGCAACGATCTTGGTGATGCGCTGGGTCATTTCCTTGATGTCGTCATACTGCTTCTCGGTCATAACGCCCAGAACTACCAGACCGTCCTTGGTGACCAGCGGATCGCCCTTTTCGTCGTTCTTGAAGGCCATCTCGACGTATGCGGGAAGGTCTGCGCCCTCTTCGCAGTAGTCGGAATATCTGCGCAGGAAGCTGCCGACTGCCTTGTAGCGGCAGATGACCTCAAGGCCCTTGCCGAAGGGCTTTGCGGGCTTGACTTCCATGGTGGTGTCGTTCAGATCAGCGCTGATATAGTGGGTGGCGATGCCGGCAGCATTGATCTTCTCGAAGAAATAGATGGACATGCGCAGGTTCACATCGCCCACGCCTTCGATGGTCAGGCCGACGGAGTTCTCGCCGGGATCGAACTTGCCGTCCTTGCCGGTGCAGTCATCCTTGAACTTGAGGAGGTAGTTGCCGTTGTCCATTGCGAATACGTTCTTGGTCTTTCCGGTGTACACAAGCTTGTTTGCCATAATAGTATCCTCCCAATATATCTTTTGCCGTTGTGATGTTGTGTTGTTGTCTGTCAGTTGAACTGCTCGCAGATCGCCTTGTCCTTGGCGAGCACCTTTTCGGCGTCCTTGGCCCGCTTCTCATCGAGCTTTGCCGCCAGCTCCTTGTCCTCTACGGCGAGGATCTGTGCCGCCAGCAGCGCCGCATTGGCGCCGCCGCCGATCGCCACGGTGGCGACCGGGATGCCGGAGGGCATCATTACAGTGGAGAGCAGCGCATCCAGTCCCTGAAGATTTGCCGATGCACAGGGAATACCGATGACCGGCAGCGTGGTGTTCGCCGCAATGGCGCCCGCCAGATGCGCCGCCATGCCCGCTGCACAGATGATGGCGCCGAAGCCGTTGGCTCTTGCGTTCACTGCGAACTCCCTCGCCTGCTCGGGCGTTCTGTGCGCAGAGTACACATGCACTTCAAAGGGGATCTCCAGACCCTTCAGCGTGTCGATTGCCTTCTGTACGACAGGCAGATCCGAATCACTGCCCATGACGATACCGATCTTCTTCATTGCATTGTCCCTCCCGAATCAAACAAAAAAGGCTGCACACTCCCCCGAAAAATCCGGAACCAAGTGTGCACCTCCCCCGTTCTTATTTCATACACCGAAATTATACCAAACATTTCCGAACACATTCAAGGAATATCCCGTAAATTTTCGGCTATTCACGAACATTTTCCCAAACATTAGCCGAATCGATGGCATATTTACAAAAAAGTCCTTCCCACTGATGCGGAAAAGACTTTGGGCGGTTGTACCGGGTTTTAAGTCGGGAGTTGATCTGTCTGCGGCAGTTGATTTCTGCTCCGCAGAGTTTAGGGACGGCACAGCCGCCCAATTGCTAATTTCACATTGCTGATTCCCAACTTTACAGCGGAGCGAGGGCATCCGCCAGCGCCTCCATGATCGGGATCGCCTTTTTGACGTATTCCGCATGGGATACGGCGCCGATGTCGTAGATCAGCACCGGCTTTTCGGAAGGCTCGATCCGCAGGTTTCTGTATTTGGCCACCAGCTTGAGGAACTTGTCCACATCGAAGGTGACGTTCTTTCCGAACTGCATCAGCAGCCGTCCCTGCTTGACGGAAACGCTCTCGATACTGAGCCTTGCACACACGCCCTTGAGCTGCGCCACATCCAGCAGTGCCGAAACGGGCTTGGGGATATCGCCGAAGCGATCGATCAGTTCGTCGGTGATCTCCCGTCTCGTGTCCGTGCCGTTGACGGTGGCGATGCGCTTATACACATCGATGCGCAGCTTGTCGGTGGGCACATATTCCGTGGGCAGATAGGCGTCGACCCGCACCTCCATGCGGGTGTTGACCTCCTGCCTGCGCTTTTCGCCGCGAAGCCCCGCAATGGCGTCCTCGATCATCTTGACGTACAGGTCATAGCCCACGTCCGCCATGTGGCCGCTCTGGGCATTGCCCAATATGTTGCCGGTGCCTCTGATCTCCAGATCCCGCATGGCGACCCGGAAGCCTGCGCCGAACTCGGTGAATTCCCGAATGGCGTCCAGCCGCTTGTTGGCGGTCTCGGTCAATACCTTATTGGGAGCGATGCACAGATACGCATACGCCAGACGGTTGCTGCGTCCGACTCTGCCTCGCAGCTGATACAGCTGCGCCAGACCGAACCGATCCGCATCCATGATGATCATGGTATTCGCCCTCGGCACATCCAGACCGGCCTCGATGATGGTGGTGCACAGCAGCACGTCATAATTGCCTTCATAGAAGTCCATCATGACGTCCTCCAGCACGCTCTCCTTCATCTGGCCGTGACCGATGCCGATCCTTGCCTCGGGAACCAGCTTGCGCAGCCGTTCATAAAACCGCTCGATGGACTGCACCCGGTTGTACAGCACATAGACCTGGCCTTCCCGGTTCAGCTCCCTCAATATGGCGTCTCTGACGATACTGTCGGAATACTCCACCACGTAGTTCTGCACCGGATACCGTTCCTCCGGCGGCGTGCGCAGCAGGGACATGTCCCGGATGCCGGTCATCGACATGTGCAGCGTTCTCGGGATGGGCGTTGCGGACAGCGTAAGCACGTCCACATTGTTCTTCATCTGCTTGATGGCTTCCTTATGCTTTACGCCGAAGCGCTGCTCCTCGTCCACCACCAGTAGTCCCAGATTTTTGAAGCTGACATTCTTGGAAAGCAGCTTATGTGTGCCGACCACGATGTCAACCTTGCCCTCCGCCATCTTTTCGATGGTCGCCTTCTGTTGTGCCGTCGTGCGGAAACGGCTCAGCATGTCGATATTGACAGGATATCCGTCAAACCGCTTGATCAGCGTCTGGTAATGCTGCTGAACAAGTATCGTCGTCGGTGCCAGCAGCACCGCCTGTTTTCCGTCCATCACGCACTTGAATATCGCCCGCAGCGCCACCTCGGTCTTGCCATAGCCCACGTCGCCGCAGAGCAGACGGTCCATCGGGCGTTGCTGCTCCATGTCGTGCTTGATCTCCGCAATGGCGGTCAGCTGGTCATCTGTTTCATCATAGGGGAATTTATCCTCGAATTCCTGCTGCCAGGGCGTATCCGGCGAGAAGGCATAACCGACCGCATCGTGACGGGCGGCGTACAGCTCCACCAGGTCCTTGGCGATCTCATCGATGGCGCTCTTGACCTTAGCCTTCTGCCTCTGCCAGTCGCCGCCGGTGCCGGATAAGGAGCTGAGACGGGGCTTGTCGTTGTCGCCGCCGATGTATTTCTGTACCTGATCCAGCTGATGCGTGGGCACCAGCAGCTTGTCGGTGCCGTTGTAACGGATAATGAGATAATCTCCGAAGCAGCCCGCCACAAGGCGGCGCTCCATACCCATATACTGTCCGATACCGTAGGACTCGTGCACCACATAGTCGCCCACCGCCAGATCGGTAAAGGCGCTGATCTTCTCGCCCGCATGCCAGGAGGAACGGCTCTTCTGCCGCTGTGTGCCGAATATGTCTCCGTCGGTCACGATGCACAGCTTCTGATTCGGATACCGGAACCCGCGTTCGAGATTCGCCACGGTGATCAGCGGCATGCCCGGCGTGAGTCTCGCCACCGATTCTGCCAAGGGCACGCTGACGCCCATCTCATCCAGTATCTGATACAGGCGGCGGCCTCTTGCCATGCTTGAGGTCAGCAGCGCCACCCGCCAGCCTTCCTTCTTCCATATCTTCAGCTGCGAGACCAGTTCCTTCATGTTGCTCTGGATGCTGCTGCCGTTGAGGGCATCAAAATGGAACAGCCCCTTCAACTTCAGGTCGTTCTGGCTCGACGCCACCGGCATCACTGCGATCGACGTACCGGAGGTGAGCTTTGTCAGCAGCGTATCGTAGTCGGTCAGTATCTGTGCCTGCTTTTTCAGGGCGCAGTTCCTCGATACGGCGATCTTGTGCTGCTCGTTGAATTCGTCACGGATGCCCTCGCACCGGGTGCGCAGACGATCCGGCTGGTCCAGCACGATGATGGGATTTTTCAGATAGTCGATGATGCTGCCGGTCTCGTCATACAGATACGGCATCAGTGCGTCCATCGCCGGGCAGAGCCTGCTCGTGCGGATCTGTTCGATCCTCGGCAGGAACTGCTTTTCCAGCTCGGTCTGCGGCACATACGCTGCCGGCACCGATTCGGGCATCGCCTGTTCCATGTCGTCCAGCGAGGGCAGCTCGTCGTCAAAGCTCTCCATGAACTTTGTCCATGGCTCCAGATCGAACTTTTTCTCGATCTCCTGCTGGCTCATGCCGTTTTTCGGGGCAGCGCCGCATTCCTTATTGACGTCCGCCAATATTCTGTCGGCAGCCTGCTCTGCCTGTTCTTTTGTCAGTATCGCCTCATGGGCAGGAAGGATCGCCGCCCGTTCCACCGTATCGGTGGAGCGCTGTGTCATCGTATCGAATTCCCGAATGGAGTCCAGCTCGTCGTCAAAGAATTCCAGCCGCAGCGCGCTGCTCCTGCCGATGGGGAACACATCGATGATGCCGCCCCGCTTTGACCACTGGCCCCGGTTCTCCACGGCGTCGCAGGCTTCATAGCCCGCATTCGTCAGCATTTCGGAGAGCTTCGCCGGATCGATCACCATGCCCCTTTGCAACAGTATGATGCTCTTTTTGAAGGTATCCGCAGGCATCAGCGAGAACAGCAGCGAATCCACCGGGGCGGCAATCGCCTTCAGTCCGCCGGACAGCGCTGCGCCCAGCGCCTCAATGCGCCGTGCCGCCAGCTCTCTCGAAGCCGCTGCCACCTTCAGGAAGCTCACTTCCCGGGACGGGAACAGCTTGACCCTGCCCTCCAGCATGGCGGAAAGGTCGTCCGCCGCCTTCTGGGCGCCGTGCTCCGTGGCGGTCACGAAAAGCAGCATCCGCCCGGTCGCCCTTGAAAGCGCTGCCAGCATATGCAGCCGTGCCGTATCGTCCAATCCCGTAACGGCAAATACGCCGCTTTTGTCGACGGACGAAAGCAGCTTGTTGTAGGTTTCCTGCTCCTGCAAAGGAGCAAACAGCCAGTCAAGTTTTGATTGTTGTGACATTATCTCTCCTTTTACCGTGTGGAGTGTGGAGTTGGCGGCGGCGCCGCCCAATTGCTAATTGCACATTGCTAATTCAAGAACTGTTCTATCGCTTTTTCGGCGCACCGTATTCCGTCCACTGCCGCAGACAGTATGCCGCCCGCATAGCCTGCACCCTCGCCGCAGGGGAAAAGCCCCTTCAACGAGGACTGGCATTCCTCGTTCCGCAGGATACGCAGCGGAGAAGACGACCTCGTCTCCACGCCGGTCAATACGGCGCCGTAGCCTGCAAAGCCGTGCAGCTGACGATCCAGCTTCTGTATGGCCTCCCGCATGTCGTCCGCCACGAATTTCGGCAGGCACAGGGACAGGTCGGTATATGTGACCTTCGGCTTGTAGGTGGGCTCCACGTCGCCCGCATGGGTCGAGGGCTTTCCGCTGAGGAAATCGCCCACCAGCTGCGCCGGTGCGGAATAATCTCCGCCGCCCACTTCAAAGGCCCGCATTTCCCATTTGCGCTGCAGCCGCACGCCCGCCAGCGGATCATCGCCGCCGAAGTCTTCGGGGTTGATGCTGACCAGCAGGGCGCTGTTGGCGTTGTCGCCGTCTCGGGCGAACACGCTCATACCGTTGGTGACCACGCCGCCTCTTTCACTGGCCGCCGCCACCACCGTACCGCCGGGGCACATGCAGAAGGTGTACACGCCTCTGCCGTCGGAAGCCTTGGTGTTCAGCTTGTAGTCGGCGGCAGGCAGCTTCTTCCATGCCTCGCCGTACTGGCTGCGGCTGATCAGCTTCTGGCTGTGCTCGATACGGGCGCCGATGGAGAAGGGCTTCTGGATCATGCTGATGCCCAGCGAGTACAGCATTTCAAAGGTATCTCTGGCGCTGTGGCCTACCGCAAGAATGACGGTATCCGTCGCAATGCTGACGACGGTCCCGTCGCTTCGGACGGCTTCGACACCGCAGAGCCTGCCGTCCTCTTTCAGGAGCCTCGTGAGCTTCGTCTCAAACAGCACCTCGCCGCCGAGGCTGACGATCTGCTCCCGCAGGTTCTTGACCGCCTTGGGCAAACGGTCTGTGCCGATATGCGGCTTGGCGAGATACAAAATCTCCTCCGGTGCGCCGCATTCGTACAGCGTCCGGAGCACCAGCCGGCACCGCTCGTCGTTGATGCCGCTGTTGAGCTTGCCGTCCGAAAATGCACCGGCGCCGCCCTCGCCGAACTGCACGTTGCAGTCGGGATCGAGGTCGCCGCCGCATTTGAAGGTTTGTATCGTTCTTGCCCGGTCATCGACGTTTTGTCCCCGCTCCAGTACGATGGGCGAGGCTCCCGCCATGGCCAGTGTATAAGCCGCAAACAGTCCCGCAGGACCCAGACCCACCACAACGGGCCGGTGGCCAAAATGCGCTTGCGGCACGGTGAATTCCTTTTCCGGCTTCGGGATCGATGCCTGAATGCTGGACGGCACGTGAGAAAGCACCTTCTCCTCATTGCCCGTCACTTCCGCATCAAGGCTCATCACGAAATGCACATTGCCCTTGTCTCTGGCATCCACGGATTTTTTCGAGATGCTCACGGACTTGACGCCACCCCGGAGGTTCAGCTTCTCTTCGGCGATGCGGATCAGCTTTTTGTCGTTGTAATCCAGCGGCACCTTGATATTTGCTATGCGTATCAATGCTCTGTTACCTCAAATTGCTTTAATCTTTTTTTCAACCAGTACACAAGTATCCCCGCAAATTGCATCTTTTTTTCTTGTCCCAAAATATCTTCCAATTTGCGCTCCAAATACTGCTTTGTCACTGATTTGTCTTGGAATCTGCGTTTTATTTCTTTTTGGAAATCCTCAAGCACTCGTCTTCTGCACTCTTTCAAAGGTGCATAATTTAGATTGAGCGTATGGTTCAGGTTTTCGTTGATTCTTTCATCTGCAGAAGTAATCGTCCCGTCAGATTTATACCGAATGGTATCCAATGTCCGGGCTTTCAAAGGATTTACAACCATGGGCTTTGACCCACGGCTGGCATCACAGGTTTTGCTGTTGTTGTCTTTCGAATTTCTGTTCCCGTTGCAGACAGCCAGCATATTCCCATAATCCAGACGCTCCTCTTCGGTTGCTCCGCTTTGCGGCTTGATGTGCTCGATCGTCATCGGCGGATCTGCCTTTTTCTGAGGAATTTTTCGCATGCAATACGCACATATATATCCCTGTTCCCTTGCAAGGGATGCCAATGTCACATGATATACATCGTCGTCTGTCTTTTCCGCCTTTGCCCCATGCATACCGTCATAGGTTGCACCTTCCGTCTTCCGATAAACCGTCAAGACATGAGGTTCTCTTATCTTCCTGATCTCGATCATCAGAAGTCACCCATCTTTTCCAAATCCAGCTTCACACGGCATCCTGCCAGCTCGGCATCATCCTCGATATCCGCTTCCAATTCACCAAGTATCTTCTCTGCTTCTTCCAACTGCCCATCATCCAATGCATCATAAAACTCGGCAAATCGTTTTTCTGCCGCCGCATCCCGAATCACGGCATCCATATTCAGCAGGATCCCGTTGGAATCCTTGCCATACACATTGACCTGTGAAACCTGCGTGCCGTTCTCACCGTCTGCCGTCAGCTTGCAGCAAAGAATATCCGCCTCCACAGAGCCCAGCACCTGCGGCGAGTGTGTGGTAATAATAAACTGGATATTCGGAAAAAGCTTTCTCAGCACATGAATGATCTTTCTCTGCCACGCCGGATGCAGATGCAGCTCGATCTCGTCGATCATGACAATACCGTCACCCTGCAGCGGATTCTCATCCTTCGGATTTGCTATCGCCAGCCGTCTTGCAATATCACCAATCATGGCCATGACACACTTTTCACCGTCTGAAAGCTGGTTGACATCATATTCATCGCCGTTCTTTTTCACGATCAAACGAGCAGGATTCCGCTTAACCCGGATCGCCGTCACGTCATCCAGCATCCGCATAATGGCATTGCGTACACACTCTAATGACCTGTCCCGGTAATCCATGTCTTTTGTAGCAATTTTGATTTCATTCTCGATATCTTCACGGTTACGGAACCATGAGAAAAATGCCTTGAAATCTACCACATTATCCAAACACTTCTCATATACGGCACTTTGATACAATTGGTCTTTCCATTCAGGTTCCACAGAAATCACGGTATTAGCCCGATTCACTCCATAATAAATCAGGATAGACAGATTTTCGTCATACTTCTCTGTAGTAAAATCCGTCAAAAAATCGGTATATGTCGTCGAGCTTGCACCGATTGCTTTTTTTCCAAATTTTCCTTTCTCGTATATTCTTTCCAATGTATATATGCCGGAGTGTCCCTCCACATCCATGTTAATCCCCATTTCGGAGGCCCCGTTTCTCACAAGAGTTGCATCGAGAGATTGATACAACTTACCCTGCGACTGATTGAGTTTATTGACAAATGGCCAAAACAGATAGGTGATAATCGACAGCATTGTGGACTTTCCCATGCCATTTTCGCCGAATACAACCATACTTCTGCCATTTACATCCAGGTCAAGCTGTTGAAAGCCTTTGAAATTCACGGCTCCTACTCTCATGATTCGCACAATATCACCTCTTGGTTAATTATCGTCCTTCTGCTGCGCTCTTTCCGGCCAGCATGCCGGACGCCCACGCCCACTGCAGGTTGTATCCGCCGCAGTCGCCGTCAATATCCAGCACCTCGCCGCAGGCATACACGTTTTCGGCGATCCGAGACATCATCGTCGCCGCATCGAAATCCTTCGTCAGCACACCGCCCGCCGTGACCTGCGCCTGTTCAAAGCCCTGTGTGCCGACCACGTGCACCGGGAATCCCGACAGCATCGCTGCAATGCTCTTCAATTGCGCATCGGTCAGCGCACCCGCCTTTTCGCTCAGCTGCAGACCCGTCGCCCGTTTTATCATGATCTGGCCGAGGCGTTTGTTGATCATGCCGGTGAGGAAGTCCTCCAGCGAGCGTGCCCGCAGCGCTTCCCGGCGCCGCAGGAGCTTTTCACAGATCTCTGACCCGGTGAAACGGATATTCAGCGTGACATTCTTCTTTTCCGAAAGCGCCGCTGCCGCAATGCGTGACAGCTGCATCACCGCAATGCCGGATACGCCGTACTCGGTAAACAGCAGTTCGCCGTCTTCGCTCCTCTGTTTCTTTCCGTTTACCAGGATGTCGATGCCGCACTCGCAGCGCACGCCCTTCAATGCCGAAAGGCCTTCGGTGTCGCATTTGAGCTGCACCAGCGCCGGGACCCGCTTCCCTGTCTTATGACCCAGCTGCTCCAACAGTTTGTAGCCGTCTGCACAGCCGGACAATGCGGGAGCTGCCTGACCGCCGCAGGCGATGATGACCTTTTTCGCAAAGATGTTTCCAGTTTCGGCCGTCAGCAGATATCCTTTTCCGCTTCTCCGGATGCCTGTGATCCGCACGTCGCAGAGCTCATCGATCTGCTGCTCTTTCATCGTCAGCCGCAGCACATCCAGCACCGAGGCTGCCTGAGAGCTGACGGGATATACCCTGCCCTCATCCTCTTCGGCGCATTCCAGTCCCCATTCGGCAAACCGCCCGATGACCCGGATCGGCGGGTATTTTTTCAGTGCCTCATTGACAAACGAAGCGTCCAGACCGTGATAGTCCGCCTGTGTCGCCCGCAT
The DNA here is from genome assembly GCA_045617085.1 of Clostridia bacterium. Taxonomy (GTDB): domain Bacteria; phylum Bacillota; class Clostridia; order Christensenellales; family Aristaeellaceae; genus Firm-10. The sequence continues at coordinate 11,950 of JAZLHZ010000189.1, forward strand.
ATTGGTGACATTGCAGCGTCCGTTTCCGGTGGCAAGCAGTTTTTTTCCGACTCTGGGCAGCCGCTCGATCACGGCGATCCGCAGATGTCCGTCCGTCCTTCTCGCTTCCAGCGCCGCCGCCATGCCGGATGCGCCGCCGCCGATGACCGCAATATCGTAACTGACTTCACTCATTCTTTCCGTGTTTTATCCTTTCTTCTGCGCCGATGTATCAAACAGCGCCAGTGTGTGCAGCGCCCGTGTGCAGGAGGTGTAGAGCTGACACTTTTCGCTGTCGTCCCGCTCGTGCTGCAGATCCCACACGACTGCCACCGCATCGAATTCCAAGCCCTTCATAAACGGCAGGCAGCCCACGGTGATGCCCTTGTCCTCCAGCTCGTTTTCGTCGCCGGTCAGCAGGAACGAGCCCTTGATGCCCCGGGCGATGCTCTGCGCGTCTGCATTGTTTCTCGTGATGACGGCAACCCTTGCCACGCCGCTTTCCAGCCACCCGTTGAGCCGCTTTTCGAGGTTTTTGAGATTGTACTTTTCCACCGTCGGCACACTGCCTCTGCGCTCCACGGGTACGGGCACCTGAGCGCCCTCCGGAAGGAACGCCGCACAGAAATCCGCAATGTCCTTGGTGCTGCGGTAGCCCCGGGTGAGGACATAGTGCTTCGCCCCGGGCTCGTCAAACAGACTGCCCCAGTTTTCGGGATGACATTCGGGCATGGCAGGCAGTGTGCGCTGGTTGGGGTCGCCCAGCAGCGTCACGTTGGCGTTGGGGAAATACAGATCCATCACACGCATCGCCATGTCGGTGTAGTCCTGCGCCTCGTCCACCAGCAGATGCAGAATATTTCTGTCCGGCTCCACCTCGCCCAGCCGCAGCAGGATATAGGCGATTGCCGGAGCATCCTCCTGCCAGATCAGCCCCGCCTTGCAGTTCTCCTCTGCCGCCTCGGCCAGCTCCTTCGGAGCGTCCTGCATGGCTTCGGCAAACAGCTTCAGCGGATCGATCTGCAGATTCTCCCTGAGCAGCTGCTTGACGGGACCCAACTTCTGTGAAACGGCGATCTTGGTGGCATATACCAGCGCCTTGTTCTTGTACGAATCGATCAGCTGGTTCTCCACCCGCTCGTACAGCGTTTCTTTGGCCTCCTCGATCCTCGCCTCCAGCGTCACACGGACCCGGTTGAGCCGCTGTGCCGCAGTCAGACGTCCGATCTCGGAACAATACAGCTTCTTCTGCGCCGCAGCGCTCATCAGCATCCTGTCGCCGAGCTTGGCGTCCCTGAATTCCACGCCCTCCGTTTCAAATGCACGAATGCGCTTTTCTATCCGCTCAATGATCTCGCTGTCCGCCTTATAGGCAACGCTCTGTTTTCTGAGCTTATTGCCCGCCACCAGTGCTTCATACTGATTGAGCTGCGGCTCCAGCTTGCGGGAAAGCAGCTTGGACAGTATGGCGGTCAGCGTCATGGTCCTGGTATTCTCTTCGCCCAACTCCGGCAGTACCGTGGAGATGTACTCGCTGAAGGCATTGGTCGGAGAAAGCACCACGATGCGCCGGGCGTCCAGCTTGTCCCGGTGCTTGTACAAAAGGTATGCCGCCCGATGCATCGCCACGCTGGTCTTGCCGGAGCCTGCACCGCCGGTGACGCTCAGAACTCTGCCGCTGTCGTGGCGGATCGCCCGGTTCTGCTCGCTCTGTATCGTGGAGACGATCTGCTTCATATGCATGCCGGACGCACCCGAAAGGATGTCCAGCAGCATGCCGTCGTCGATGCTGTAATCGGTATCGACAAAGTATTTCAGGCGGCAGTTTTCAAACCCGTACTGCCGCTTAAGCTTCAGCACGCCGTTGACCTTGCCGCCGGGGCTGTCGAAGGAGGTCTTGCCGGGAAGCGCATCATAGTACAGGCCGCAGATGGGCGCGCGCCAGTCATGCACCAGCTGATGCCCGTCGGGAGAACGCAGGCTGTACAGGCCGATCACGATCTTCTCCGGCTGCTCGCCGTCCTCGGTAAAGTCGATCCTCGCAAAGTAGGGGTTTGACAGCATCCGCTCATAATCCGCCGCCCTCGACTCCAAATAGGAGCGCAGCGCCGCATAGCGGGACACCTCCGCATCCAGCTGATCCTTCTCCCAGCGGGAAAGCGCCTGCGGTTTTGTCCGAAGCTCATCCCATGCGTCCGCCAGGATATTGCCGATAATATCATCCTGTCCGGCAGCCTTGCTGCGGCTTTTATTGATCAACGTGTACAGAAGCTGCTGCACCTGAGCCGCATAAAGCTGTTCCTGCTCAAGCTCTGTTTCGTATGTCATTGCCGTCACCTCCGTGCGTACACAAAATCCGTTTATCTATTATATCATATACGGAACAAAAAGTAAAGAGAAAACGACTAATAAATGAGAAGTTCACCGCAAGCAGCCCCCATTTTTCATTAGTTTTCAATTATTCTCTGCCTCACTGCCAACTTCGCACACTCCACACTCCTCACTCCACACTCCTCACTCCTCACTCTTTATAAAGTTTTCCCGCACTGTTGAAAACTCCCGCCTCCCTGTGGTATAATCGTATCGTATCATGTATTATCGGGAGGTATCCGAACCATGCAGATCACGCTGCTGCTCGTTCTCGAACTGATCGGTACAGTCGCTTTCTCCATTTCCGGCGCCATGGTGGCTTTGAAAAAGCGGATGGACATATTCGGCATTATGGTGCTGGGCATCATCACGGCGGTAGGCGGAGGCGTCATCCGTGACGTGATCCTCGGCCGGCAGCCGCCGTCCACCTTCACGAACCCGATCTACTGCGTCACGGCGATACTCGCCGTCGGGTTCATACTGCTGACCCCGGTGCAGCGGTTCATCACGAGGAGCCGTGTGCTTTTCGACAAGCTGATGATCGTTGCGGATGCGATAGGTCTGGGCGTATTCACCACCGTAGGCGTGCGTATCACCATCGATGCGGGCTTCGACAACAGCATCCTGCTGATGCTGTTCGAGGCGGTCATCACCGGCTGCGGCGGAGGTGTGCTGCGGGACACGCTGGCCTGCGACATGCCCGCCATTCTCGTCAAATACTTCTACGCCTGCGCCTCGCTCTGCGGCGCACTGGTCGCCATCGTCCTGTGGCATATTGACGACAGTGCTGCCATGGTGGCAGGCACCATCGTCGTTATCGTTCTGCGGCTGCTGGCAGTGAAATACCGCTGGAACCTGCCCAAGCCGCACCCAAAATTCATGGAATGACAGAACTAAGGAGGAATATCCCCATGAAGAAGCTCACCCGTATCCTGACCCTTGCCCTCGTGCTGGGTTTCCTGTGCATGTCGTTCGCCGCAGCCGACACCTTCAATGACGGCACCCACGACATCTCCACCGACATGAACGATTATCCCGTTCCCGTAACCGAATATGCCCTCGGTCTTCAGGAAAGCGAGCCTGTAGACGTGCATTTCTTTGACAATGCCGTGTTCATCGGCGACTCCATCACCCTGAAGCTGTACTACTACATCGTGGATCAGCGCAAGGCAGGCCAGCTGCGGCTGGGCAACGCCAAGTTCCTGACCGCAGGCTCGCTCGGCAGCGGCAATGCGCTGTGGGAGATCAGCGATGATTCCGTACATCCCACCTATCAGGGACAGAAGCTGCTCCTGCAGGATGCCGTCAAGCTGATCGGCGCCAAGAAGGTCTACATCATGCTGGGCATGAACGATGTTTCCATCTACGGCGCTCAGGGCTCCGTCGACAATATGGTCAAGCTCGTCAACCTGATCCTGGAGCAGTCTCCCGATGCGCAGATCTATATCGAGTCCGCCACGCCCCGCATTTCCCGCATGACCAAGAACCCCACCAACGCCGCCCTGTTCGAGTATGACCTGCTGCTGTGCAAGGCCTGCACGGAGAACGGCTGGAACTTTATCGATGTCGCCAGCGTGATGCGGGATGAGAACGGTTACCTGTTCGACGATTACTGCTCCGACCCGCAGGATATGGGCATGCACTTCTCCGACATTGGCTGCGAAGCCTGGATCAATTACCTGCTGACCCACACCAAGGAGGCCGAATAACATGAAAAAACGTATCCTTTCCGCCCTGCTGATACTCGTTCTCTGCGTTTCTCTTGCCGCCTGCGGAGAAAAGACCGAGACCGCCAAGTCCGCCGGTCTTACCGCCGTAATGGAAACGCTGGGCGAAGTCTATGACCTCAGCCACATGATGGAGCTGACCGACATCGATCTGATGGATCTGTACGGCATCGACACTGCGCTCACCAAACAGTATGCCGCCCGCATCGCCTCCTCCGGCATCGATGCCGACGAGATCATCCTGCTGGAAGCCAACGACAAGGCTGCCTTTGACACGCTGAAGGAAAAGCTCACCAACCGCTATAACCAGAAGCTCAACGAGGCAAAGGACTATCTGCCGGACGAATATACCAAGATCACCGCCTGCCCCGTCATCGAGAACGGCCTGTACCTCGCCCTGATCGTCTCCAACGACTACGAGGCAATGACAAAGCTCTACAACGAAGCATTCAAGTGAGGCAGTGTCCCATGAAATACGTCGTCAGCAAGTACCGTTTCAACCCCGAAAGAGCAGCCTACCTCTCCTCGATCGAGCAGCTCCTCGACGGCGAATATGAAAAAGCCGTATCCGAGCGGGATGCCTTCATGAAGGACTTTGAGACCGACACGGAAGGCAGGCGCCGGGAGTTTTTCAAAATGCTGGGTTGGCCGCTTTCCGGATATGATGCCGGGGACTTCGTTCCCACGGCTTCGTATCAGCATATCCATACCGAGGACGGCATTGCGGTCTATTCCGTTACCGTGGAGGTCATGCCGGGTCACAGCATGTGGGGACTGCTCTTCAGAAACGGCACCGGCAAAAAGCCTCTTGTACTGTCGCTGCACGGCGGCCTCGGCACGCCGGAGCTGTGCAGCAGCCTCTATGCCTCCGGCAGCGCCAACTACAACGAACAGACGAAGCGGCTTCTCGAAAGAGGCGTACACGTATTTGCGCCGCAGCTGCTTCTGTGGAGCAAGGAGGAATTCCACATCGACAACTGCAGGACCTCCATCGACAACCGGTTGAAGCAATTGGGCGGCAGCATCACGGCGCTGGAGGTATATTCGATGATGCGCTGCGTGGATGCTCTTTCCAAGGAGGACTGGACGGACGAAAACCGCATGGGCATCGTCGGTCTCTCCTACGGCGGACACTATGCGCTGTTCACCGCCGCCGCAGACCCGAGAATGAAATGCTGCATCTCCTCCAGCTTTTTCAACGACCGCCGCACCTATAACTGGAACGACTGGACATGGAAAAACGCCGCCCGCACCCTGTTCGATGCGGAGGTCGGCGCCCTCGTTGCTCCCCGTACCCTGTGCATTCAGGCGGCAGACCATGACGAGTTGTTTGACCTCGATAAAGCAAAAGCCGAGTTTGAACGCCTGCAGGGATATTACCGCCGCATGCACTGCGAAGACAAGCTGCTGTTTGAGGCATTTGAAGGCGTGCACGAGTTCAGCAAAAACGACATTACCCTCGATCTGTTCTTCCAAAATCTCTGATCACAGAAAAGTTTTGTCGATGCAGCTGCCCAAAGTCCCTTCCCTCATCAGAGGGAAGGGGGGACCGCCGCAGGCGGTGGGTAGGGCTGATAAAGTAAAGCAGTTGGTGAAAGCGCCACTTTCAGAGCTCTATCAGCCCTATCCGCCTCGCTGTCGCTCGGCACCTTCCCCACTGAGGTGGGGAAGGACATTAATAAGAAAAAACCATCCCGATGCATGTCGGGATGGCTTTTTATTGGATTCATCAGGCGATGCTCTTCTTCACGAGCTTCTTGTTTGCCAGCGTGTCGATCACGATGAAGGCTGCCAGAACGGCACCGGCGGCGACGGAAACGATCACGGTCGGTACGGCTTCCAGCGTCAGCACGCCGATGATGACGTGCAGCACTGCCAGTGCGAGATCGCTGAGGCCCAGCAGCAGGGAGGCGTTTTCCAGCGATTCGTCCGTGTACTTCTTGTACTTGCTGAGCACGGGACGGCGGTTGGCGATGGTCATCATGCCGGTCACTGTGGAAGCGATTGCCAGGATGGCGAACAGGGATACGGTGGAGCTTGCGGTGGATGCGACTTCGGTGGCGCCCAGAAGAGTCAGAAACTTGTTGACGATCAGAGTTACGAGTGTCATGGTGTGTTCCTCCTTATGTTGTGTGTCATTTTGTTTTTGTTGATTTGTGTTACATCTCTTTATACGCATTCCCGGAAAAAAGAGCTACAAAAAAAGAGCATTTTCCGCATCTTTTTTTCGGAAAATGCTCTTTTGTATTTTTGATCAGAACCCGATCTTTCCGGAGAGCTCCTTGTCGAAGATCTTGTTCTCCTGCATGGGCAGTACGGTGCCTGCACCGGCAGCCTTTGCTCTTTCGTACATGGCGTTGGCGATGGATACATCGATATAGCTCAGACCGACAGCATCGAAGTAGATGAACTCATCGTCGTTCTCACGGCCCTTCTTGGCGCCGCTGACGAGGTCCACGATGTTGCAGTAGATATCGCTGTCGCCGATGACACCGTCCTTGAAGCAGCGGCTCACGGTCTGCGTACGGTGCTTGACGATATTCCAGTCGTCGCAGACGATCTTGTTTGCCATCTTGACAACGGCGTACTCGTCCTCCCAGCCGCCGATGTGGCTGTAGAAAGCGCCCTTCTTGATCCATGCGGCCTTCAGCAGCGGAGCCTGTGCGCTCGTGGCGGTGACGATGATGTCGCTGTCACGAATGGCGTCTTCCAGCTTGCCGTTGCAGGCGATGATCTTCAGATCGGGGAAGATGGGCTGCATGCTCTTGATGAAGTCCTGCTCCTCCGCCTCATACTTGGCGGCGATGCGGCAGACCTTGATGCCGGGACGCACCGCCATCATGCCCAGCAGGTGCATTTTGGCCTGTTCGCCTGCGCCGATGAAGCCGATGCTCTCGCTGTTTTCACGGGAGAGGTACTTGGCGGCAGTGGCGCCCATGGCGGCAACACGCATGTTGGAGCACAGGGTAGCCTCCATTACGCAGACGGGATAACCCTTGACGATCTCGGAAAGTACGATCAGCGCCGTGAGGTTTTGCGTGCCGAACTTGACGGGGTTCGGAGGGAATACGGAGACCCACTTCATGCCGCAGACCTTTTCGTCCAGCAGCGTGGCGGGCAGGCAATTGATGCGCTCCTGCGTTTCCTCGTTGAAGATCTGCACGATTTTGTCGGGGAAAAGGATATGACCATCCTTGAACTTGATCAATCCTTCTTCCAGTGCCTGCATGGCAAGCTTCATATCGAAGCAGCCCGCATTGATGAAATCTTCCTGAGAAAGATACGTAAATTCGATTCTCTGGCTTGCCATATTCGTTATTCCTCCGTCAGGTGATCAGATATCAAACATGTTGTTGATGATACCGAGGGTCTTCTCTACCAGTGCGTCGCCGCCGTCGGGTCCGCATACGGTGGAAGCGGGCTTGGAAGAGTAGGAACCGCCGTCCACAGCGCCCTGGGTGGGCAGATAGCCGCCGAGGCCGTTGGAGAGCTGGATGACGAATACCTGCTCTGCCTTGGCTCTGGCCTTCATGCGCTGTGCATACTCATGATACAGCTCGAAGGGGTTGGTGGCGATGGCCACATTGCCGAGGCGCAGGATATGGCACTCGAAAGCGAAGTTGGGGTTGGCCTTCTGCTGGCGATAGCGCAGTACGACGCCCTGAGGCTCAAAGGCCTTGACGAGGTCTGCCATGGTCATCTTGTTGTCCTTGGAGAACTTCTTATGGATGTCAGCGACTTCCTGCTCGGCGATCTTGTAGTCCTCTTCGGATACCTGACGGATGGGCAGCTCCATGCTCATGACCTCATGCTTGAAGGTGGGCATGTCGTCGATGTAGTTCTTGGCGGTCTTGTAGCCGTGCTGTACGGCGAAGGTGATGCGGTCTGCGATGTCCTGGCAGGTCAGAGTCATGTCGAAGTTGCGGAATACTTCCTTGGTCTGGCCGCCCCAGTCCAGCAGAGCCTGCTTGTTGTCCTTGGAAATCTTGATGAGGTCGATGGGGCACAGGTCGCCGGCAGCGCCGCAGATGGGCAGCACATATACATTCTTGCCGAAAGCTTCCCGGATGTTGCTGCGGGTGGGTGCCCAGTAGTCGGCGGACAGGTAGCAGTGCAGCTCGTTCACCTGAGAGGGACAGGGCACATTGCACATCACGCCGGTCAGCTCATGCTGCTCGTTCCAGGTGTACAGCAGCTCAACAGCGGTATCGATGCCGCTCTCAAAGCCGTTGAAATCGTCTCTGGAGCAGTCGCCGTACATGATGGACTCCTTGCCGCCGTTCATGCGGAACTGGGGACGACGGTTGAATGCAACGGCGGCGTACTCATGAGCAGCGCTGATTCCGCCGGGAGCACGCTTGTTCCATGCGGAGGTGATCAGATCGGCGAGTCTGCCGACGAAGTAATCCATCGCTTCGTCCAGCTGCAGCAGGTCTGCGGGAGCGGGGAACTCGGGCAGGATATCCTTGTCATAGACCTGCTCGTTGTCGGCTCTCAGGCAGTCATAATAGAAAGCGGATGCATTGTGGGTATGGGTCACGTTGATGGTGACGCAGTCGAAATCGATGCCGTTGGCTTCCACGGCGGCACGAAGCTTGCCGAAGCAGTGGGTGGGCACCTCGGTCATGTCGAGGGATACGAAAATGACCTTGGCATCGCCGTTGTCCAGTGCCAGAGCGGTAGCGGTCAGCGGATCATGCACATACTGGGAGAAGCGCATATACATCTGGCCTTCGATGATCAGGGGTCTTACGGGAGTGATGCTCAGCTGTTCCCAGCCGATCAGGATCTTTTTGGAATTCATGAGAAATCAGTCCTCCTTTATAATTAGCTGTATTATCAGAACTCTACGCCAATGGCCTTCATGTCGGCGATCATCTTGGCGGTCTTTTCCTCGCTGTACATCTTGGCGGGATATGCCATGTAGCCCACATCCAGACCCTGTGCATT
>JAZLHZ010000190.1:0-6711 GCA_045617085.1 Clostridia bacterium
TTCTTCTTCCTCGGGAGCAGCGGTCTGCGTTTCGGCTTCGGGCTTTTTGCTCTCGGTTTCCTTTTCTTCTGTCTTTGCAGCCTTCTTGAAGGGAGTAGCGCCCCAGAAATCGGAAGCCACGTCCTTCAATTCTCTTGCCGCCATGTTGCGGATAATCTCGTACTGCTTCAGGATAATCTCATCCTTGCGGTCCATCCTTCACACCCCTCTTTATGGCATCGGTCGCCAGTTTGTCGCATCGGTTATTTTCTTCGTTGTCGGCATGTCCTTTGACCTGTATGTAGGTCACCTTGTGGATATGGTTCAGTTCGTCCAGCTTTTCCCAGAGGTCTCTGTTCAGTACCGGGGATTTATCGCCCTTCTTGATCCAATCGTTCCTCTTCCAGTTCACGAGCCAGAACTTGTTGACGGCGTTGGCGACATAGCTGCTGTCGGTATACAACGTGACCTCGCAGGGCAGCTTCAGCAGCGACAGCGCCTCGATGGCCGCCGTGATCTCCATCCGGTTATTGGTGGTTTCTTTCTCAAATCCGGAGATCTCCTTGCGGTTCTCTCCGTAGATCAGTACGGCGCCCCAGCCGCCGGGGCCCGGATTTCCCGAGCAGGCGCCGTCCGTATAGATGATTACATTTTTCATTCCCGAATCCTTGCAAGCTTTTTCAGCGCTCTTTTTTCTATCCTCGATACGGTCATCTGTGAAATGCCCGTCTCGTCTGCGATCTGCCGCTGGCTCTTTCCGTCAAGGTAATGGGCGCAGATGATACGCTTTTCCGTCTCCGAAAGCAGTGTCAGCAGGCTCTTCACGGTCTCTCTGTCCATCACCCGTTCAAAGCCCCGCTCGGGATACGCCTGTTCCGCCTCCGCATCATCAGAAGATATCGCCGTGCGCAGGTTGTCCAGTTCCATCAGCTCCAGCACCTGCTCGGCGCCGGTATGCATCGTCTGAGCCAGTTCGTCCACTGTGGGAGAGCGATGCAGCTGCTGACAGAGTTCATCCTCGCAGCGGTGCATCTGTGCAATGCGTCCGGTCTTGTCCGTCGGAATGTGCACCAGAGATGTGTTTTCACGGATGTAGTTGAGCACCTCGCCCGTGACCGTCGGGATCAGATACGAAATGAATCCGCTGCCTCTGCTCCCGTCGAACCGCTGCATGGCCTTCAATAAAGCCAATGACGCCACCTGATACAGATCGTCATATTCAACGCCCCTGCCTGCATACTTCCTTGCGATCATGGCCGCACAGGGAAGGTACTTCTCCACCTGCGCGTCCGTCAGAGCTTCCTCATTCATCGTTCTTCATGGCTCTTGACGGTGACCGCCTTCAGCACGCCGTTTTCACAGTCAGCCTCGGCACCGCCGCAAAGCTCGTTCAGCACGGAGATCAGCATATCGGGCCGGTAATCCCCGACTGTCTTCGTGCCGCCGATGCCTTCTGCCGTAAATGAAAGCTGCTTTTCGGTAAGCTCATAGCCGAAAACAACAGAGGAATATCCCGCATTTTGAAAAAGCAGCGCACGAAATACCTCGTCCGCCGCCAGCTTCATGTCTTCTACATCGTCGATGGAAAGTTCGGCTCTTGCGGCGATCCCGGAGGTGGTCATCCGTGCAACGAGGATCATATCCTCCCTGCACGGAAGCTCAAGCCTTGCCTTACTCATAGTGCCTTTACGAGATTGGTGCCGTCTGCCCAGAGCTTTTCGATGTTGTAGAATTCGCGCTCCTGTTCATGGAATACATGCACGATCACGCTGCCGTAATCCAGGACGACCCAGCGGGATTCCTTTGAGCCTTCGGTCCTTCTGGCCTCGATATTGTACTTATCTCTCAGCTCCTCCTGAAGATCCTCTGCCATCGTGCGGCACTGAATGGCGTTCTTGCCGCTGCACAGCACGAAGTAATCCGCAATCGAAGTCAGATGTGCGACGGAATAAACCTGAATATTCATACCCATCTTGGTATACAGATATTCTGCTGCGATGTTTGCCAGCTCCATGGGTTCCATGTGTATACTTCCCTTCTTATTTTTGTTTATATGTCAGCTCGTTGATGAGCTTTATCGTTTCCTCGTTGACCGCATGACCGCCCCGAAGGACATAATCCACACTGGACTTCGCCGCCATCAGCACCGCCGCATCGAGATCTGTTTCGGCTGCCTTGCGGATCGGTTCCAGCATCGGAAAGGGCTTTCTCAGCGGCTCGATCATGTCGGCAAGATAGACCACCTTTTCGAGAACGGTCATCCCCTCGCCGCCGACGGTATGTCTGCGAATGGCGCTCAGCACAGCCGGATCGCTGATGCCGTATTCCGTCTCTGCGAGCCTTGCGCCTGCCGGTGCATGGAGGAGCTCATCCGAAGAAAGCTCGTCATCCTTTACGCCGAACCTGCCGCTTCTTATCAACTCCAGCGAATCGTCCCGGCTGACATATTTCGCACAGTCGTGCAGCATGCCCGCCGTGTGCGCCTTGACGGCATCCGCCCCGAACCGGTAAGCCAGTGTCACTGCCGTTTCCGCAACGGACAACGTATGGTCATACCTTGACGGTTTCAAGGCGTGTTTCAGTTTTTCGGAAACGGGATGGAGCGCCGATCCGTAAAGTCCGTGCATCCGGATATACTCGTAGGTATTTGCCGGCAGCAACGTTTCGGCTTCCTCCCGATTTTCAGCCAGTGCGTTCCGCAGGTCGGTGGATGAGATCTCCGGGCCTGTGCAGTCGGCGACCTCCACGGTCAGGCCGATCTTTGCCTTTACTGCGTTTGCCGTCTCCTTCAGTGCCGAAATATCGATTCCCGGACGGGGCACCACCAGCATCCGGCACAAGCCGCCAAGCTGCTCCGCATTGTGCCACGTGGGCAGCTTGTCCACGGTGTCACCGCCGATGAAGAAATAGATCTCTCTTTCGGCATCCTGCTTTTTCAGCTCAGTCAGCGTATCAAAGGTATAGGTCGTTCCGGCTCTGCGGATCTCCATATCGGAAACATACAGACCTTCACAGCCGTATGCACCCAGCACAGTCATGTTGAGCCGGGCTGTCTTGCTCTCCAGCTCCGCCTTCTTGTGCGGCGGCTCACCGTCCGGCAGCAGCATCACCTGATCCAGATGCATCGCCTCTCTCGCCTTTTGAGCGATCTCGATATGTCCGTTGTGGATCGGGTTGAACGTGCCGCCCAGTATTCCCAACCGCTTAGCCATATTACAGCTTGTCGATGTCGATCTTGGAGTCCTTGCGGGCCTTACGGTACATTACAAACTTGCTGCCGATGACCTGTACGGGCTCGGCATAGGTGCGCCTGCAAAGCTCGTCGCAGGCATCCTTTGCAGTCAAAGCACAGTTGGGCAATACGGTAGCCTTGATCAGCTCACGTGCTTCCAATGCGTCCCATGCCTGCTTGACCATGTTGTCGTTGATGCCGTCCTTGCCGATATGGATGATCGGCTGAATGGTGTTTGCCATACCCCGAAGGGCTGCTCTCTGCTTGGTAGTCATATCTCTACTCTCCGATTATATATTATTTATTCAATGAAGTCAAATTCCATATCGCCCAGCCGCACGGTATCGCCTTCTCCGGCGCCCGCCTCACGCAGCATATCGATAACGCCCCAGCGGCGCAGTGTCCGATGGAACCAATTGAGCGAATCCTCGTCTGCAAAGTTGACCGAATCGATCAAATGCTGCATGCTCGGGCCGGACAGCACGTATACGCCGTCCTCCACGCTGACCTTGACGGGTTCGTCTGCGATCTCCTCGAAAGGCGTCTCCTCGAAGAACGGGGCAATGGGAGGCAGTTCCCGCAGTCTTGCCGCCACATAGCGCATCAGCTCGGTAAAGCCGCTGTTGGTCGCCGCCGAAACGGGATAGATCTCGATCCCTGTACCTGCCAGCTTTTCCTTCAGCCGCTGCAGGTTCTCCTCGGCACCGGGCAGATCCATCTTGTTGGCCTCCACCACCATCGGCCGCTTCTTCAGATCGCCATAGCGATCCAGCTCATTCATGATGGCGTCAAAGTCCTCCAGCGGATCTCTGCCTTCGCTGCCGGCAATATCCAGCACGTGGATCAGCAGTCTCGTGCGCTCGATATGCCGCAGGAAGTCGTGTCCCAGACCAACGCCGTCTGCTGCACCTTCCACAAGGCCCGGGATATCCGCCAGTACGAAGCTGTCGCTGTCCTGCTTGACGATGCCCAGGTTCGGGGTAAGCGTAGTGAAATGGTAATTGGCGATCTTGGGTCTTGCCGCCGTGACAACGCTGAGGGTGGTACTCTTTCCGACATTCGGGAAGCCCACCAAGCCCACATCTGCGATGGATTTGAGCTCCAACTCCAGCTCGATCGGCTGGGTCTTTTCGCCGGGCTTGGCAAAGTTGGGAGCCCTGCGGGTAGGCGTGGCAAACCTTGAATTGCCGAAGCCGCCGTTGCCGCCCCGCTGCAATACTCTTCTTTCATCCGCCTTGAACAGATCAAGAAGCACTCTGCCGCTCGCCTTTTCCCTGACGATGGTACCCACGGGCGTCTCGATCACCAGGGGCTCGCCGCTTTTGCCCTTGCAGCGGTTGGCAGCGCCGTCGGCACCGTTTTCGGCTACGAAGCTGCGCTTGAAGCGGAAGTCCATCAACGTGTGCATCCGCTCGGTAGCGACGAACACGATGTCTCCGCCTCTGCCGCCGTCACCGCCGTCGGGACCGCCTGCCTGTACATATTTTTCCCGGTGGAACGACACACAGCCGTTTCCGCCGTCACCCGCCTTACAGCGGATACTTACCTTATCTACGAATAATGACATGTTGTTTCCTCACATTTTCTCTTTACAAAGACCGTTTGCCAACGGACAGTTTTCACACTCCGGATTTCTTGCATGACAGCAGCGTCTGCCATGCCATATCAGAAGATGGTGCGCATGAGACCATCTGTCCTTCGGCAATATACCTCTCAATTGCATTTCGGTTTCGGTGGCTGTTTTGGCGTTGGCGAGACCGATCCGGTTCGTCACACGATACACATGCGTATCTACCGGGATCTGATCGTCGCCGAAAGCTGCAAGCAGCACCACACCTGCCGTCTTCTGCCCCACACCGGGCAGCGACATCAGTGCTTCCCTCGTATCCGGCACTTTTCCGTCATAGCGGCTCACAAGCTCCCTGCATGCCGCCACGATGTTCTTTGCCTTATTATGATACAGTCCGCAGCTCTTGATCTTGGGTTCCAGTTCTTCCGGCTGAAGCTTACTCATGGCGAAAGCATCCGGGTATTCCGCAAAGAGGCCTTCCGTCACCTGATTGACCCGTTTGTCCGTACACTGTGCCGAAAGCATGGTGGCGATCAGCGTTTCATACGGGTTGGTGAAATTGAGCTCCGCCTTCGCCTCAGGATACAGAACTTCCAGTGCATCCAGTATTTCGTTTACTTTTTCTGTCATACTGCCTTAAAAAAGGGACGGCAGGCCGTCCCATCAGTTTCTGCGCTTATCAACGGCGTTTTTGCCCAGCAGCATCAGCATCTTGAAAGTCACGGCATCGTCAAACGCCCGCAGATCAAGTCCCACTATGCGCTGTACCTTGTCCAGACGGTATACCAGTGTGTTTCGATGGATATACAGCTGGCGAGCCGTTTCGGAGATATTCAGGCTGTTCTCGAAAAGCGTCTCAATCGTATGCATCATTTCGTCATTGAAGAGCCTTGCGGTCTTTCTGTTGAAGAGGACGCTGTAATAGCGGTTGCTCACATCCTTCGGAATATCCGCCAGCAGGCGCTCAAGGATCAGCTTGCGGTATACGAATACATGTGCCTCGCTGTGATAGTTCTTGCCCACGTCAATGGCCCTGCGTGCTTCCTTCAGAGAAGCGGCAAGCTGGGTCAGCGTCTGCTTCGGTTCGCCGATGCCGATATACAGGCTGTGGCTGGTCTCGCCGGCAAAGGTGTTCTCAATAGCGTCAGCCAGCTGCTCCACCTCTTCAAAATCGTCATCCTCCGTGATGGTCTTGACGATGGCGATGGTATGCCTGTCCATTTCGACGACTGCGTCCTGGCTGTCGGGAAGTATCACGTTGTTCAGTATCTCCAATGCCGCATCGGTCTCAACACCCTGAAGATACAGGAGCATGGCACACCGCAATGATTCTATCGGGATACCGTTTTCCTTCGCCATGGATTCCAGCTCCACGCCGTCCACATCTTCTCTCAGCACGCTGCAATACGTCTGATTCTTGTCGGCGGCAGGCAGCTCCACTCTGGTCATTGAACCGATCAGCTCCGAAGCCAGTATTGCACAGCTGCACACATCGGGCGAATCGCCGGGCAGGCAAAGGAACATCGGCTGATTTTCATCGGTACCGATGAGCGTAAATCCGCCGTATACCAGCGGCTTCATGGGGGCAGAGCGCAATGCTTCGGGAAGAGTCAGCTCCCTGCCGTTGTCTTCGGGATATATGACATGACCTGTCGAGTCCATCAGCATAATATTCATGCTCAGTCTCGAAAGCACGCCGGAGATCCTCACAAGAAGTCTATGATCCAGATACATTCAGTCTTCCCCCCTATTATATGGAACATTTCTAAGAATTATACTCCAACATTCGATTCTCTTCTATCTTATTCACAAAACAACTGGTAAATTTTTCATAAAAAAGTCCCTCCCGCCGAAGGCAGGAGGGATATTTTTATCGGAAATTATCTGTCAAGGATGGTCTCCTCGGTGTCCTTGTCGAAGAAGTGCAGAC